>NZ_JACJOZ010000106.1:0-300047 GCF_014695795.1 Phormidium sp. FACHB-592
CTCATCGGTCAGGTCACTGTCGTAGTAAGGCTGACTCATATCCTCAAGCCATGTAGATGTCACTCTTCTGGTATCGCGCCTTTGTGACCGTAGTTGTCTTCTACTTCACATACATTTACAAACAGTTTCTTAATTTAACCCTCCTACTTAAAGCTTCTATTTGCTTAGGAAGTATGAGCGACAGTACAAAGCTGTAAGGAGCTAGCAGTCAAGCAACAAGCTTATTGCGTCTGGTGAAGCAAAGGCATAGCAAAAAGATGAAGGCTAAATAGAAGCCCTTGCTTAGAGGAAGTTTCAAGTTTATGTCTGTCCTTACTTTCTCTTCGACTGCTATGAGTGAAGCCATACAGCCAAAAAAAAGGGGCAAAACTGCCCCCTTAGCCTCTCATGATAGATTGTGAAAACATTTCCGCGAGCCATAGCTACTGACAGGGCATCTTATCAAGTCCTGTCTTCTCAGTAGGTTTACCGTTCGCCTGAATTACTTTCTACATTTTCAAGTATAAACCCGGATGCGCTTGAATTGGTAAAGTCACGGTTCAATCTAATGAAGTTTAGATGAAGACAAACAGGTTGAAAGCCAGCGTTATAGCGGTTTTTACTTACTGCGGCACTTGCTGATGCCAGCTTCCCTACTCACCTGTACCTTGCTCTATAAGGAATCGCTGCCTTATCAGTGGGAATGCAAGAAGTCAGCGATTCTAGCCACGGCTGTCTCTAAAATGGCGGGTTCGTGAACCAGAGCAAATCGCACGTACCCTTCACCAGACTTACCAAAGCCAGCACCAGGCGAGACGGCTACACCCGTCGCTTTGACTAGCTGGGTACAAAAATGGACGGATTGCGTTGCCCAGGGTTCCGGTAGTTTTGCCCAAACGTACATTGTGGCAGCTGGTGAGGGTACCTCCCAACCAATCTGATGCAGTGCGTCTACAAATGCATCACGACGCTGACGAAAGATTTTGACACTTGCCTCAACGTTCGCTTGTGATCCCGTTAAGGCAGCGATCGCCCCATTTAAGATCCCTCGATACTGGTTAAAGTCAACCACCGTCTTGACCTGTCGCAGCGCCCGAATAAGAGCCGCATTGCCGATCGCATACCCCACCCGAAATCCGCCCATGTTGTAGGACTTGGACATGGTAAAAAACTCGATCGAAACCGTCTTATCAGGATCGGCTTGCAGTATAGAGGGTGGCTGAACCCCGTCAAACACGAAATCTGCATACGGAAAGTCATGTACCAGCACTAAATTATGCTGCTGACAAAAGGCGACCGCAGACTGAAAGAAAGACAAGGGCGCGATCGCGGTCGTGGGATTATGAGGATAGCTTAATACCATCAGGCGTGCTTGCGCCAGCACAGGGGCAGGGATATCCTCAAACGCAGGTAGAAAGCCGTGATCGGCATGCAGTGGCATGGGATAGATCTGCCCACCTGCTAAATAAACGCCGCCTGCATGAGACGGGTAGCCAGGATCTTGCAGTAACGCAAAATCGCCGGGATTGAGAATCGCCAAAGGCAAATGTGCAGTGCCTTCTTGAGAACCGATCAGCGACAAAACTTCTGTTTCTGGATCAACGGCAACGCCAAACTTCTGGGTGTACCAGGTAGCTGCCGCTTGCCGAAACGCCCATGTGCCGTGGAACAGGAGATAGCCGTGCGTCTCTGGGTCAGGTAGGGAACGAGCGATCGCATCCAGCACAGACGCATCAGCAGGCAAGTCAGACGATCCTAAGGAAAGGTCAATCAAAGTCTGCCCTGCTGCTCTAGCTCTAGCTTTTGCCTGATCCATATCGGCAAACACATTGGACTG
This sequence comes from Phormidium sp. FACHB-592, assembly GCF_014695795.1. Classification (NCBI taxonomy): domain Bacteria; kingdom Bacillati; phylum Cyanobacteriota; class Cyanophyceae; order Oscillatoriales; family Oscillatoriaceae; genus Phormidium; species Phormidium sp. FACHB-592. The sequence continues at coordinate 1,817 of NZ_JACJOZ010000106.1, forward strand.
TAGCGAGTTAAGGCGGTTAGCAAATTGCATGGCAGTTAGCATTGAGCCGTCAAGCTTGAGCGTACTCCGTTAGGTTAAACCTGGCGATCGACTTAAAAAAGTGTTGTCAACTGAGAAACTTCAGTCTATCGTTTTGGGCTAGCTGCTATAGGCTTCGTGAGCAAAAAGATAGGTGTCATGGCGTGAGCCAACCCTTTGGCTCACGGCTCAGAACGCTGCCGAGAAGACTTGTACTGTTCTAACGCTTAGGGCAAGACACTAATGCTTTCATCCTTTGCTTCGACTAAGCACGTCAGCAAAGCCATACCGCTTCAGTTCATATGGCTAGCTCATTGGAGTGTCAGCCTAAAACTTACAGATTTGCTTTTGCTTGGAGCGCATATTGCCGAAACCGCTCTAAATCTGCGTGCAGCGTTGATTCCACCACTCGCCCAATGAAGAGATTATCGAGGAGTTGACCGAGAAAGCCAGGAATCGCGTAGCCGACGGACATTTTGACGATGCTGCCTTTGTCACCGCGATCGTAAAAGCGAATCGCACCCCGGTTGGGCAACCCATCGACTGATTCCCATTGAATAATTTGATTCTGCACCACCTTCGCAATGCGAGAGAGCCAGGTAAACTCCAAACCTCCCGTTGCCAATTTCCAGCGCGACAGTTCAGGCTGGTCTTCAAGGACTTTGACAGAATCAATCCACTTCATCCAGCGGGGCATTTGCTCCAGGTCAGACCAAAGACCCCAGACAACTTCGATCGGGGCATCAACTTCTACTTGGACGCTGTGTTCGAGCCAGTTGGACATGAGGGAAAAGTTATGAGTTTTGAGTTTTGAGTTGATTTGACTACTGGCAATACTTTCAGCCTTTAGCGTTTAGCCTTTCTGTCTCTTCCCTAGTAGTTAAACAATCCCATGCCTTGAACCTTGTGCCCTGTTGGTTCCAGAATCGCTTGTGCGGCCTGTCTACCAGAGATGGTCGCTCCTTCCATGCTATCGATATAATCTTGTTGGGTGTAACTGCCCGCAAGGAAGAAGTTGGCGATCGGCGTTTTTTGTGCAGGACGATACGGATCCATGCCGGGAGCCTCGCGATAGAGGGATTGGGCAAGTTTAACAACACTGTACCAGGTCATCTTGAGGTCGCGGGAGGAAGGGAAAAGGTCGTGGACTTGTTTAAGGACGTGTTGCGCGATCGCCTCATTGCTCTGTTTGATAAATGGATCGCCTGGAGTCAGCACCAGTTGCAGTAGAGAACCTTCCCCTTCGCGGTAGTAGTTGCTGGGGCTTGTCAGCGCCATATCAGCAAAGCAGGAAAAGTCAGCATCAGGCGTATAGAGCAGGTTATCAATGCCAGTAGCGTGATCCAGTTGTTTGCGTTGCGCGGAGTCATGCAGCTCTGTCACCCAGCCATCAAAGCGAAGCTGCACGGTCGCCACAGGAACCGCATCCAGCTTGTAGATATTGTCGAACTCTTTCCAGGTACGCCATTCGCTAGGCAAAAGTCGTTGAATACCGGGGATATCGCAGGCGGCGAGGTAGGCATCAGCCGCGATCGTCTCTTCAGTGTCATCTTTGGTAACGACTAAGCCTGTGACATGGGTTTGATCGCCTTCGCCTTCAAAGAGAACCTGACGAATACGGCGGCGAGTATGGATCTTGGTGCCGCGGGCTTCCAGGTAGTCCACGATCGGCTTGTGCAGATACTCGTGGGGCGAGCCTTCTAACATTCGCAGCACTGAGGCTTCTGTCTTAGCAGCAAAGAACTGAAAGATGGTGAGCATACAGCGGGCAGAGATATTTTCAGTGTCAATGAAACCGAGGGCATAGGCGATCGGGTTCCACATCCGCTTCAGGCTACCGTTCGAGCCACCTTGCTTGCGAAACCAGTCGGCAAAGCTGATACCATCCAGGTTGCGAATGCTTTTCATGGCACCGTCAAAGTCTACCAAGCCGCGCACAATGGGGCTGGTGCCAAGGGCGATCGCGTTCTGCACCTTATCCTGCACCGAAAGTTGGGAGGTCGTGAAGAATGCCTTCAAGCCATTAAAGGGCGCACCGGTGATGAAGCGAAAATCCAGCATCCCGGTTTGTCCACCGCGGTTGATGAAGGTATGGGTGTGTTCCTTGAGCAGCAAACTCTCAAAGGCTCCCACCTTTTTCATTAGGTCAAACAGGTTGTAGTAGCAGCCAAAAAAGACGTGCAGACCCATTTCTAAATGGTTGCCGTCTGCATCAACCCAACTGCCCACCTTGCCACCCACAAACGGACGAGACTCAAAGATTTCTACTTCATGTCCGGCATCGGCTAACTCAACGGCTGCTGCCAAACCTGCTAGCCCCGCGCCCACGATCGCAACTCGCATTCTGTCTTCTCGCTTAGATTGCTTCACATATTGTAAAGGAATGTGCGGATAGATGAGCGGCAGGCGCTTACTGCAACTGATTCACCCACTAGCGAAATTGGCGTATCAGGCTCGTCATTCTCAATATTCGACGGTCGTTAATACCTGACGCAATGGAGCGATCGCCTTACTGAATGAGAGTTTTTTCAATGCGACGATCAGGGATGAGCCAAAAGATTGCGATCACAGTGTAGATTAAGCAGGCAACCCACGCATTGACAAAAGCCAGTGGAATTGCCACCGCATAAAGGATGACCGAAATCTTACCTTTAAAGTCTTCCCTGATAGCCGTTCCCAAAGTAGAATCCTTGCCGTGATTAGCAATGAGGACGCGGGTCAAAATAAAGTAAGCGATCGCGGCAAACATGAGCACCACACCATAGACTGCAACAGGGATGGCAGCAAAGGCGTTCTCGCCCATCCAACCAGTCATAAACGGAAAGAGTGACAACCAGAAGAGCAAATGCAAATTCGCCCAGAGAACACTGCCCTTTACGGAGTGAACTGCCTGGAATAGGTGGTGGTGATTGTTCCAGTAGATGCCGATATAGACATAACTGAGAACATAGCTCAAAAAGACTGGAATTAGCGGACGTAGCCCTGACAGATCGGCTTTATGCGGCACTTTCATTTCCAGCACCATGATCGTGATGATGATAGCAAGGACTCCATCGCTGAATGCTTCTAACCTGCCTTTTCCCATAGTATTGATGCTCCTTTTTGTGTTTTCACACGTTGAAAATAGGCTGTCGGTTCGACCTCAAAAAAGCTCTATGTTTTGCAGCGCTCGCCGCCAGAGACACAACAATAGCTCTGATGCAATGGTAGAAGGTAAGGGGCGTATCGTAATGTTCACGCGTTACCCGTGATCAAAAACTGCATGATGCAGTCTAGTCTGGTCATCCGAAAACAGTTATGACACTGCGTTGTGTCAATTGTCTTCATGCTTAAAGTGAACCTAGTATAAAGCCCTGTTGATTCACCTCCTAGCCACAAGCAGAATTTACCTACCACTGACCGTTTTCCCAAGCACATTGATCGACCTGTGTGCTGCTTCGATCGGCGTGGCGAAGTTGGGCATTCTGAAGCAATGACTTCTACAGAAGCGTGTCATCAGGGAAGCATCAAGCATGAATCATCCATCTGTGTCTGTACGTGAAACCATTCGCGCGAAGCTGAAACAGATTTGGGGGTATGACGATTTTCGATCGCCTCAGGGAGAAATTGTCCAGTGCTTGCTGGAGCAACGGGATGCGCTGATCATTATGCCGACTGGAGGTGGAAAATCCCTCTGTTTTCAGCTTCCAGCGTTGATGCAAGCGGGATTGACGATCATCGTGTCGCCCTTGGTGGCGCTGATGGAAAACCAGGTGCAGGAACTTCGCCAACGCCGTTTGCCTGCCGCCTTGCTGCATAGTGAAGTGTCCAAACAGCAGCGCCGACAAACGTTGTGGGCATTGGAAAACCAAAGTCTGCGGTTGCTCTACCTTTCGCCTGAAACGCTGCTGAGTGAGGCTGTCTGGGAGCGGTTATGTCAGCCCGATCTCAAAATTAACGGACTCATTTTGGACGAGGCTCACTGCTTGGTCCAGTGGGGCGATACATTCCGTCCAGCGTATTATCGGTTGGGTGTGGTACGTCCAGCGTTGCTGAAGTGTAAGCCAGAGGGGACAAAGATTGCGATCGCAGCCTTCACTGCCACTGCCAATCCTGATGCTCAGCAGACAATTCAGCGAGTGCTGCAACTCCAGCAGCCAGAAGTCTTTCGGCTCAATCCCTACCGCGCCAATTTGCACCTCAATGTGCAGGTGGTTTGGACGCCTAGGCAGCGACGACAGCAAATGCTGAAGTTTATTCAAGCGCAGCTAGGGCAAGCGGGATTAGTGTATGTCCGCACTCGTCGCGATAGTGAAACTCTGGCAGAGTGGCTGTCGCAGCAGGGCTTTCAGACGGCAGCCTATCATGCAGGGCTGAGTGCTGATGAGCGACGGCAGCTTGAAAAAGCCTGGTTGGGTGGCACAATGCACTTCGTTATCTGCACCTGCGCCTTTGGCATGGGGATTGACAAGCCGAATGTCCGTTGGGTCGTGCATTTTCACTCGCCGCTGCTGCTATCAGAGTATGTGCAGGAAGTCGGACGAGCCGGACGGGACGGAAAACCTGCTACAGCTCTGACGCTCATCAGCGAGACAACAGGCTGGCTTGATCCAGAAGACAAACAGCGACGACAGTTTTTTGTCGAACAGGCACAAAAGCAGCAGCGATCGGCGCAGGCACTTAGCCACAAATTGCCAACTCAAGGAGATGTCGCTAGCGTTAGCAGACAATTTAAGGATGGCGTGATCGCCCTTTCTCTGCTCAACAGCACCGGACACCTGGAATGGTCTGATCCGTTCCATTACGTGATGAAGCCTGGAAACGTTGATCGCAGAGGACAGTCGAACACTCAGGCTGCCAAACAGATGACCGAGTACCTTAAAACGCGAGACTGTCGTTGGCGCTTTTTGCTTGGTGCGTTTGGGTTTGAGTCAGACGCATTGAGCTTACGCTGTGGGCACTGTGACAACTGCCGCCACTAGAGCCTAGGGGCTGAGCATGAAACTAAACGTCAGTTCGACTGATCGAGGAAAGCTAGGAAGTAAGCTAGAACTCTCTTTGCCATCCTTTAAACCTTAGCGATCGCCTTTTAGTCGTCACGACAACAAGCCTGCTAGAGGCTAAAACGCGCGAAGCTGTGCGTCTAGCAACTCCTGAATGCCCTTTTCAGCAGTGTCCAAAATGCGGTTGAGTTGGGCACGGCTAAAGCTACCTGTTTCGGCAGTGCCTTGAATTTCGATCAATTCCAGCTTTTCATTCATGACTACATTGCAGTCCAGCTCGGCGGCGACATCTTCGGGATAGTTGAGGTCGAGTAAGGGTTGGTCATCAATCAATCCCACAGAAACCGCAGCCACTTGATGGATGATGGGCGATCGCACCAGTTCCCCCTTTGCCACCAGTTGATCCAGTGCATCCTTCAGCGCCACAAAGCCGCCCGTGATGGACGTGGTGCGCGTACCAGCATCCGCTTGCAGCACATCGGCATCAACGACGATCGTGCGTTCGCCCAGCAGCGACATATCCAGGGTCGATCGCAAACTGCGCCCAATCAACCGTTGAATCTCCTGCGTCCGACCAGAGAGCTTCATTAGCTCCCGTTCCTGGCGCTCTGGCGTTGCACCGGGCAGCATACGATATTCTGCCGTTAGCCAGCCCTGCCCCTTACCTTCCAAAAATCTGGGCACTTTCGGCTGGATGGAGACATTACAAAGCACCTGCGTATCCCCACATTTTGCTAACACCGATGCCGCTGCAAAGCGCGTAAAGTTGCGCTCAAAGCTCACCGGACGCAACTGATTCGATCGTCGACCATCTGGACGCTGCCAAGCCATACGTTTGCCTCAAATCCCCTTGCTCAGGATACAGGGGTTAGAGCTAGGGGGCTAGGGGCACGGCTGTTCTTACTGCGGCTTGAGCTGTTGCACGATTGCTTGCTGTACCTGAGCGAGCGCCTGATTGCCATCGACCTTGAGTAGGCGATCGCGCATAGCGTAGTACTCCAGCAGTGGCGTAGTGCACTCATGAAAGAGAGTGATGCGCCGCTGAATTGCTTCTAAGGTATCGTCAGTTCTGGCTCTTGTCAGCGAACGGCTGACCAAAACCGAGTCGGGAACCTGAAGTAAAATCGCAAAATCCAACTGCTGGTCAAGTGTATCGAGCAGAAAATCAAGCTCCTCTGCCTGAAACGCCGTGCGAGGATAGCCTTCGAGCAGCCAGCCTTGCGCCACATCTGGTTGCAACAAGCGCTGTCGAATGAGGTCAATCATGCTGTTATCGGAGACCAATTCACCCTGCTCAACTTGCGTTTGCACCTGCTTGCCCAGTTCCGTTTGAGCTGCGACCGCGCTTCGCAAAATATCGCCAGTTGAAATCCCAGTGATGCCTAACGATTGACACAGTTGCTCTGCTTGCGTTCCTTTTCCGGCTCCTGGTCCTCCCAAAATGACGAGTTTCATGGTTGACGGCTCCTGCTGCTTGGCTCAAGGCTATTTTGCACCATTTCTCATGACACCACTGCACGATCGTATGATTAGTGCCTTATGCTTGACGGACTATTACATATAGTGTTTGATGTGGGAGAAATCCTACAAATCACGCTAGATTCTGAGTACTTCAAAAAGTTTAAGACTAGCGCTGATCTCAGTTAATCGTTACCTGGATATGGCTTATGGTTTCACAGATCGAAACCCCCTCGATCGATGTCGGTCATCAACTCACTCATCGGGTTGAAGGGCTGGTACAGGTTTTTACGTGTTCGCATCGCAGCTTTTTTACCAACGTGATGGCGCAGGCGTTGCGGATTGCTGGACAGGGCACACCCGTATTGGTCGTGCAGTTTCTCAAGGGTGGCATTGGTCAAGGCTACGAGCATCCGGTGCAATTGGGTCAAAACCTGGACTGGATTCGCTGCAATTTGCCGCGCTGCATTGATACGCCACAATTGGATGAAGAGGAAACGCGATCGCTGTTGGAGCTGTGGGAGTATACGCAGGCGATCGTCCTGGAAGGTAAATACGAACTGGTAGTGCTGGATGAACTGAGTTTGGCAGTCAATTTTGGGCTGATTGCTGATACAGAGGTGCTATCACTCCTGCAACAGCGTCCGCGTCACGTAGATATTATCCTGACGGGACCAGAAATGCCGCGATCGCTCCTTGACGTAGCGGATCAAATCACCGAACTCCGCCGTAGCCATCAGCCTTAGCTTTTAGCGTTCAGCTATCAGCTTTACAAAGATAGTCATCACTCAAAGCCATCCAACCTAACCAGTCATGATTAAAAACGACACTTGGATTACACAAATGGCTGAACAGGGCATGATTAGTCCCTTTGAGCCACAATTAGTTAGAAAAGTCGATGGCTTGCCAGTTATTTCCTACGGGTTGAGCAGTTACGGTTACGACCTGAGACTTTCACCCTCTGAGTTTCGGATTTTTAAGCACATCCCTGGCACAGTGGTTGACCCCAAAAACTTTAACCCTGCCAATCTAGAACCCGCCCAACTCCATGCAGGTGAGGACGGACATCACTTTATTTTGCCTGCCCATTCTTACGGCTTAGGGGTCGCGCTAGAAAAGCTAGAAGTGCCTGAAAACGTGACGGTGGTTTGCATTGGTAAGAGTACCTATGCTCGTTGCGGCATTATTGCGAATTTAACGCCTGCCGAGGCTGGTTGGCGCGGTTATTTAACGCTGGAATTTTCCAACTCGTCTAGCGCTGATTGCCGCATTTATGCGGGCGAAGGTGTTGTTCAATTGCTCTTTTTGGAAGGAGCACCCTGCGCTGTAAGCTACGAAACTCGACGCGGCAAGTATCAAGATCAACCGGAGAAGGTGACGCTGGCAAGGGTATGATAGCGGTCAGCAGTCAGCGGTCAGCTTTTACTTTCATCTTCTGACTTGTGGTTTCTGACTCCTGGCTTTTGTTTTCTGACTCCTTCTAAAAACAAACAACCAACCACTAACAACTACGCCTCAGTTTACCGATCGCCGCCAGTTAAAGAAACCTTCCAGAAAATCCTGCAATTTAGTGCTTCTCTGCAATCGAAGGTGCTGCCATTCGGCGGCAGTTTGCTGAAGGATGGTAGCGAGGGACGATGACGGTAACACGAGAGCGGCGATCGCCTGAATTTTGAGTTTTTGCTGCATGGCAAGGGCGATCGTGCTAATTAGTTCTTCCGCTTGCGAACCAACGATGTGTGCGCCCAGAAGCTCGCCGTTGCGATGCACCAGCAGTTTGCAAAAGCCGGTTGTTTCATCTTGAAGTTGGGCTTTAGCCAGCATTTTGAAGGGTTGGCAGAGGATGGTTACGTCATTGCCATAGCGTTGAACGGCAGCGGTTTCGGTTTGTCCCACTCGTGCTAAAGGTGGGTGGGTGGCAACAACGCTGAGAATAGGGCGATCGGTGACTTTGGCGATCGGTAAAAACAGCGCATTTTTGAGGGCGACTTTGGCATCAGCGATCGCAATATGTGGGGTGTCATAGCCAGCAATCTGTCCCCGGCAGGCGTAGATGCGAGGATTGGTGGTCTGTAGTTTCGCATTGACCAGAATGCCTGAGGATGACTGTTTGACGTTTGCGGCTGGCAGATTGAGGCTGGTCTGATCAAACGGTGGTGTCATAGCCAGGATGATCTCGTCAGTTTCGATCGCCCGATTGCCTGCCTGTACCCATTTTTTACCGTCAATTTCTCGTACCTGGCTCACACTCGTTCCCGTTAAAACCTCTACGCCTTCTGCTTCTAGCTGCGCCTGAATCAAAAAGGCGGCTTCGGCATCTTCGTGCGGGAGCAATTGGGCATCCGGCACAATGAGCATGACCGATCGTCCAAGCCGCACCAGGCTTTGCGCCAATTCAACGCCGATCGCGTCCCTGCCAATGATGACGAGTTGACGAGATGCCAGTGAAGGCAGTTTTTGTAAAACCACATCAGCCGTCAAGTAGCCAACGGTGGTCAGTCCATCAATCGCTGCAAGCGGCGGTAGCACTGTTCCAACCCCTGTTGGCTCTGTTCGGATGCTGACACGAAGAGAATCGATCGCCAAAAGGTAAGCACGCGATCGCAGCGATCGACCATTAACCAGCAAGCCGAGTTGGGGTTTGCGATGAAACTCACCAAAGCCAGCAATCACCTCGATTCCCATGGCAGAGAGGACCGCAGGAGACTGCGGTTCAACGCTGGCAGCCTTTGCCGCAACCGACCAGCGTTTTGCTTGCGTCCACACCGTTGCCTCAGACGGAAGCGCTGCCTCTGTCGTCTCAAGACCTAGCTGTACCCCTCGCTGCAACTGTTTAAGCGTTTGCCCCATAGCACTCAGCACATGAGCATCGCTTATCTTGCTAGTAGCACAGCCCTGATCCACCAGCACTACACGGGCTTTGAGCTGAGCCGCCGCGATCGCTGCCTGAATGCCAGCCGCACTACTACCAATAACAACCAGATCGTAATCAACAGGCATAAAGGGAGAGAAGAAAGGGGGCAGAAGTTGAAACCATGAAGGCACACAACTTAACACTAACCCTACTTTCCCTTTCAGAGGATGCAACTTAAGCCGTCTATTAACCGCTGGTTTTCAGTCTCAGTGCGAATGGCAACACGGAAATAGCGATCGCCCAGTGATGGAAAACTCAAACAATCCCGAATTAGGATCTGGTGTCGCTTCAAAAGTTCCATTTGCAGTTGCACGACCGATCGATCCGACTCGACCAGCAAAAAATTCGCTGCACCAGGAGACGGCTGTAACCCCGGCAAGCTAGCTAAACCGTGAAACAACCGAGGCTTTGCTGCCGCCAGCCACTCCCACGTCTGCTGCTGAAACGCAGTGTCTTGCACCATCACTGCGCCTGCTGCTGCTGCCAATGCATTCACAGACCAGGGATCGCGCCACTCTTGCCAACGCTTGAGTCGATCGGGATGGGCGATCGCGTAGCCCAACCGCAGCCCTGGCAGGCTGTAGAACTTGGTGAGCGATCGCAGCACCACTAAATTTGGTTGCTCCAAAACCAGGTCAATCACGCTCTGCTGCTCGTCTGGTGGCAAGAAGTCCATAAACGCTTCATCCACTACCACCAGCGCGTAATCATGCAAATGCGGCTGCAAGCGGTGCTTTGTTAAAAGGCTACCCGTTGGATTATGCGGATTGTTAAGCAATAGCCCAAGCGCTTGACCATTCAATCGCTGCTTACCGGCTTCGAGCGGCAAAGCCTGTTCAAAATTCCAATGGCGATCGTCCTGAGATGCTAACGGACGTGCCAAGACGCGAGCGTTGAAGGCTTTAAGCGCTCGCTGATAGTCACTAAAGGCAGGCGTGAACAGGCAAGTAGCGTCCAACGCCGCTAGATCACGACACGCCCAGGTCAACAGTTCAGCCGCACCATTACCAGGAAGAATATACTCTGGTGGCATGTGATGGAACGCACCGAGCGCTGATCGCAACGCACTATATTGAGGGTCAGGGTACGCCTTCAGGTCGCCCAAGTGTGCTTGAATGGCAGCGATCGCAGACTTTGGGGGACCTAGCGGATTAATACTGGCAGAAAAATCAAGAATGGCAGAGGGGGAACAGTGAGCAAGCGATGCTGCCCACACTAAATTTCCCCCATGCTGCGGACGGTCAGGCAAAGGCGCGATCGCCGAATCGTTATTGCTTTTCAGGAGCAACCTTCTCCCTAAACAGCTTTCCGGCTGAAAATGCTGGCACCTTCGTCGCAGGAATATCCATCTTGTCACCCGTTTTGGGGTTACGTCCCTCGCGGGCTTTGCGCTCCCGTGGCTCAAAGGAACCAAAGCCAACGAGCGTTACTTTGTCACCCTCGCTCACGGCTTCGACGATCGCTTCCAAAGCAGCCGTTAGCACCGCATCAGCCTGCTTTTTCGTCACGCTGGCTTTATCTGCCACAGCATCCACCAACTCTCCCTTATTCATAGGTTCTCCTTAGTTTTTTAGGGCATAACGCAGTGTTTATCGGGGTTTCGAGCGAAATCCAGCAATTAAAGATTCTGCTTGAATTTCCATAAAACGGCTGAAACACCGACGCACTCGAACTTTTAATGCCTTATTCTAAAGCGATCCATTCGCTCTGGATCGGCGAAACCTTTAAGATATGTGGCTTTTGAGACTTTTTTGCTAATTCCAGACACCCGCAGCTATAAGAAAGCCATATAGATAATGGCTTTGGGGCATGGGTGGCGGTTAGCAACAAGAGAGAGGTTAGGGAAGCAGAGGCGGAAGACGAAGCTGAGCTACTGAACTGCTGCTAAAGCTACATAAGCCGTGCATCGCTTCATTCACTGGTAATGCAGGGCAAGGCAGAACTCAAAACCTTTCCCACCCCTTACGCCTTACCTTCACTTCCTACACCAGCGCTTTCAACCGTTGAATTAACTGCTCCGCAGGCACTACGCCTTCAATGCGCTCTACAGGTTGCCCCTGCTTAAACAGCACCAACGTTGGTAGCGCATGAATTTGGTGCTCTGATGCTAATTGAGGGTACTTTTCTGTATCAATCTTGATGACCTTTACCTGATGCTTCATTTGAGCATTTACCTGCTCTAAAATGCCTGCCATCATTTGACAAGGACCGCACCACGTTGCATAAAAATCTACCAAAACGGGCAATTCTGAGCCAGAAAGCAACTCTTCAAAGCTATCAAACTGCTTGTTTACTGCCATTATTCAAATTCTCCAAGTGCCACTCTTCTATCCTAGTCCTGCTACCACCGATCGCCCCTCATCCCGTCGGCTCGCTCCCCCTTCTTTTGTTTCCCCTGCCCCCTCTGCCCTTTGCCCTCTGCCTCGTCTGCCCTCCTTGTTTAATCCTGCTCGGCTAAGCCCTTACGTCGAAGCCTACTCCCCACTCCCCCTTTCCTCTATGATCATTGAGCGATATTTGGAGAAATGACTATGGAAGCACTGCCAACTAGCCAGCAACGACTACAGGGAAAAGTGGCGATCGTCACCGGAGCCTCACGCGGCATTGGTCGTGCTACGGCTCTGGCGTTGGCGGCAGAAGGGGCAACGGTTGTGGTTAACTATGCCAGTTCTCGGGAGGCTGCCGATCAGGTGGTGGCAGAGGTTGAGGCTTTGGGCAGTAGCGCAATCGCCCTTCCCGCAGATGTGTCTAAAGCCGATCAGGTGGATGGGTTAATCAACGCTGTCATGGAGAAGTGGGGGCAGGTGGATGTGTTGGTCAACAATGCTGGCATCACCCGCGATACGCTGCTGCTACGGATGAAACCAGAGGACTGGCAGGCAGTCATTGACCTCAACCTAACAGGTGTCTTTTTGTGTACCCGCGCCGTAAGCAAAATTATGCTGAAGCAGCGATCGGGTCGCATCGTCAACATCACCTCTGTTGCAGGGCAAATGGGCAATCCTGGTCAGGCAAACTATAGCGCTGCTAAAGCAGGTGTCATTGGCTTCACCAAAACGGTGGCGAAAGAACTGGCAACCCGTGGCATCACGGTGAATGCAGTCGCTCCTGGCTTTATCACAACAGATATGACGGCTGACGTTAAGGCAGATGCTATCTTGCAATTTATTCCGTTAGGACGCTACGGCAAGCCTGAAGAAGTGGCGGGGCTGATTCGCTTCCTGGCGGCTGACCCTGCTGCTGCCTACATCACAGGACAGGTGATGAATGTTGATGGTGGGATGGTGATGGCTTAGGGGGCAGAGGGCAGAAGAAGGCTGAGGGCATGAGGCAGAGGGCAGAAGTAAAGAGGAAGGCTAAAGGATGAAGGCTAAAAGCTAAACGCTGACCGCTGACGGCTGAAAGCTAAAAAATTGCTCAAATGGTGATCACGACTTTGCCAAAGTGTGCCCCGCTTTCTAGGTAGCGCATGGCTTCCTTCGCAGCAGAGAAGGGAAACGTCCGATCGATAACGGGTTGCATTTTGTGCAAAGCGATCGCCCGGTTCATTGTCTCAAACAAATCGCGGGAGCCAACATAGATGCCTTGAACGCGCACGTGTTTATGCAGAATAGCGCTGGTTTTAACGTCTCCAGCCGTGCCCGTTAGCACGCCAATTAAGGCAATTCTGCCCCCATAGCGAACGGCTCTCAACGACTGAGACAAGGTGTTTGAGCCACCCACCTCAATCACATGATCAACGCCTCTGTGGTCTGTCAGTGCCCAGACCGCTTCCTCCCAGTTGGGTGTCGTTTTGTAATTAATGCCAACAGCGGCTCCCAATTGCTTTGCCCGCTCCAGTTTGTCATCGCTGCTACTGGTAATGATGACCGTTGCCCCCATCATCCTGGCAAATTGCAGTGCAAAGAGTGAGACCCCGCCCGTGCCTTGCAGTAAAACGGTGTCGCCCGCTTTTAGTTGCCCTTCAGCTACTAGTGCATTCCAGGCAGTAACCGCCGCGCACGGTAACGTTGCGGCTTCCTCATAGGAAAGATGAGCGGGAATTTTAACGATGCCTTGCTCACTAAACACCACGTATTCTGCCAGCACGCCATCGATCGCCCCACCCAGCGCGGATTTTACTTTTTCTGGGGTCAGTTCGCCTGCCAGAAACGTTTGCATAAAGGCTCCTGCTACGCGATCGCCAATCTGTACACGGGTCACGCCCGACCCAACGGCAACAACTTCACCTGCACCATCCGAAAGCGGCACGATCGGCTGTACCGCTTGGGAACCGTACGCTCCCTTTGTCACCAGTAAATCCCGATAGTTCAATGAGGCAGCGTGCATTTTCACTAAAACTTGCCCTACTTGCGGCTGCGGATCAGGTCGCTCTACTAGAGTTAGTGCCTCTAATCCCGGCTGATCATTACGTAATTCATACGCTTGCATAGAAATCTCCTAATAAGGATGAGGGAGGGGGAAAGCAGGGGAAGCGGGAGGAGCAAGAGACGATTTAAGTTTTATGCTTTGCATTTTGAGTGGAGAGGGATTTGATTGCTCCTCTGCCTCCCCTGCTCCCTCTGCCCCTCTTGCTTTCCCTGCCCCTTCCGCCCCTTAGTCCTCCGAACACCTTAATTTTGGAGGCTTGCCCACATTTTGCCAAGTACGCACATTTTTGTAGAGTACTATCAAAAAGTATCCTGTCTGAGAACTGCTATGCGAAAACGACAGAACGTTTGCCGCTACGGATGTGCGGTAGAAGCTACTCTGGATGTCATTGGCGGACGCTGGAAAGGTGTGATTCTTTTTCACCTTTTAGAAGGCACAAAGCGTTTTAATGAACTCCATCGGCTGATTGATGGCTGCACTCAGCGTATGTTGACGCTGCAACTGCGAGAACTAGAGCAGGATGGCGTAGTCTTGCGGACTGTTTATGCTGAGGTGCCGCCAAAAGTTGAGTATTCACTCACTGAATTTGGTCGTAGCCTGGAGCCAATTTTGCTGTTGATGCGGACATGGGGTGAGCAATATACCAGCCAGTTGACCCAGCAGAAGCAAGTCCATGCGGTTGATCGCGCCTCAGTAAACACCACCGCTTGACTCAAAAATCTAACTCGCAACGGAATTCCTGATTCCTTAGCACTCGATCGCAGAGAGTGCTAAAGTCAATGTGGAGAACTGAGCGAGTAGTTATGGCAAAAATTGTTGTCTTCAATGACGAATCGCGGCAGGCATTAGAGCGAGGCGTGAATGCGCTGGCAGATGCCGTTCGCGTGACCCTGGGTCCCAAAGGTCGAAACGTCCTTTTGGAAAAGAAGTATGGCGCACCCCAGATTGTGAACGACGGTGTGACGATCGCTAGAGAAATCGAGCTAGAAGATCCGCTGGAAAATACAGGCGCTGCTCTCATCCGTGAAGTTGCGTCTAAAACGAAGGATCTGGCAGGCGATGGCACTACCACTGCTACCGTGCTCGCCCAAGCCATGATTCGCGAAGGCATGAAAAATGTCGCCGCTGGCACCAACCCAGTTGCCCTACGACGCGGCATTGAGAAAGCCGTGATCAAACTGGTGGAAGAAATTCAGGCAGTCGCTAAGCCTGTGGAAGGAAACGCGATCGCCCAAGTTGCTACCGTTTCATCGGGTAACGATGAAGAAGTCGGCTCCATGATTGCTGAAGCGATGGATAAAGTTGGCAAAGATGGCGTGATCACCGTCGAAGAATCCAAATCCCTCAGCACTGAGTTGGACTTGGTAGAAGGGATGCAGATCGATCGCGGCTACATTTCCCCATACTTTGTCACTGATGGCGAACGGATGATTGCCGAACTGGACAATCCCCTTATTCTGATCGCCGACAAAAAAATTAGCTCCATCCAGGATTTGATTCCAGTGCTGGAGAAAATCGCGCGATCAGGGCAACCCCTGCTGATCATTGCCGAAGATGTAGAAGGCGAAGCACTAGCAACCCTTGTGGTTAACCGTCTGCGTGGCGTGCTCAACGCGACCGCAATTAAGGCACCTGGCTTTGGCGAACGTCGTAAAGCGCTGCTGCAAGACATTGCCGTTCTGACGGGTGGGCAAGTTGTCTCCGAAGAAATCGGACTCAGCCTTGATACTGTCACCCTCGAAATGCTGGGTAAAGCACAGAAAATCACCATCACCAAAGACTCCACCACGATCGTCTCTGGGGAAGAAAACAAAAAGGACATCGACCAGCGCGTTGAGCAAATCCGCAAGGAACTCGATCGCAGCGATTCTGAATACGACAAAGAAAAACTGCAAGAACGCATTGCTAAGTTAGCAGGTGGCGTAGCGGTCATCAAAGTCGGTGCCGCAACTGAGACGGAGCTTAAAAACCGCAAGCTCCGCATTGAAGATGCCCTCAACGCGACTAAAGCAGCCGTTGAAGAAGGTATCGTTCCTGGTGGTGGCACCACGCTGATCCACCTCATCCCCAAACTGGCTGAGTTTAGAAACAGCTTGAGCGCTGAAGAACAAATCGGAGCCGATATTGTCATCAAGGCACTAGAAGCTCCTCTGCGTCAAATTGCAGACAATGCTGGTGTTGAAGGCACCGTTGTCGTCGAAAAAGTCCGTCATTCTGACTTCAACACTGGCTATAACGCTCTCACCGATGTCTATGAAGACCTGATTGCAGCGGGAATCGTTGATCCTGCTAAGGTCGTACGCTCTGCCATTCAAGATGCAGCCTCGATCGCAGGCATGGTACTCACTACCGAAGCACTGGTCGTCGAAAAGCCTGAACCAAAAGGTGCTGGCGGCGGCGGTGCTCCTGACATGGGTGGCATGGGCGGTATGGGTGGCATGGGCGGTATGGGTGGCATGGGCGGCATGGGCATGATGTAGTCCAACTACGCTAGATCTGTCCCTTTAGGATTCTTTAGAGCAGCTTGTTAACGACAGGCTGCTTTTTTGCTGGCGATCGCTTATCCCGCTTACAGACGGTTTCATTTGTCTTTACCAGGGCTTCTATTCCTTCCTCATCCTTTATCCTTTATCCCTCATCCTTTTGCTGTAACCCCTAAACTCCTAAAACTGTCACTAAGCAACCTGACAAATGCTGTAAGACCATCATTTATCGAGCAAAGTTGATTAAATAAGGAAGACACTCAGTCAACTCGTTACGAGGAACTACTAGATGGTCGAGCATCGCTTTTCTACTACTACCCTGCCATCAGTTCATACGTCATCCGATGACGATTCCCACTTCGACTATTTCTACGACACTCCAGGCAGTATGCCGGGAACGCTCAACATTGAAGCAGATGCGTCTCCGCCTGTCATTGTGCTGATCGACTATAACGAAGCACTAGCGACTCGGCTAGAAGTTGAAACGCCCGAAGACTGCATTCCCTACCTGGATACTGAATCTGTCTCCTGGGTGGATGTAAAAGGTCTGGGTAGCGAAGATGTGCTGCGCCGTTTGGGAAATGTTTTTAACCTTCATCCACTTGTGCTTGAAGATATTGTTAATGTTCCACAGCGCCCCAAAATCGAGGATTATGACGATCAACTGCTGGTTATTGCGCGCATGGTGACGCTGAAGTCGTCTGGCAATGGCTTTATTAGTGAACAAGTCAGCCTCATCTTGGGTCGGCACTACCTGTTGACGGTGCAGGAAGAACCAGAATACGACTGCTTTGGTCCCATTCGTGAGCGTATTCGCACTGGCAAAGGTAACATCCGCAAGCAAGGCGCAGACTATCTGGCTTATAGCTTGCTGGACTCGATTATTGATGGCTTTTTCCCAGTTTTGGAAGAGTACGGCGAGCAGATTGAAGCACTGGAAAATGAAGTGGTCGAGAGTCCGTCGCGTCAAACTCTAGAAAAAATTCACACCGTTAAACGCGAATTATTAGGCTTGCGACGTGCCATCTGGCCCCAGCGTGATGCTATTAATGCACTCATTCGTGATGGCAGTGATTTAATTAGTCCCGATGTACATATCTATCTTCGCGATTGTTACGACCATGCCATTCAGGTGCTTGATATGGTAGAAACCTATCGTGAGTTGGCAGCCAGTTTGATGGATGTGTATCTCTCGTCAGTTAGCAATAAGATGAACGAAATTATGAAGCTGCTAACCGTGATTTCATCTATCTTTATTCCGCTTACGTTTATTGCCGGGATTTACGGCATGAATTTTAACACTGAAAAATCACCAGTGAATATGCCTGAACTCAATTGGTATTGGGGTTACCCGCTAGTCATGGTATTAATGGCACTGATTGGTGTGAGTATGCTCTTCCTTTTCTGGCGGCGAGGATGGTTTGAGAATTTCTCGACGGTCAGCGCTAAAAGCAGCACTGCTGAACAAAAACAGCTTCATTCTTCAATGCGCCGATGAACCCTGTTGATCCGATTATTCTGACAGCTTATGTGCTGTGTATTGCCTATTTTCTGTACCTGATTGTTGATGCCTTCAACGATGAGTTTACGATTCATTTAGATGCAGATTTTCTCAGGCAACAGTTAGAGAATCAGAACCTAGAGGGCTTAATTGACATCAGCTTCAAATTTGATAGCCGTTATGAGTTTGACAAGCTTAAGCAACTGGCGATTAGCATCAAAAATCAAGCAGCTTATGAACCCGTTGATGATAAACCGCACGGCATTTCGCTCTATGTGGATTGGGATTACTGTGCCTTCACGGATCTAGATGGTCGATCGCGCCGGGTCACCCGTTTAATGCCTGGTACCACTGTAGATCTCTTTCAAAATCAAGTGTTTAGCACGATTACGCCTAACAGTACACTTAAGGAAACTATCACGGCTGAAGATTTACTCCAGCGAAAAGGCGAACGAAAGGCAGACAAGCTTGATAGTACGTCTCCAGCAAACCTGGAAATTGAGGTGACCAAACCCCTGATCGACTTATCAAAGCCAGGTATAAAGGCACCTGCTAAGGCAAAAGAACGATACGCGCGGTTTATGCAACGCTATACCGATCTGACCTTCTTCCTCGAACTGGCATTTCGCATTGTGGGTCCGCATGGAACGGCCAGTGGCGATCGTGTCTATATACTCTGCAAATTCGTCATGCACAAGCTCCCCTGGACAGCAGGGCTGCCATGGAATCCAAAGTCTTAGGCAGCGGAGCAGAGCAGAAGAGGGGCAGAGGATGTCAAATAATGCAAGGCAGCGCTCTTACTTTGTTAAAAGAGGCAAGGGCTGAACAACGTTTGTGCTTACTTTAAGCCCTTTAGATAGCTGATCACCGATCCTTTCTCCATAGAAATACAGACATCAAAAAAAGTGATGGAGGAAGATCCGCAATCTTCACAGGGGGTTTTAGGCGTAATTTTGGCATGGTTGTAGTGGCAAATCACCAAGCAGCGCCTTGCTTGCCTGTCGTGGGTGTTGCCCGCCCTTGCTACCTGGAATTTTTCTTATGTTTTCCTTACAACACGCAAAGCTTTACTTCCCATTCCGACAATTTCTGACCCAGCCAGTCTTTGACTCCAGGTTTAAGGTTGTACTCAACCCGCGTCACTTTTACCGTTTGCATCAAATTGCACTGTTCGAGCGTTGTCTGGTTCAAGAATGTTCCTCAAAGGATAAACGCTACTAAAGCGGTAATGTCTAGATTTATGTGTTGACGGCAGGGCGATCGCTCTGCCGTTTTGTTTTGAGTTTTGTTTGGAAAAGTGTCCTATCCATCCGGAGAATGGATGAAGCCCCCGAATGAAGATATGAAGATAGTTTAGCCAACTAAATGTAAACGCAGGTTAGGCGCTGGTGCGATCGCCGCTGCCGCCACAGTTGCTTTGGGGTGTGCTATTGAGTGCTTAATGTTTTAACTAGGGGAGGCGATTGATGCTAGCACACGAGTCTACTTACTATGTGGGTGTTCCTGGAGGCAATGCCGAGATGTCTCTGAATGGACTGCGAGCCATTTTGGGTCAGGTAGAGACGGAGCTTTATCAAAGTGAAATTTATGGGCAGATGCTCTCAAGCATCAAGGCATTGCCAGAGGATCTAACGAGGCAAGTGCAGTGCATGGTGCGGGCAGTCGGTAGAGAAGCGATTCGGCTGGCGTTACGTAAGCTGGTGCGAAAGAAACCGGCAGGGCTTATGCCATCAGGCGGTCAAGGCTTTAGCGGCTCAACGTTATCAGTGGCTGCACCCAAGCTCCAACAACCACCTGCACCGCCACCACCGAACGCTAGCCTTAATGAGGTAGCTATGACCGCGCCCGCTCACAACCACCCTCCGACCACTGTACTTGCTGCACCTTCAGATAGCCCTCCAACCCACCTCTTGAATGGGCATATTACCGTTTACCCACCGCCAGCGATGCCGACAACAAAGCAACTCAGAGCCAATATGCCTAAAAAGCGTAGCAAAAAAGAGTTGGCAGCACAGTCAGCGCTACAAGCACGCGAGGCGTGCCTGCGAGAATTGGGTCAAGTGATCCGGCAGGCGCGGCAAGAAAAAGCTTGGTCTCCGTACCATCTCCATATGAAGACCCAAATTCCCGTTCATCAATTAGAAGCGTTGGAAATGGGGCGTATCGATCGACTGCCAGAGGACATTTACCTGCGTGGCTTTATTCGACAGATTGGTAATACTTTGGGTTTGGATGGCAACCACCTGGCAGCATCGTTACCGGAGATCGAGACTGCAACAGCTGTTATACCGTCATGGCAACAGCCAAAAACGCACGTTGGGTTACGCTTGGACTCGATGCACATCTATGTAGGGTATGCAGCCCTTATGGCTAGCGGTATCGCCTGGGTTTCGCAGCAAGCCGCCCCCCCGCAGGTAAATTCAGCACCAATGCCACCACCAGTAACAGTCGAGCCGTCAACAGCTCCTGCTCAAGCGGCAACTGCTAAGGCTAGCCAGAAAAATGTATCAACGCTCAGTGGCAAGCAGAGTACGGCAATGCCAAGCAATATGTCACCACCCGAACGTAGCCCTGTGCGGTAAAAACTGGGTTGCAGCCGCTAGAGCTACTGCCTTCTAACGTTTGCCTGATAGGATGGACGATAGGTTGTTTCACTAACGGCATCAAACGTGGTTGTTAAGCCAGAGTGGTTACGGGTAAAAGCGCCGCAGCGGGAGCGGGTCGGTAGCGTTAAGGAAATCTTGCGTGATTTGGGGCTGAACACAGTTTGTGAAGAGGCATCCTGTCCTAATATTGGCGAGTGCTTTAACAACGGCACTGCCACCTTCCTGATTATGGGACCTGCTTGTACCCGTGCTTGCCCCTACTGCGATATTGACTTTGAGAAAAAGCCAAAACCGCTTGACCCGGCAGAACCAGAGCAATTGGCAGAAGCAGTGCGTCGAATGCGGTTGAACCATGTGGTGGTCACATCGGTTAATCGGGATGATTTGCCCGATGGTGGCGCGGCTCAGTTTGATCGCTGTATCCGTGCTATCCGTGCAGCGTCACCAGGAACCACGATCGAAGTGCTGATCCCTGACCTCTGCGGCAACTGGGATGCGTTAGCAATCATCTTGCAAGCAAACCCAGATGTGTTAAACCACAACACCGAGACGATCGCGCGCTTGTATCGTCGGGTGCGCCCACAAGGTAGCTATCAGCGATCGCTCGAACTTTTGCAGCAGACTCGTGCTCGTGCTCCCTGGGTTTACACCAAGACGGGCATTATGGTGGGCTTGGGCGAAACCGATGCTGAAGTGCGGCAGGTGATGGATGATCTGCGATCAGTCGATTGTGACATTCTGACGATCGGGCAATACCTCCAGCCCAGCCAAAAACATCTTGGTGTTGTAGAGTTTGTGCGACCGGAGCAGTTCAACGCTTGGAGCATTTATGGTGAATCGCTAGGCTTTTTGCAAGTAGTCGCTTCGCCACTCACGCGTAGTTCCTACCATGCCGAGCAAGTCAGAGCGCTAATGGAACGGTTTCCACGGGAAAGAGGCGATCGACTTCAAGCGGTTAGCCTACCGCAGTCTGCGATCAAACCATCGCACGCTGAGAGCTGATCGCCTTAGCTTATGTCACAACGTACGATCGTTATTCTGGGTGCTGGAGCTTGGGGCACCACGTTAGCGGGATTGGCAGCCGCAAAAGGGCACAGTGTACATCTGTGGTCACGCCAACAGGGTGACTTGCAAACTGTTCTCGGTGACGCTGATCTTGTCATCTCGGCTGTCTCTATGAAGGGAGTGAGTGCAGTAGTCGAGCAAGTGGGGCAGGTGGCGATCGCCTCGCATACGGTTTTTGTTACTGCAACCAAAGGGCTGGCAGCCACTAGCAGCGCTGACACCATGCCCCTGCTACCGTCCCAAATCTGGCAGGCAGCCTTACCATCGCATCCTATTGTTGTGCTGTCAGGTCCCAATCTCTCCCAAGAAATTCAGCAGGGCTTACCCGCCGCCAGTGTTGTTGCCAGCCACGATCGAGCCGCCGCAGCAACGGTGCAGGCAGCGCTCTCGTCTAATGCGTTTCGGGTTTATACCAATCCCGATATGCTGGGCGTTGAGCTGGGTGGGACGCTCAAAAACGTGATTGCGATCGCGGTGGGAGCCTGTGACGGTCTGCAACTGGGCACAAATGCGAAAGCAGCGCTAGTCACTCGCGGACTTGCCGAAATTATTCGTGTGGGCACTTACTGGGGCGCGAAACCAGAAACCTTCTACGGTTTGTCTGGTTTGGGTGATTTGCTGGCAACCTGTAACAGTGCGCTTAGTCGCAACTACCAGGTTGGTTACCAACTGGCTCAGGGCAAAACACTCACCGATGTCATCGCCCAACTTCAGGGCACAGCAGAAGGCGTGAACACGACCCAGGTCTTGATAAAATTAGCCAACGAGCAAGCGATCGCCGTACCCATTTCACACCAGGTCGATCGCCTGCTCAAGGGCGATATTACACCACAGGCTGCCGTCGAAGCACTGATGCTACGGGACTATAAGCCAGAGATTCACTAAGGTTCATTTCAGGGTTTAAGAGTCACAATGCCACTCATTACAGCGATCGCAACCTTGTTTAGTCAGCCACCGATTCCGTTTAAGCCAGAGCAGCAAACGTTAAAGGGCTGGGCAATGTACTGCTTGCGCGATCGTGGCTTCAAAGTCATTTATGCCCAAAACGCCGATTTTGCCGTTGAAACACGGGAAGGCAGCAAGGTTTATTTCAGCGTCACTGAGGATGCGACGAATCTGGACAAGAAGATTGGTTGGATTGTGCGCGATCGTACAACTAATCAAATTACCGTGATTCCACCCCAGCCTTAACTAGCCATAAGCGCAAGCCTGACGCACTCAGGAAACCCTTGCTTTAGATGATGGACGCATTTTAGAAGCCTGACTACGCATAAAGCGATCGGCAATTTTAGACCGTTGCTGCCAGCTTGACCGGAGCGGGTTATCGACTCTCACAGGACTCAGCAGATTAGAGATTTCATCCCAAAGCGAATGATCGGCTGTATGGAGATCGACGATTACCAGGATGACCCCTAATAACAGCAGCGTGACACCAAACATAAACAGACCCAACGATATGGGCACAAGCCATTCCAGGTCGATCAACGTCCTTAGTGCGAGCGCGAAGGTACTGGCGATCGCACATAACAACGCATAAGCATTTGCCAAAACCCCGTACCGCACGACCTGGTAGCGATACTGTAGCTGCCGGAGAGACTTCTTGGCTTGGAGGATGCGATTAGTGCTGCGATCAGCTCCCTTGCTATCGCTTCTTGCTTTGCCGCGCATATCACTAGCCTCCAGCAAATCAAGACACTGGCGACTAGCGACTTGCAGCGTTTCTTCGAGTGCTGTCTGGCGTAGGCTGACGCGATTCAACAGCAGCACGCAGGCAAACGTCATCAGCACCGAGTTCAAAATTAGTTGGATTAACTGAGTAGTCTGCTCAACGCTCATGGGGATCCCCTCAGCCATGCGGCTATGTAGGCAAATGATACGGGTTGTTTGTCAACGACGCAACCAATAGTCATCAATATCATAGATTACTTCAGTACAAATGAACTATCTAGGTGGCAATTAGTTTAAGTTAGACGGCTAGCTTTACCAAGTTCCAACGGCTGATCAAGAGCCTTAAAGCAATACCAGAGTCCAGAGTCACAAAGCTATTCATCCTTACAAGTAAAAATAAATTGCATTATGTTGCTGCGCCACCTAATCAGTGACGTGAGGATGCGTTGCCAGGATAAGATCCCCCTTAACTACATTGTGATGGTCGATCGCCCGCTTAAGAGCAAATGCCAAAGAAAACGCTGCTAACCAATACAACGTGTGAACAGAATGGCAGTTCCAGTCAACTGGTTGTCCTTCTTCATGCGTATACGCATACATCTCAGCAGATAGACGAGGTGCGATCGGCGGTGAAAGAGTCCTTACCCAATGCAGATCTGCTGGTGCCTGATTATCCAGCGGGGATTTTCGCGAATACAAACCCTAGCAGAGTTGCCGAGAATTTGGTGCAACATATTGAGGATGCCGTCACGCAGCGAACCAACCGACTAGACCACCAATCGTACGATCGCATTCTTCTGGTTGGGCATAGTGCTGGGGCGCTCATCCTTCGCAAAACCTATGTCATGGCAATGGGGTATGACAGTGACCATGTGATGCTGGGCAAGACACCTCAGCGCGCATGGGCAACGAAGGTCGATCGCATTATTTTGATGGCTAGTATTAATCGAGGGTTTTCGCTGGCGCAGCGACCTGAAGATATGAACTGGATCAAGTTTCAATTACAGCGGCTAGGTTTCGCCCTCCTCGCCCTCACCAACACTGGAAGATTTATCCGCCGCTTGCAACGAGGTAGCCCGTTTGTTGCCAATCTACGAATTGACTGGATTCGGCTTAGTCAAAACTCCACTGTTGTACTACCACAGACGATTCAGCTTCTCGGCGATCTGGATGATGTTGTCTGTGAAGAAGATAACGTTGATGTTGCAACCGATCAGAACTTTAAGTATCTCAAAGTCCGAGACACCGGACATGAATCGATCGTGCGCTTTCAGGAACCAGAGATTGGAGCCTATCGCAAAGCCCGGTTTCAATACGCCCTTATGACCCCCTTTGAAGCCATCGAAGGCGACATCATTCCAGATGCAACCGTTGATCTATCGGTAGACCAGGTTGTCTTTATCATGCATGGCATCCGCGATACAGGGTTATGGACAAACGCTGTGCGCCAAGCCATTGAAGCGCAGAACAAAACGGCTTATGTCAGTGTTGCGGGCTATGGCTATTTCCCCATGCTATGGTTTTTGCTGCTAGGTGCACGGCAAACGAATGTGCGCTGGTTTATGGACGAATATACTGAAGCGATCGCCCGCCATCCCAAAGCTGCCCTAAGCTACATTGGTCACAGTAACGGCACCTATTTAATCGCCAGCGCTTTAGAACGATGCCGCGCCTGCACAATGGATCGTATTGCGTTTGCTGGCAGCGTTGTCCGTAGTGATTATGATTGGGATGGCTTAGTGAGCCAGGGGCGTGTCCAAGCCATTCGCAATGATGTTGCCTCTGCTGATTGGATTGTGGGCATCTTTCCCGGCTTTTTTGAACTTTTGCGCTTCAGTGACTTGGGCACCGCAGGACATAACGGCTTTGCCGCTCACGAAGGCAAGAAAAATACGGTTGCCTACTTCAAGGGTGGTCATGGTGCCGCCCTGCAACCGCAAAACCACAACTCGTTAGCACACTTTGCGCTGACTGGCGAAGTTGTGCGAGAAGAGACGCTTCTCGTCAAACAACAGTCCAATGTTGTGGCTATGGTGTCGAAACTGTGCTGGGCAGTGTGGGCTGCGATCGCGATCGCCCTACTGCTGCTGGGCTTTGCCATCGTTTCCCTGCTTGCTCTACTGAGTGTTCCTGCTGGCGTTTCCTGGCTGCTTTATGCTTGTCTGGTACTGCTGTTGCTCTATACGCTGTAGCGTTCTGTTTATACAGGTGAGCCGATAAACCGCTCATCGACTCACCTCCTATTGGAAACACTGCCTGGGTTTAACTGCTGACCAAAAGGGCAACTGGAAAATGCTGAAGTGCATCACCAATGGCAATCGTGCTCTGGCTTTGCAGCGGCTGAGTTGTAATAACGTTTGTCCAGGTCGAAGGTAAGCCCGACGGCAGTACGAGATGCGTGTCTTTCCAGACTGCCGTACCAAGCGGACGTTCTCCAGGCTGAACCAACGGGGTGAAGAAGCGAGGGGCGATCGCGATCGCTGCCTGTCCACCTACCGTTCTAGCGAACGCAATAATGTGATTCTGCAAGTCGCCTGCCACCTCAAGCGGTTGATAATCACCTTGTTGAAACAAGTTGGCAAAGGCCTTCCGGGCTTGCAGTAACTGATAGGTCAAAAACAATTTAATGTTGCCTGTTGCCCGTGTTTCAAAGAGATCATCAATCAGCGCTAAAGGGTTATGCGGCAACTTGGTCTTAAGCTGATCCAGTACCGCCATACGCTGCTGATAGTCGATCGGCCGACGGTTATCAGGATCAACAAAACTCAGATTCCAGAACTCGTCGCCTTGATACAAATCAGGTACGCCAGGAGCCGTATTTTTCAGTAAAACCTGTGAGAGTGAATTGAGTATGCCATACTCGGCAATCATTGCCTGGAAGGGTCTAAATTGAGCAAGAAACTCATTCGTCTCAGGCGCATCTAGTAACTTTTCTGCAAAGGCAATAAACTCATTCTCATACTCGCTATCAGGACGCAACCAGGCAGTATGAACTTTTGCCTCGCGGACCGCTTTAATCAGATAATCTTTGAGACGCTCAACGAAGGCTGGAAACTCTGCCTCATCAAAGGGAAAAGAACCAACTAATGTTTGGTACAGAAAGTACTCATCATTGCGATCGGGTATGGTTCTACCACCCAGTCGCTCTTTTTTACTAAAGTTAATGTCTGCCCATTGCTTAATCTGCTCTGCCCACGCATCCGGTATTTCTGACAACACATTTAAGCGCGCTCTAACATCTTCACCACGTTTTGTATCGTGAGTAGATGTTGTATTCATTGAATGCAGCCAATGGTCTACCTTTTGCTGATTAAAGGTATGAAACTGCTCTGGAAGAATACCAAAATGGCTCGGATTACCGCCCACTTCATTCAAAGACAGTAAGCGGTTATAACCATAGAGCAGTGTGTCTTCAATGCCTTTTGCCATCAACGGTCCAGTCAATTGCTGCATCCGCATCACAAAGTGCAAGCGATCGGCTTTTTGCTCGTCAGTCAAATAGTCTTCATTGTTTCGTAGCAAAATGGCTTCGATATATTCAAGCTCTCGTTGTAAGAGCGGTACTTGCTTCTTCGCTGCGGCGATCGTGGTCTGGATAACCTGACGATCAGTTTCACTCACTACATCAGATGTAATGTATGTTCGATAGATTGGAAAGAGTGCCAAAATTTCACTTAACGCACGTTTCAAGCCATAGGCAGTAAAGTCACCGCCCGATCGTGTTTGCCCTGCTATCCGCTTCAGCCGTTGAGCAAGATTTTCGACATCACCCGCTAGATTCTTTTCAATAATGAGCCATTTCTTCTCGGCTGAGAGGCGATCGTAACTAGACGCTACGCCCGTGAACGTGGTGTAAAAGCGATCGAACGCAGGTTCATTATTAGCATCGCAAAAAAGCCCATTCACGTAGTTAAGAAACTCATAGCCACTTGTGCCTTGAACCTGCCAGCCTGTTGGCAATGACTCTGTTAGTTCCAGTATTTTTTCGACTGTGATATAGACATCACCAATTTTTTCACGAAGCCGCTCTAAATATTCGACTGGATTATAAAGACCGTCAATGTGATCAATGCGTACTCCGGTAAAAATACCGTCTTCGACAAGTTGAGCAATGAGCGAATGTGTTTTATGAAAAACTTTAAGCTCTTCTACTCTGACTGAAATCAACTCATTGACAGTAAAGAAGCGACGATAGTTAATTTCTTCTGCTCCAACCTTCCAAAAGGAAAGCCGATAAAATTGTTCGTTAAGCAAGCTATCGAGTAGGTTAAAGCTTTCTGGGCTACCGACTTCACCATTAAAAGACTGCACATTAGCTGCAATCAATTCTTTGACGGCTTCATTTTGTTCATGCAGTTCCCAGAGTAGCCCTTTCACAAATGCCACCTGGTCATACCGTTCTCTGCCCTTTGCTTCTGCTGGCAGATTCTTGAGCAAGTAAAGGATGCCCAGCAGTTTGACAAAATCCGGGTGCCGTCTACCTAAAGCCTTCGTTAGTTGCCCCAAATTATAGGTGATGAAGCGTGCATACGATTCAATACGAACAGGCAACCGCAAACTATAGTAATTAACACTTAAGCCTGTTTCATCATACGCAAGTTTTATTTCGCCATTTTCAATACAATCGCTGTATAAGTTACCTAAAAGTGGTGCCAGTACACGTTCACGAATCTCTTCGTAAATGTGATTCCAGTCAATATCAAAATAGTCAAAACTATCCGAATCGGAACCATTTTCTAGCACATCCATGAGCCACAAATTTTGGCTGTCGTATGCCATATGGTTGGGCACAATATCCTGTAGCCAACCCATTTGATGCTGTTGAATAGCGCTTACTAGAGCATCAAATGCTTCGCGATCGCCCAATTCGGGATTAAGTTGAGTTGGGTCTACAACGTCATAGCCGTGGCTGCTTCCCGCTCTAGCTTTGAAAATGGGAGATGCATACAGATCAGAAATACCTAGCGCTGCAAGATAAGGTACGATCGCCGTGGCAGCAGCAAAGTCATACTCCTGGCGAAACTGAATGCGATAGGTTGAAACTGGAATTCTCATACATGGTTGCTCATTAATTGACTCATTCAGTAGATTCAGGCATAGCGTAATCAAGAGGAAATGAGGCTATGCCTGAGTAAAGGAAAAATCAGCTTATGCTTGATAAAGGGCAAAACTCAGCCCAGGAATTGTAAGGAGCTGATTGGACTCTAATGCGGTTGGTAAGCTTGCCTTTGTTCCTAACCACTTTTCATCTGCCGAATCCAAGATCTTTTGCCATTTTGCATCAGGAAGTTTGGACTCGAAGCTGACTGCTTCCTGGTTGAAATTCATGATGCAGAAGATTTGGCTATCAGCAGACCAGCGGTGCAGCAAGATCAGCTTTTGATCTTCTAAGGCAGTTGCTTCTAAATTCTGCTTATCCAGCTTTTTGAGAGCAGGGATGGTGCGCCGAAGCTGAATGAGATGCTGGTAGAGTTCACGCAAGGTTTTGTGATGACCTTCGTTACGTTTTTCCCACCGTAGCTGCGATCGCTCAAAGGTTTCTTTACTTTGTGGATCAACGTATTCCCCTTCCAAATGGAAGTGCGAAAATTCGCGTTTTCTGCCTGCCCTTACGGCTTCCACTAGATTTGCATCCGTGTGGCTAACAAAGTAAAGAAACGGTGCGTCTTCACCATATTCCTCGCCCATAAACAGTAGTGGCACATTAGGCGACAGCAACAGGACGGCTGCACCTAGCTTCAGCGCGTCGAAGGACACAAGATGCGTGAGTCGATCGCCCAGCATCCGATTGCCTACCTGATCATGGTTTTGAATACAGACGACAAACTGCTGACCTGGAAAAGCGCTAGAGTCGCTACCATGCCAGCGATCGCGAAACGGCGAATATTCCCAAGAAAAGACAAAGCCTTGCTTGATTGCCTTTGCTAACTGCCCACAAGTGCCGTAATCCTGGTAGTAGCCGATCTGTTCGCCTGTCAGCAGGGTATGAACACAGTGATGAAACCCATCATTCCATTGAGCATCCATCCCATAGCCACCCTCATCCAACCCACGCAAAATCTGGACGTTATTCACATCATTCTCAGCTGTGAGGTAGAACTTCCGCCCTTGCTGCTGGGAAAACTCAGCCACCCGCTCTGCCAACTCTTGAAGGAAGTGTTTGGCGTTCAGGTCAATGATGTGATCCGTCGCATCTAGGCGCAGCATATCAATGTGAAACGTCTCAAACCAATACAGTGCATTTTGCAGAAAGTAATTGCGGACTCCGTAACTTTGAGCGTCATCAAAGTTCAGCGCACTACCCCAAACGCCGTTGTACTTATCGGTAAAGTAAGGTCCGTAATCGCTGAAGTAGCTCCCCTCTGGACCAAAGTGGTTATAAATGACATCCAGTACGACCGCCATGCCCTGCTGATGGCACGCATTGACGAGACGCTTTAAGCCCTCAGCGCCACCATAAGAGTTTTGCACTGCAAAGGGATAAACCCCGTCGTAACCCCAATTGCGATCGCCAGGAAACTGGGCAACGGGCATTAGTTCGATCGCATTTATCCCCAGCGCTTGCAAATCGGGCAGCCGGTCAATAATGGCATCAAACGTGCTGTCAGGAGTAAACGTGCCGGTATGTAGCTCATAGATGATGAGTTCATCTAACGGAATGCCCGACCACTGCTGGTCTTGCCAGCGAAACGCAGCATGATCAACCACCTCAGAGGGACCATGCACACCATCTGGCTGATAGTGCGAGGCCGGATCAGGGCGTTCGATATCGTTACCCAACTGATAAAAGTACTGTGTTCCCGGAGCGATGTCTTCAGCAGTCACTTGCCAATACCCTGAGCCAACAGGCTCCATCGGCAACAAGCGCCCGCTGGGAGAAACAAGATTAACTGCAACCTTCTCATGCCGTGGTGCCCAAACTGTAAACTGACAGCGATCGCCCTGATAAAAAGCGCCAACATCCATAGAAAATCGCCCTGTGCTTCCGATACTTTGTAGGGACTATATTTCTCCTCAATACGGCAAGGCAACCTATCAAAAAGAGGATTTTTGCCATGATTTACAAAAGGACGGCAACTTTATCCTGATCCCCTAACTCTATGCCACGTTTAAGAGGGGTGTCAGGGTGCCCAACTTACGCTTCAAGCAGTCTCTAAACTGGGTGCATTAATTGCTTGACTCTCTAGTCGGCTGGAGAGTCCAGAATAACAACATCACTTTTCTGATCCTCTATTGCAGGCAAAAGAAACCTATGTCACATTACTTCTTTGCAAAAGGTTCTCTCGCTCTCATAGTAGGGGCGATCGCCACTGCCAGTTTTCTCAACGCTTGCTCCACCACTGCCCAAAACCAAACTCAAACTGCTAGCCCTACTGCCACTACTGCTGGAGCCAAACAAATGGATCACGGCAATATGCATCACGGTGGCATGAACCACGGCAGCGGAGACCATATGTCGATGGATCTGGGTCCAGCCGATGCTGAGTTTGATCTGCGCTTTGTCGATGCTATGACACCGCACCATCAGGGAGCCGTCGAAATGGCAAAAGAGGCACAGCAGAAATCCAAACGTCCTGAAATGCAAAAGCTGGCGGCTAACATCATTCAGGTTCAGGACAAAGAGCTGAACCAGATGAAGCAGTGGCGGCAAGCCTGGTATCCCAAAGCTAGTGCCGAGCCGATCGCCTACCACGCTGAGATGAAACACTCCATGCCCATGACTCAAGAGCAGATCAAGAGCATGATGATGAGCGTGTCTTTAGGGGCAGCAGACGATCAGTTTGATCTGCGGTTTCTCAACGCCATGATTCCTCATCATGAAGGCGCTGTAGTGATGGCACAGGATGCTTTGAATAAATCGAAGCGACCCGAAATTAAAAAGCTAGCGCAGAAAATTCTTGCCTCTCAGGAAGCTGAAATCAAGCAAATGCAGCAGTGGAAACAAGCCTGGTACAAGCAATAGTTCGGGCTACGAGCTTTTATCTTGCTTTCATTGCTACCTGAAACACTGGTAAATAAGTGCTTGTGGAGGAACCTGCCAATGACTCACGCCTCTCAACGATCCCCGACTCAAATCACAGTCTCTCTACTCACGTTGCTGCTTCTAGCGGCTCCGCTGCGCGTTTTGGCTCATGCGGGGCACGGCAACGAATTTCAGGGCGGCAGTCATGCTGCTCAATCTGTTGATGCTGTGCAGGTCGATGCAGAAACAGCGAAGCGGTTGGGGCTAAAGGTTGAACCCGTGTCGCGTCAACGCCTGGCGTTTGGCATCAAAACCACTGGCCAGATTGAATCACTACCGAACCAACAGGTGGAAGTGACAACTCCAGTTAAGGGAACGGTGACGCGGCTTTTGGTGCAGCCTGGGGATCGAGTGCGTGCCGGTCAGGCAGTAGCAATTATGACCAGCCCAGAATTAGCAGAACTGCGAACCACGGCGTTAGACCGTCGATCGGAGGCGATCGGCTCGGCCCAGCAGGCACAGGCAGACTTGAAACTGGCGCAGCAAAACTTTGCTCAACAACAGAAAATTGCAGCAACGGACATCGCCCAAGCCCGTACCCAACTCAGCTTTGCCCAGGAACGGTTCGACAAAGATCAGGTGCTAGCTGCCAGTGGTGCCCTTCCCCGTCGCACCTTTCTAGAATCCGAAACTAAACTGGCGGAAGCAAAAGCGGCTCTGACCAAAGCCAGTAGCCGCTTAGAGGTCTCCGAAGCTGCCGCCCAACTGCAACGGGCAAAAGCCGCCGTACAGGTGGCTCGATCGCAAGTAGAACTGAGTGCAGAGACGTATCAAACTCGCCTGCGGCAACTGGGCGCGAGTGCAAACCAGGATGGCACCATCACGATCGCGGCTCCTATTTCAGGCACCGTTGCTGATCGCGAAACCACGGCGGGCGAATCGGGTGAGGATGCGGGCAAAAAGGTAATGACCATCATCAACGGCAGCAGCGTTCAAGTGAGCGCCAATGTTTATGAAAAAGACCTCGATCGCATCCAAACTGGGCAACGAGTCCAGCTAAAAGTTGCTAGCTTGCCCAAGCGAATGTTTCAAGGACAAATTAGCGTCATTGGTTCTACTGTTCAAGGTGAAACTCGCGTGGTGCCCGTGAAGGCGCAACTCGACAATCCTGATGGAGTGCTGAAACCAGGGATGTTCGCAGAGTTGGAAGTGCTCACAGATCGAACTCCCGTTGCTATGTTGGCAATTCCTAAGTCTGCTTTAGTGACAACCAGCAATCAAAAGACGATCGTCTTTGTGCAAAATGGCACTGCTTTTCAACCGACAGAAGTCACCTTGGGTCGAGACGCAGGCGAGTTCGTTGAGGTCAAAAACGGGTTGTTTGATGGCGATCGCATTGTGACTCAGCGTGCAAATCAGCTCTATGCTCAATCGCTGCGAGGTGGCAAGCCAACTGAGGAGCACGGAGAAGCGATCGCGGTGCCTGCTTCTAACCCGCAAGCCTCAATTCCCTGGTGGCTTGGTGTTCCCATAGGAGGAGCGCTGATAGGAGGTGCGTTTGGGGCAGGAATGGTGTGGGCAAATCGCCGTCATTATAAGGCAGTCGTTCCACCATCTAATGGTCACAATCAGCATGAATCTGTCGATGACTTTAGCTTGACTGACGATGCTGGCAAGCCCACCCCTGCTTTAAAGTCGGCGATCGAAGAATCCCTTCCGGCAGCGTCAGAAAATCAGGAGTCTGCAAGACGACGATAGACTTCATTGCGCTCACGCTCTGAAGCTAAGTATGCGTCCCAGACTTCTTTGCGAACTAGAGGGTTTAGAATGTTGAGCTTTTCGATCTCGCACATACTCCAGAATCTCTGGCAGTGCGGACTCAGGAACGTCGTTCAGTGCTTGCATAATCAGGTCTTTCGTAGTCATACGCTTTTGAGATTACCTGCCGCCAGCTTATAACCTTGCTCAAAATGCTGCTTTGGAGGGGAATGGTTTGTATCCCCTATTCTAGAATCAGAGCCACTAACCAGCCAGAAAACGATGAGTATTTTGATTTCTGACGAACTTCTACAATCAGCGCAGATGACAGAAGCAGAACTACGGCAAGAGATTGCTGTCCTACTATTTCAGCAGGAACGACTTACCCTGGGACAAGCGAGTCGATTGGCTGAGATGAATCAATTGCGATTCCAGAGACTCCTTGCCGATCGCCACATCCCTTTACATTACGATCTGGCTGAGTTGCGAGAGGACGTGGAAAGCCTAAAAGCATCGGGTTGGCGATGATTGTTGTTAGCGACACATCTCCGATTAGTAACTTAGCGGCGATTGGGCAGTTGGTCATTCTCCAACAACTTTATAGTGAAGTCATCGTTCCAACAGCCGTCCATCAAGAGTTGCTTAATTCTGGTTCTGAAGATCTCGCCGTGTTGGCAATTCAAACGCTTGATTGGATTCAAATTCGTTCTGTTAACAACGCCGCTTTACTTCAGCCGCTACAGGCAATTTTAGATGTAGGTGAAGCCGAAGCCATTGTTCTAGCCATTGAACTAACCGCCGATCGCTTGCTGATGAATGAGCGGCGAGGGCGACAACAAGCGATACAAGCAGGTCTTAAAGTTACAGGGCTATTAGGCATTTTATTAGCTGCAAAACAGCAGAAAGTGGTTACGACAGTAAAACCGCTTCTTGATGCTCTGATTGCAAATGGATTTTGGGTACATGGTGAACTTTATGCAGAAACGTTGTCTTTAGCAAGAGAATAAGACCGCTCAATTTCATTCTGATTTCATCTCTATTTGTCACGGTGGTGAAGCCACATCACCAGGAAGGTTACTAATGAAAGCCTTATGCTGAGTTCCGTTATTCAATGGGCGATCGCCCGACGCTGGTTAGTGATTTTAGGCGCGATCATCCTGATGATTTGGATTGTTCGCACCATTAGCCAAATGCCGTTGGATGTGTTTCCCACTTTTGCGCCACCGCAGGTTGAGATTCAAACCGAAGCGCCAGGACTGGCTCCCGAAGAAGTGGAATCGCTGGTGACGTTGCCGATCGAAAGCGCCGTCAATGGTACACCGGGAATTTCGGCAGTGCGGTCTTCGAGTGCAGCCAGTATTTCAGTAGTGCGAGTGGTGTTCAACTGGGGCACTGATCTTTATCAAGCCCGACAGCTTGTGACAGAACGGTTGCAGTCGGCTCAAAGTAAACTGCCAGCAGGAATTGAAACTCCGCAAATTGCGCCCATCAGTTCACCCATTGGCACGATCGTCACCTACGCCTTCACATCCAAAACCAATGACTTGATGGAAGTGCGGCGCATTGTGGATTGGCAAGTCACAAACCGCTTACTGGCAGTACCGGGAGTGACGCAGGTAATCGTGTTTGGTGGCAATGTCCGGCAGTATCAAGTGCTGGTTGAGCCTGAAAAACTACAGGCGTTCAACGTCTCCCTCCAAGACGTATCCGAAGCAGTGGCGGCGGCAAACGTCAATGCGCCAGGAGGTTACTTGATCACGCCCGATCGCGAAAAATTGATTCGGGGCATTGGGCGGATTGAAGATATTCAAGCCTTAGAGCAGTCTGTAATTACGGCTCGCAATGGCACACCTGTGAGAATTTCAGACGTGGCTGCGGTCAAAATTGGCGCAGCCGTAAAGCGGGGAGATGCCAGCGTCAACGCTCAGAAAGCAGTGGTAGCGATCGTCAACAAACAGCCCCTAGCCGATACACCCACCGTTACCCGCACTGTAGAAGCCGCGATGAACGAGGTGAAAGCAGGCTTGCCAGAAGGGATTCAGGTTGCCGTGACCTTTCGCCAGGAAGCTTACATTGATGCGTCGATCGCAAATGTGCGAGAGGCATTAATCGAAGGCAGCATTATTGTTGCCTTGATCCTGATTCCCTTCTTGATGAATTGGCGCAATTTAGCGGTCTGCTTGGCGGCTTTACCACTATCTTTATTGGTCGGAGTACTGGCGCTCAACTGGCTCGGACAAGGCTTGAACACGATGACCTTAGGCGGGTTGGCAGTGGCGATCGGGTCTGCGGTCGATGACGCGATCGTCGATGCCGAGAATGTCTATCGCTGCCTGCGAGAAAATAAGTACTCTCCCCAGCCCCGCCCCGTTTTAGAGGTAGTGTTTGAGGGGTGCCAGGAAGTGCGCGATTCTGTGTTTGGAGCCACCATCATTACGATCGTCGTCTTCTCGCCGATCTTTGCGCTGACGGGTGTAGAAGGCAGCATTTTTATCCCAATGGGATTGGGTTATTTAGCGGCAGTATTAGCGTCTAGCGCCGTCGCCCTCACCGTCACACCTGCCCTCTGTGCGCTTTTGTTGCCCTATGGTCATTTGCCTGAACGGGAACCGTGGGTAGCTCGGTTTTTCAAACAACTTTATCTGCCGTTGCTGCACTTTTCGATGCGACAATCGACCGTTATTTTAAGCATTGCGGCGGCAAGTTTGGTGGCAGCAGCGATCGTCGTGCCATCGTTTGGACGCATCTTTCTCCCAGAATTTCAGGAGCAATCGCTGGTCAACACTCTCCTGCTTTATCCTGGCTCATCGCTGGAAGCGACAAACAGTGCCGCCTCTGTGCTGGAACATAAGCTGAAAGACAATCCCAACTTTCAAAGCATTCAAGTGCGATCGGGTCGGGCAGTGGGTGATGCCGATGCCGCAGGCGTAAACCTAGCTCACCTGGATGTGGAGTTGAGCGAGACGGGCATGAAAGACCGTCAAGCAAGCGTGGCATTGTTGCGCGAGGAGTTTGCCAAAGTGCCGGGAGCCGCGCCAAATGTGGGAGGCTTTATTTCTCATCGGATGGATGAAGTGCTGTCGGGTGTCAGAAGCGCGATCGCCGTTAAAATCTTTGGTTCTGAATTGGAGCAGCTCCGCATTCTTGGACAGCAAGTGAATGATGCTATGCAAGCGGTGGAAGGCATTGTCGACCTCCAGCTTGAACCGCAAATTCCGGTCGAGCAAATTCAGATCCAGTTCGATCTCGTTGCGGCTGCTCGGTACGGCTTAACGAGCGGTCAACTGTCAGACACGATCGAGACAGCACTGAATGGGCGAGTGGTTTCGCAGGTGTTGGAACAGCAGCAGACTTTTGATCTGGTGGTGTGGCTTAAGCCAGAAGCCCGCCAAAGTCTGGACGCCATCGGCAACCTTATGATTGATACGCCCAGTAGCAATAAAATTCCTCTGGCACAGGTGGCAACGGTGCGAGATAGCACAGGACCCAACACAATTAATCGTGAAAATGTCTCTCGCTTAATCGTCGTGGCTGCTAACGCGCAGGGAAGAGCTTTGCGATCGGTCGTGAATGACATCCAGACTAAAGTGAAACAGCAGGTGCAGCTTCCTGCTGGTTACTACATCCAGTACGCAGGACAATTTGAAGCCGAAGCACGAGCATCCCAAAATATTCTGATTTTCAGCGCGATCGCCTTCATCGTTATCACCATCGTCATGTATCTCTCAGTGAAATCGGTTGCCTCCACTGCCATGATCATGATCAACCTGCCGCTAGCGTTGGTTGGAGGTGTGATTGCAGTTGCGCTGACGGGCGGTATCTTGTCGATCGCTTCGCTTGTGGGCTTTGTCACCCTATTTGGAGTCGCTACCCGCAATGGGTTGCTGCTGGTAGATAACTACAACACTAAATTCGCCGCCGGAATGCCGCTAAACGCTCTGCTGATTCAAGGCTCAATGGAACGGCTCAACGCCATTCTCATGACAGCGTTTACTTCAGCGTTAGGCTTAGCGCCCCTGGTGATCGCGGGCGGACCCGGAAAAGAATTGCTGCAACCTTTAGCGATCGTTGTGCTGGGTGGACTCTTCACTTCCACTGCCTTGACGTTGCTGATCTTACCCGCACTTTATGCCAGGTTCGGCAAAGCTCTCTTTCCCAAACGGTTGGCTATTGAGAACGGAAAAGTTCCTCAGCCAACGCTAGAGCAAATCCAAGGTAAAGCTTAGCTGTTTGAGTTAATTTTGTTCATTCACTTAAGAGGAAAATCATGCAATTGAAATTTGGTGTCATGGCTTTTTCGGCGATCGGGCTTCTATGCTTGGGTGCTTGCGGCAGTGGCAATCAGCCCACCACGACCGCTAATAGCCCTATGGCTTCCACCCCTGCGACTCAACCGTCTACAACCGCTTCTCCTGCCAAATCTAGTGGTACTCACGGTGGGCAAGGTGGACAAGTGATTGAATCTGGTCCCTATCACTTAGAGTTGGTCACGGCAAAAGAATCAACCGGAACACACATCGACTTCTTCTTGCAAAAAGGCGACAACCACGAAGCCATTTCCAATGCAAAGGTAACGGCTCAAGTGCAGTTGCCCGATGGCAGCCAGAAGTCCTTGCCCATGACGTATGATGCAAGCGATAAACACTACACAGCCATCTTGCCTAATGTTGCCCCAGGAGAATACAAAGTTGCTATTCTGTCAGACATCAGCGGTGAGAAGGTGAATGGGCGGTTTACCTTTAAGCAGTGACACTAAGCTGCGTTTCATCTGAATTTGATTTCTTAGCCTTAATCGGAAGGTAAGGCTGTTCTCAAAGGCTACTGCTAGCTCTTGCTCATTCAATTAGGAGTGGATATGCACAAATTACACGGAATTAAGGTTGTGGCTGCTGGCGTGATCGCGCTGCTTTCCCTGACAACGATCGCAGCCAGTGATGCTTTTGCTCAAGACACGCCAAAACCTGCGGCTCAAGAGAACCAGAAACCTGCCGCTCAAACTGAGCCAATGGGTTGCTGCGGTTGCTGCAAGAAAATGGCGGCACAGAAACCAAACGATAGTCAAAACAAGATGCCAGGAATGAATCATCCGGCTCCAACCGGAAAGTAGCGTCGTCTGCTATGGCTCAAGCGATCGTAGGCAAAAGCCACTGGCAGAAACTAAACCCGATTGAGGAGCGGTGATTCGTCGTGTCCTGAATTGGAAAAAGTCGGTGGTGGATTGGGTTCAAGATGACAGCACCGCTCAGGTAGATCTCAGGAGACGTGTTCCTTAAAGCGATCGATCGCCTGGGTCAGCAGTTGGTAAAACCCCTCTGCTTCAATGGATTCGATCACAGTGGCGTTGGCTGGCTGGTTCGTGACGTGCCATTGATCGATCACAGTACGCCCCATTGTGAGTTCGCTCGTCGTCTCGATCGCGACATAGGCACGGCGGCTGGTAAACAGATCAGGCTGCAAAAGATAGGCGATGACACAAGGATCATGCAGCGGTGGACCGGGAAAGCCATAACGCTGCATATCATACGCACCATAGTGATTCAGCAAACCGATGGCGGCAGCGCTGATCGGAGAGTTGATCGCTTCAATGGTGCTGAGTCGTTCTGGTGTCGCGATCGCCTGGTTTGTCACATCCAAACTCACGATCGTCAAGGGAATGCCGGCAGTAACGACAACCTGTGCCGCATGAGGATCAACGTAGACATTAAATTCGGCTGACGGTGTAATGTTGCCCTGAGTCGCCGCCCCGCCCATCATCACTACTTCTTGAAGGCGCTGGCAGATCGCAGGTTGCTTGACGATCGCTACGGCAAGATTGGTCAGTGGTCCCAGGGTAGCAAGCGTTATGTTGCCAGTTGATCGCATCACTGTATCGATCAAAAAATCCACCGCATGTTGCTCTTGCAACGGCATCGTCGGCTCTGGCAAATGAATGCCGTCCAGCCCCGTTCTGCCATGTACGTCTTCGGCAGTGATCAACGGGCGCAGTAACGGACGGGGACAGCCAGCATAAACAGGTAAATCAGCCCTGCCTGCCAGTTCACATAGGCAACGAGCGTTCTTTTGCGTCAAGTGCAGTGGTACATTGCCAGCCACCGTCGTAATGCCGAGCACGTCCAGCTTTTCGGGAAACGCCAGCGCCAGAAAGAGCGCGATCGCATCATCGGCTCCCGGATCACAGTCAATGATGATGGGTTTAGCAGCCATGCAGACGCTTATCTTTCCTTACGCACGACGAGCCAGGACTGGAGCCGTCTGAACAAACTTGGTAATGGATTGACCAAAGGCGATCGTCACTTTGAAGGGCAATGTCTGAGCGCGAAAGCCTAGCGGCAACGGTTGGAGATTGAGGAAGGAAACGTCCCACCGTGCCTCTTGCAATGTCCAGGCAGTTAACCCCCCCTTGCTAGTAGGGCTGGGGTAAAGACTCTGTGGCACATAGGTCACGCCGATGGCATCAAAATCAGCTCCAGCATCATACAATGCGCTCCGCACCCCTTGCCAGCGATCGACCGTTACTTGATAGTGTAGTGACTCATCATGGCTAAGCGAAGCACCGAGTAAGTCTGTCAGCTTGGCACAAATTTCTTCAAGACGGGCACGATCGCCCCGTAACAGCATTGCCTCTTCTGGTAAAAGCGCTTTGTGTGCGTCGGGCATCCAAAGCTCAAAGCAGGTACGAGCATCAATGGGAATGGTCGTGAGTTTAAGGTTAAACGGTAGCCCCAACGGATTGGGCGCAACTGCAAGTTCTACTGGAATAAAGGAGTCAAGCATAAGCGTAAAATTCCTTCAAAATGCTTGAAAGATGAATAAAACTACAGCCAGTTGACATGAATTTATCAGTACAGACAAGTGGCTTACGCCCCTTATCAAGACAGAGCGGCTGTTCTATGCCTAAAGGTATAGCGCCGTCTCTATTAGAATGGCTTTTGCCAGCCACTTTTTTGTTCTGTAATGATAAAAAGAAGGTGAAGTAGGGATGAAATCTGACGGCACATTGGTCTGCCGAGTGAATGAGTCAGTGCTGCAAGACCCTCTAAGATGGTAGATAGAACGTTATCTAGATCACAGTTTGAACTTGATGCAGACCATGAACCAGGCTCTTGCCGATGCCACCGCGATCGATCAAAAGCTGTCTAAGCGTCACATTGACCTTGATCCTGGCGGCTATGTCATCATCTATCTCGATCATGAACAAGGGCTAATTTGCGCCAAGCATTTCACAAACTTTATTGACGATCGGGGTCTCGCATGCGATCCGGAAACTGGCAAGCCTATCCCCATCCGCGGCAAGATTGAACGGCAGCCAACCCAGATTTTTACGGGCAGAACGGCGAAAGAGCTTTGTGTGCAGCTTTTTGAGCAGGCAAAACCCTGCCCCATTACACTACTTGACCACGCCTCGTACCTAGGGCGAGAGTTTCAACGGGCGGAGGCAGCGCTACTGAGTGGGCAGGAATACGTGCAGGATTGAAAAAGTTGGTGAAGGCATATTTCAGCGGCAAGGGCAGCAAGGATAGCTTTTGGAAGCCACGCGATCGAGTTAATCAAAGTTCAGCCTCAAAAGCAGCTTTCGCTCCAATTCGGTCAGCTCATCTACAAATTTGACTAGCTGCATTAGGATTAGCAGAGTAGTTTCAAAGAGCTGTGACCACCAGGGAGCGCAAACTATGAGTTCAATGGCTAGCAAAGTGGCAATTGTTACCGGGGCAAGCTCTGGTATTGGTCGTGCAACTGCGATCGCCTTTGCCAGAGCTGGAGCAAAGGTTGTGGTTGTGGCTCGCCGTGCCGACAAGGGAGAAGAAACCGTTCGACTGATTACAGAAACTAGTGGTGAAGCGATCTTTGTTCAGGCAGATGTCACCAAAGCCTCTGATATTGAAGCAATGGTCAAAAAGACGGTTGAAACTTACGGTCGCCTTGACTACGCCTTTAACAACGCTGGTTCTGGAACCTCTGGCAAAATTGCTGACCTGTCAGAAGCAGATTGGGACTATGAGATTAATGCGAATCTTAAGTCGGTGTGGCTGTCGATGAAGTACGAAATTCCTGTGATGCAGCAATCAGGAGGCGGCGCGATCGTCAATACTTCGTCCCAAGGCGCACTCCTTGGCGTTGCAAACTATGGAGCCTACGGAGCGGCAAAAGCGGGAGTCATCGCCCTCTCTCGTGCAGCAGCAGCGGAATATTCTGCCGATCGCATTCGGATTAACACCGTTAGCCCTGGAGCCGTGAAAACTGATTTGTGGGCAGAAGCACCACCTGAAATGCTAGATCAAGTTGCAGCCGGGATTCCACTACAACGCATCGGTATGCCAGAAGATATTGCTGAGGCAGTCGTTTGGTTGTGTTCTGATGGAGCTGCCTTTGTGACTGGACATAACTTAGTCGTCGATGGTGGCTTCACAGCCGTTCAGAAGTAGTCATCACATAACAGTCTGCTTGCAGGCTGCTCCAACGGGCGGAAGCAGCCTACTAAATGGACAAGAGTACATGCAGTATTGAAGAAGTTGTTAGGCTTTTGACTTCACTGAAATCTACAGAACTTTACTTAACCGCTCGATATGCAGGCAGAGAACAGTAGAAAGAGAATTAGATCTGTACTTTTGCCATTAGCGCTACTCATACTGTTGATTGGAGGGTTATTTCGTTACTGTAACCCTGGTCCTACAGAAGAGGAAATAAAATCTTTGCTTAGCAAAAATCTTCCTGTAGGCTCTAATGTACAGCAAGTTAGAACGTTTCTTGAATCGCGCCAGATTTCTTGCGATTATTACCCAAATCTACCACATGGCAGTCTTTTCGATGAAGTTGAGCCGTCTAAGCAACGTGTTGTTCGAGGTTATTTAACGGCTGGTATACCAGAGGTTGAACGGGGCTTTTTAACCAAGTCTGGACTTTATATGCAATTTTATTTCGATAAGGATAAAAGGCTTGTAGACTACATTGTGAAAAAGTGGGTAATGGCACCCTAAATAAAGATATATCAATTGATAATCAACTTTGCATTGGAAGCCAACAAGCCTAATACTGTGTTGGAGTGCGGGCAGTTAGCAAAGATGAGAACTTTCTGGTTGACAAATAACGCAGTTGTTAGACGTTAGAAGCTAGTTTTTCCTCCAACAACTAACAACCAACAACTAACAACTTGCTCTCTACCCCTCTCGTGATTGGAGGAAGAGGTAGAAATAGTAGGTTGCCATTGGTACGACGGTTGCTACGACAAGGAAGCCGATGACCCAGACAGTAGCGTTGCTTTCTTTGGTTTCTTCTGGTGTTGCAAACGTGCCTTCAACCTGGACATTATCAGTGAGCGTTGGCGGACCCGGATCGGGGCGACCAGACAGCACAGCCGCGAGGCGATCGCTGGCACCCAAAAGCGCTTGATTATACTTATTTCCTTCTTTAAGCGGAATGAGTACAGTTTCTTGCGTCACGCTTTGAGCAAAATCGTCTGACAGTTTTGTTTTGACCGTTTCACCCGCACGCAGCGCTACGTTATTCGTAAGGTTATCTAACACCAGTACCGTTTGGTTTGCGCCTGCCTCTGCTGTTGGAAACCACAGGTCAAAGAGCTTGTTGGTAAAGGTTTCGATCGTTTCGCCATAATCCAACCGATGGATTGTGACTAGGCGCACCTCATTACCAGTCTGCTTTGCCAGATCCTTTAGAACGGTGGCAATTTTGCCTTCGTTAGAGCGACTAAGCACCTCAGCCTGGTCAACAATCCACGTGCCTGTTTTGGGTTTGAGTACTTCGCTCACACCCGTAGCATGGGCAGGAGTCACAAAAAGCTGTGTCGCCAAAACAAAAACTGCCACAAAAAGCAGTAGGCGTTGACCGATGTGCTTCCAATGGCATTGGTTGAGGAGGCGTTGCATAGTACCGCTCTAAGAAACGTATTTCTCCAAAATACTACGCTTAGGGTGAAGATGGACAATCTGGAGGTGAGGAGTAAGGGGAGAGAAGTAAGGAGTGAAGGGAGAGGAGTGAAGGATGAAAGTTTTGATTACTTACTTCCCCTACTCCCCACTCCCTACTTTTCACTAATGACCATTTAGATAATAGTCCCGCGTGCCTTTCGCGCTGATAGCTTCACCGAGGCGAGTGAGCGCGTGGACATAGGCGGCGGTTCGCAGGTCGATCGACAAATCGCGGGCAACTAACCAGATTGACTCAGCTTCTTCCACGATCCGAAGCTTCAGCCGTTGGTTGATTTCGGCTAGCGTCCAGTACAAACCACTGCGGTTTTGCACCCATTCAAAGTAGCTGACGGTCACACCACCCGCGTTGACGAGAATGTCTGGAAAGACATAAATGCCTTTATTTGTCAGAATGCGATCGGCAGCAGAGGTAATAGGACCATTGGCAACTTCGTAGATTAGTTTTGCCCGAATAGTGTCAGCATTCGCTTCAGTAATTTGATTTTCGAGGGCAGCAGGCACCAGAATATCCACATCCAGGGCTAACAACTCGGCATTGGTGAGAACCTCTTCGGCGGCGGTATGGCAAACCGTACTGTCGCAGTAGAGCGCTTTGACACCCCGACTCGCGTCTTTGAACTGACGAAGACTGGGGATGTCTAGCCCATTTTTGCTGTAGATA
This sequence comes from Phormidium sp. FACHB-592, assembly GCF_014695795.1. Classification (NCBI taxonomy): domain Bacteria; kingdom Bacillati; phylum Cyanobacteriota; class Cyanophyceae; order Oscillatoriales; family Oscillatoriaceae; genus Phormidium; species Phormidium sp. FACHB-592. The sequence continues at coordinate 45,209 of NZ_JACJOZ010000106.1, forward strand.
CCTCCTTGAGAGTCGCTGACGGCAACGACTTTATAGCCTGCTCGAAAGAGCAATTCTGCAAGGATCGCTCCAGCGTTACCAAACCCTTGCACGGCTACAGTTGTAGTGCTTGGATGACGATCGAACTTTGGTAGCGTCGCTTCAATGACAAAAAAGGCACCCATTGCCGTTGCGGCTTCACGCCCCAGACTACCGCCCATACTGACGGGTTTGCCTGTAACCACCGCAGGACAAATTTGGCGCTTGATGATGCTGTATTGATCCATCATCCAGCCCATGATCATGGCGTTGGTGTAAACGTCGGGTGCCAGAATATCAACGTCAGGTCCAATGAAGTCGGCGATCGCATCAATATAGCCACGGCTCAGACGCTCCAGCTCCATTCGGGACAGTTCTTTGGGGTTCACCGTGATGCCACCCTTAGCGCCACCAAACGGAAGGTTTAAGGCGGCGCACTTAAAGGTCATCCAAAATGCCAGCGATTGCACCTCATCCAGCGACACATGGGGATGGTAGCGCACTCCCCCTTTGCCAGGTCCTCTAGTGTCGTCGTAGCGCACACGATAACCCTGAAAAATTTTGAGGGTGCCGTTATCCATGCGAACAGGAATCGAGACCGTGAGACTGGTTTGGGGAAATTTCAGCGTTTCAACGGCATCATCTGAAATGGATGTGTATTTTAACGCTTGTTCCAGGCGTTGATTGGCATCAGCTAAAATTGAACCGGGTAGCATAAGATTTTTCCTCTCAGTAAAGGTGCGATCGCACCGATTGTTAAAAAAGCAATGTTGTAATAAAAGCGGTTTTCTTCAGCAATCCTGTCAGTGATAGTAACGTCTGTGACAGCAGTGAAACAGGACAATCCCTTGCTTTTCTTTATAGTTCCCAACTGCTGCATAACCTATGACAGTGCGATCCCCACTGTTTAGAAAAGCACGTTCAAGGCTCTTGGATTAACACGAAAGCCTTCTAAAAAGAGTAAATATTTGAAACGTTTTTTGGGTCATTGTTCATAGCGAGACGTGAGTTTATAACCACCCTCTTAAACGATAAACGACTAGCCCCAGATATTCTTTCAAAGCTCGTGTTGTGCGGCTAAAACGATCGGCTTCTGGTAAAGCACTAAGCACCATTGCTTGGGTACTGCCCTGCATCGTCTGCCAATCGCGCTCGGTCGTGTTGAAATCGGTGGGCGCGGCGATCGCCTCAATGCCCAGATGCTTGAAAATCAGGAGCGATCGTGGCATATGCATTGCCGATGTCACTAGCAAGACACGATGGATGCCCTGTGCTGCCATAATTTGCTTAACATTGACTGCGTTTTCGTACGTGTTAAGCGAGGATGGGTCTTGTAAAATCGCCGTTTTGGGCACTCCCATTGCCTCAATCAGTTGTGCCATATCATCGGCTTCTGACAGCCCGCCCTCCCCTCTCCAAACAACCCGACCGCCGCTGAGAATGATACGGGGCGCTTTGCCGTCTCGATACAGTTTGGCTCCATACAGCACACGATCGCCCTCTTCACTGACTTCTACCCAGGGTCGTGGCGGTACGGCTGGCTTGGTGCAGCCACCCAAAATGACGATCGCGTCTGCCTGAGGCACTTCGGTCAGTGGGAGATGTTGAAACTCTAGCGATCGCACTAGCCATTCGCCAACCCAGCCATTGCTACCCCCTAGCAGCAGTACCAGCGATAGCACGATCGGCAGGGCTGTCCACCGCGATCGTCGCCAAAGCAACACCAATGACAGCAGCAGTAGCAAACACGTCAACCCCAAGGGATAAAGAAAGAGCGGTAGTAATTTGGAAAGATAGAGAAACATAGTGCAATCTCGCGTTTAGCGGTGTCTTGAGCAGGACGTTGGCTCAAGAATAATGGTCAGCCGTGACTTGTTGACGTTAATCTTAGGGGCTTGAGACGCTTGCTCCAAGGGTAAAACACAAAAGATGAACCAAAGGGCTGCAAAACGTCTAACATTTATAGTCCAGATTTAACTAACAGATAGCGTTGCGAAAGGATTGGCATGACTATTGATTTACAGCCGACGACCGGGTTAAAAGATTCGATTGAACAGCGTCGTGCTGCTCGTGCCTTTCTCTCAGATCCTATTCCAGAAGTCATTCTCGAACAAATCTTGCATCTTGGGCTGCGATCGCCCTCAGGGTACAATTTGCAGCCGTGGCGTTTTGTCGTTTTAAGGGAACAGCAGAGCAAAGAAACGCTCCAAAACTGTGCCTTTAATCAAACCCAAATTGCCCAAGCGCCTGTTGTTTTGCTTTGTTGTGGCGATCGCACTGCTGGCAACAGTGACAACATCGAAGCCGTCATTAAGCTAGGGCAGGCAAACAACGCGATGCCAGAGACCTTTGCGGAGTATATGCGATCGCAAATCCCATCCTTTTTTGAACATCACCCCAGTTTTGAGTCCCTCGAAGCCTGGACAAATCGCCATACAATGCTCGCCGTTGCCCATTTGATGATTGTGGCAAAAAGCTTTGGGGTCGATAGCTGCCCGATGGAAGGGTTTGTGGGCGCTCAAGTCAAAACTGCGTTCAACATTCCTGATACAGTCGATGTCTGCTGTATTTTATGTTTGGGCTATGCCGACAAGCCATTCAAAGCCTTTGGTGGTCGGTTCAGCCCGGAACAAGTTTGCTTTGGCGAAACCTATGGTGCTGCCTTCTCCCTGTAGAAACGGACGGTGAGAGAGGGAACGCTAAAAGCTAAAGGCTAAAAAGTACTTTTAGCTTTCAGTTACTTCATACCTTTCTCCCATGCCGCACTTCCACAACACCCGCGCTGAACTTAACCGATTGCTGCAAGAGCGTAACGATTACCCAGAGCGATCGACTGCGATCGATACTCAAATCTGCGCGATCTTTGAGCAAGACTGCGCCATGTTCATCTTGGATCTGTCTGGCTTTTCGCGGCTTACTTTGCGCTACGGTGTCATCCACTTCTTGGCAATGGTGCATCGCATGAACGCGATCGCTACACCCCTTGTAAAGCAGCATCACGGAAGAATCGTCAAACAAGAAGCAGATAATCTATTTGCAGTCTTTCCAACAGTGCAAGGAGCGATCGACAGCGCGGTTGCGATCTTAAAAGGGTTTGCTGCCGTAAATACTCGTTTACCCGACGAGCAAGATTTGTATGCTGGTATTGGCATTGGCTACGGCAAAACGCTGGTTATAGATGAAACCGATCTGTATGGTAGCGAGATGAATCTAGCGTGCAAATTGGGGGAAGATCTCGCTCGGCGGGGCGAAGTGCTGCTGACGGAAGCTGCTTTTGGTCAGCTTCAACCAGACCCACAGCAATGGGAGCGGCTCGACCTAACAATTTCCGAACTGGAGCTAATTGCCTACAAATTAAGGACAACACCAACAGCTCACTGAAAGCGATTACCCCGCAATTGCAGCAGCACTATCATTTCTAGCGGATGGTGGTACGTACCGATGGCAGTCGATGCAGCTCGCTTGTAAGAGGCTGCTTGAATAAGTATCTAGTGGTTAAAACCGCGACTACAGAAACAACGTTCATCGTCGCGGCTTACTGAAACGCGAAGGTCTTGCAGCCTATATCGGTAGGTTATAGTCCTTTGGGCATGGCTGCGCTAAGGTTTGTGTCGCTGCGACTTTAGCCAAAGCTACAGGAACTTGGACTCTTAAAGCATCCTCTCCAACAGATGCTTCCGTCGTGCGGCTTCCTTTACTGTGCTTCCTCACTGCTAAGGTTGCCACGCTGTAAAAAGTCTTCAGGACGAAGGTTGGACAAAAAGTCACGGAAGGCTTTGCGCTCGGCTTCATCGGCATCACGATCGACCGGAATAGAGGCATCGGCAACGACTTCTTCGAGTACCCAGATAGGGCTGTTTGTGCGGAGGGCGATCGCGATCGCATCGCTGGGTCGCGCATCAATTTCTTTTTTGGTTTCACCATGAGTCACGGTGAGTACAGCGTAAAACGTGTTGTCCTGTAAAGAATGAATTACCACTCGCTCCAGACTCATGTTGCATTCTTCGAGGAGATTGGCAAACAGGTCGTGGGTCAACGGGCGGGGTGGCGTTTGATTCTCTAAAGCATTAATAATGGCTTTTGCCTGATCCTGACCGATATAGATTGGTAACTGTCGCCGCTCGGTGGCATCTCTCAGAAGCACAATGGGGCTGCGTGTAGCGGCATCCAATGCAATTCCAGCGACTTTCATTTCAATCATTGTCTTAGCCTCTAGAATACCTGAAACAAACGGGAAACCAAGTAACGAAACCAACCCAAGCAGCAGGACGAAACACAGGCTTAAACCGATTTACTCTTCGTTCTAGGGCTTAGCCACCTTTGAAGCCTGTCGAGGCAGGCGGAGCCAAATGAGCCAAGGCATGAGGTCAAAAGAAACCGTTAGCACCGAGAAGAACAGAGCTAAGACCGACGGAAGCCAGCCATGTCATGATGATAAGGAACCTAATCTTAAGTATGCCCTGATTTCTGCCCTGATCCTAATGGATCAATTGATAAATTTGACAATCTGAAAAAGTTTCTCAAGCATCGATCAGGGCGGCATTTTGGCGCAAATAGAGCAAAACGAATTGTAAATTAGCAAAAGCTGAGAAAAACTGTGTTTACTGGTCTTGTTCAGAGTTTAGGGACGCTGCAACCCTTAGGAGTTGATCGATTAAAGATCACCTGTGCACCTTCTACGTCGGGGCTTATTCTGTCAGACTTGGCGATCGGCGATAGTGTGGCAGTGGATGGCGTGTGCCTCACTGTCGTTGAGTGCTTGCCACAGGGCTTTATGGCAGACGCCTCACCAGAAACGCTCGATCGCTCCAGCCTGGGGCAAGGCGACGATGTCCCAGTCAATCTAGAAACATCCCTACGGGTGGGAAGTAAGCTGGGCGGGCACTTTGTCACTGGGCATGTAGACGGCATCGGCTACCTACAAGCGTCTGTGCAAACCGCTACCTCTTGGGAAATGACGTTTACGACTGATCAGGAGCAGGTTGCTCGCTACATCATTCCAAAAGGCAGTATTGCGGTAAATGGTGTGAGCCTTACCATAGCCGACTGTGACCCTGCGGGACACTGGTTTATGGTAGCAGTGATTCCCCATACCTACGCCGAAACGAATCTGCATTATCTCCGACCGGGCAGTATTGTGAACCTAGAGGGTGACATTCTCGGCAAGTACGTTGAGAAGAGTCTGCGGCACGCTAAGGGTCGCGGAAGTACGTCAGAGCCATCTGCGCCAGAAAGCCTCACGCCAACCTTTTTGGCAGAGCACGGTTATTTATAAGCAAACCTAGGGTTGCAAGGCTGTTCGTAGCAATCTAAATAGTGGCGCTACAGATAAGGGCGATCGTACCTTTTATAGATCGATCAGGAACCAGGAAAGAGCTTGATAAGCTAAAGCTCTAAAGCTGGGCGATCGCTAGTAACCATCCCTTTGTATCGTTCCCTCTACCTTCTCCTTGCCTTGCTCACCATCTTGCGCGAAAGCCGCAAATGCAGCTTTTCGTCCTCTGCCCAATCTTGCAACAGACGATAAAACGTTTGGCGATCGTCCATCTTCAACACAGCGGTTTGGTCAGCGGTTTCAATCACATAGGGATAGCCGCTGCCGATGATCACTTCGCCACGTACCCAATCAAGTACGTTTTCTAGCAAACCTGCGTCAGCAATCCAGGTAGGCAACTCTAGCCGCACCGGAAAGCCATCGTGTGCTTTCAGGTAGGTAAAGCCGATTCGACTGGCGATCGCACTGGGATATTGCCTTAAAATGCCGGGTCGTCTACAGCGGAATAAGGGAGTGCGATCACCCCACTGCATTCCCCGCAGCAGCGACGCATCATGAATAGCGGGTGCATCGGGTAAGCCGGGTGACACCCGTTGCAGCATCAGGGTCAGGTCACGTGCATAAGACGTGTCAATATAGCCAACTAGTGGTACCTGATACTTTTCGCTTGCTTGCAGGAGGCGTACGACGCAATCAATGTAGTGTTGCTGCGTCGCTTCATCAAAGGCTTCGGCAAACGTTGCCACCAGTGAACCATCCAAAAACGCCAGACAGGTGCCACAGCCTGCCCGGTCTTCCATGTATTGTACTAACCGCTCTGTTTCCATCTCAAAGCGGCGCATATTGACTCGGCGATCGACTGGATCGCCGCTGGTATTTGCTCTCAGATCCGCTGGAGTCATTACATCCACAGCGATATCCTTCTCGTATTGCCCACCTGGTTGGTGCCGATTTTCAAACCAACCGATTTGCACCAGCGCCACAGGAATCGAAAAATCTTTGCTGGGATAAATTTGGGAACCATCGACAGCAAAGGTCGCAATGCCTGTGAGGCAAGCACGCACCCACTCATGGCTCTCCTCACGACTCTGCCACGAAAGCCCAGAGGTCATTTGCCAATTTGGATAATTGCCCAATGCTTCTAAGGGTTCGGCACCGCGATCGTACGCCACATACTCCGCCAACCGCTCTAGCAGATCCTCACTCGTTTCCTGCGATGCCGATGCTAAAGCTCGGCGGTATTTCTCTAGTGCCTGTACTGTCGTCTGGTCAAACGAGGCAAAGTCATCCCGCTTCTCTTTCAGTAAGCTAAGGATTTGAGACGGTTTCAGAGTCATAAGCAGCGGTAGGACAGAATCGTTATCAGTACGGACGTTCCAGTCAGTCTCTACTACCCTACACCCAAAAAAACAAACTCTACACTTAAAAATTACTGGCGTCGCAGCCAGATGCCACGCATTCCAACGGCTTTTGCTGCTTGGTAGTCTTCTTCAAAGCTGTCACCAATGTGCCATGCACCACTGGGTAAACAATTGTGTTTTTGCAGAGCGATCGCAAACACCTTCGGATCCGGCTTGGCGGCACCCACTTCCGTTGAAATTGTTACTGATGCGAAAAAATCTGCTAAAGCAAGCGTCTCTAGCACTGCATACAGCCGCGAATCAAAGTTAGAGAGAATGCTAAGGGGTACTCCAAGCTGTTTCCAGCGTTTCAGCGCAGGCAGTACGTCAGGGTAAACAATCCAGGGGTCAGCGGTGGCAAAGTGAGCATAAAGTACAGCAAAGAACTCGGCAAAATCAGGAAACTGTTCTAACACACCTGCTTGCTGAAATGTATTGGTGGCGATCGCTAACCACCACTCAAACTCTTGCCTTTGTCTGGTTATGCGATCGGTGCTCCCAAATGCTGGCATTCCCGCTGCCCGAAAGCTCTGAGAAAACGATCGATTGAGCGTCGTTGCTGGGACTACAACCCCAAACCTCTGCGCCACTTCAGCATAAATTTCACCCACGCTCCCTTTTACGCCGAACAGCGTACCAACCGCATCCAGAAAAATCACGTTTGGGAGTTTGCTTCGCTCACTCATCGGCTTAGACATCTTGGGTATAGTGCTTTGCCATGTTGAGCCATTTTTTCACTACTGAGGTTGGGATGAAGCTTAAGGTTCATCAACCTGGCTACTTCTTCCTTATAGCCTGACCCCATCATACGCTGAGGGCAAGAGACATCAATAGTCTGGCTCGTGTAATGAATGCCAGCGCTTCATGCACAATATTCTAAAGAGCTGTCACCTTCTGCTCTTAATAAAAACAGGCTCTTTCTCGCTCCGTTTCCATCAACCGGGCGTTGGTAGATCTGGCATCACGACACCGCGCAGGTTGGCTCCAAGGAGGTTAGCGGCAGTGAGATTAGTTTCAGTCAGGTTGGTACCGCGCAGATCGGCACCGCTGAGAGTGGCACCGCTGAGGATGGTGCCCGTGAGCTTTGCCATGGAGAGATTGGCTTCATTCAGGTTCACCCCGCTGAGGTTGGCATCGGTCAAATCCGCACCCCGCAGATCGGCACCTCGTAGTTTAGCGCTAGTCAAATTGGCACCAGAGAGATTGGCACTGCTCAGTTCTGCCTCACTTAAGATGGCATCTTGCAAGTTTGCCCCTACCAAAATTGTCCAGCTTAGGTTAGCACCACTCAGGTTTGCTTCACGCAAATCGCCACTTAAAATTGCCTGACAGAGGTAAGCACCTCGCAAATTAGCAGTGCGTAAATCAATATCAATGAGTTTCGCCGCACAGAGGTTTGCGCCCCAAAGGTGAGCACCGCTTAAGTCTGCTTCGCTAAGGTTGACTGAGTTCAGGTTTGCCTTGTTTAGAATGGCTTGCACTAAACACGCTGTTCGCAGGTCTGCTCCGGCTAAATTGGCTTCGGTCAGGTTTGCGCCTTGCAAATCGGCACCGCGTAAATCGGCACCCCAAAGCTCGGCTCCAGTTAAGTCTGCCTCTGCCAACTTTGCCCCATTGATGGACGCTTCCCGCAGTTTAATGCCGCGCAAGTTTGCCCCTCTCAGGTCAGCTTGGCGCAGATCAATGCCTTTCAAATTGGCTTTGCTTAGGTTGACCCCCCACAGACTAATCTGGCTAAAGTCTCTTTCTCCTGCGGCGTAACGCTTCAGGAGTTCACTCGCACGCATCTAGCTATCCCTCAATACTTTTGGTATTTGCCCCTGGCTTCTTTGAATTCAGTATGTGTGCTGTCTAAATTTGCCTAATTCTCACCTCACCTATGACTAAAATGACTGGATAGCGACAACAATCTTCACAATAGAGCTTAAGGAAATTGCTACCTTTGGAAGTCTTAAGCGTTAGGGGCTAAAATGCTTGACTAAGCGAATGTCCGTTCAAACGGGTTGAACAGAACCGCAGCAGGGTCAACATTCACCATCAGCAATAGGGCTTTCTGGGTGGAAGATTGCTTGATCGGCTCGCCCAGGATCTAGTTGTCGTGTGAAGACGTTAGTTCTCTTAGCCAGTATGCCCGTAATGATGGATGAACTCTCTACGATCGCCACAAATACGCTTGCAACAGACTGTGCCACTACTAGAGCAATGGCATAAATTAATCATCGATTGCGGCTACTGCATCACGCAAAGGTTGAGCAATCCAGTTCAATCCAACGCGAACCTGGTGTTCGAGTGTGGGCATCCGGTAGAGGTAAGCTAGCCGACGTGCCACGTAAGCAAGAGAACCGTCTAGCTTGAGTCCAAAGCCAGTCAAGGTTGCGTTATCAATGCCCAGAGCCATCATTTCGCCCAGGTGCTGATACCGGAACGGCAGTAACGGACGCTCTGTAAGCGATGCCCAGAGATTCCAACCCACGTACTCGGACTGTTGGAAGGCGGCTTGTGCTGTACTGGGCACTTGTTGTCCATCAGCATCTTTGCAATCAACAAGGTCGCCCAAAGCAAAAACATCCGGGTAATCAATTGCTTGTAACGTGGAAGATACCACAACCTGTCCCCGCACATTTTTCTTAAGTGGTAGAGCGTTGATGACTTCAGCGACGCGAGTGCCTACTGTCCACAGCACAAGGTCAACCGGGATAGTATCGACGTTACCTTTATAAAGCAGGGAAATGTTGTCAGCACTTATCGCCTCTACAGACGTTTCCAAATCGATCCATACATTTCTTGCATCCAAGGCTTTTGTAGCGGCAGTACGGTTGAAATCGGGTGATGTTCTCAGGATGAGATCGGTTTGCTCAACCAGGCGGATGCGTCCACGGCTACCCAAGCGATCGGCAAGCTTGCAAGCCAGTTCTACGCCGGCATAACCAGCACCCACGATCGCCACTCGTAACTTGTCAGCCTCAGACTCTTCCAGTTGCCGCAGTCGTTCTTCTAGACGATAGGCATCCGCAATCGAGCGAAAGGGTAAGGCATGTTCTGCTGAGCCAGCAACTAGGTCAAGCGGCGTTTCACCACCCAGGCTTACCACCAGACGATCGTAGGGTAATGCGTGCCCTTCCTGAAGTTGTACGTATTTTGCTGACAGATCAATACCTGTAACATTACCCTGATGAAAACGCACTCCAGTGCCAGCTAACAATTCTTCAAACGGTGGCGCAATCTCCCATGTTTGCAATTCGCCTGTCATCAACTCATAGAGCAAGGGCGAAAAGAGAAAGCGATCGCTGCGATCAACCAGAATAATCTCTAGTTTCTCCTGCTTTGTCCAGGGCAACTGACTAAGGCGTAGAGCTGTGTAGAGACCACCAAAGCCTCCACCAAGAATGCAAATACGGGCAGGTTGTTGAGTCATGAATTCTGATGGCGCAGGGGCTGCTGTTAACGCTGCCCCTTCAGGATAACAATTGCGCCCTCTCTGCGAGTGCCTTTAGAAAACAGAATGCTAGGGAAGAACCCTGACGATTTGTCAACGCCATTATACGAAGGAGCAACAAAGCCGCTCATATTCTCTCTAAAATGATACTAATTAGAGCTTTTGAGCAAAGTCTTTCAACCAAAGACCCTTGGACAAAACTGTTTGCTGTTGGTTATGCAGCGGAACAGCCCATGAAAAGTGCTTCAACAATAGCTGTCGGAGCAAGTTGAACTAAATGACAAATAATAATGGGCGCATATTTCATTCGTCTGCAAATTATTGTAAGGCGCTTAGCAACTTGCAGCTAAACCGTGTATCTACTTGGCAAGGTTCAATTATGAAGCAGGTTCTTTCCTTAAAAACGTAAGCATTTCAGTGGTTCAACGCTGGCAGGATAGACTCAGCTCTGTAATTCTAGACGTACTGTGCATCTATCCCTATCGTCACTTACCTATGCGTCAACTTACGATTTGTTTTTCTTTGCTAACCCTCATGCTATCGCTTGCGACAACTGCGACAGCGGCAGAGAGAGAGGGCGTACCGGGTCGCCGAGTTGGTGGTGGCACCCGTTGGACAGCACCACGGCTAAAGCCACCGCATTCAATGCAGGGCAGAATCAGCGCTTTGGCATTTGCTTCTCGTACAGGATTGCCAATGTCTTTGCGGCTTAAGGCAATTTACGGCTAGGTGTAGTTCGAGGTGAACTACACCTTAGCAAGCGTTTCACCATGTTACCTGTGTTTCTAATCGCTTCAGCAGTTTGGGACCTACGCCAGAAATACGGTCTAAATCGTCCAGGGACTTAATTGGACGCTGTTGTCGAGCAGTAATGATACGCGCTGCTAGTTTAGCGCTGATACCCGGAATTGCATCAAGCTCGGCTTGAGTCGCAGTGTTGATATTGACTAGCTGCTTTTGCTCCCTAGCGACTCTAGTAACTTTAGTAGGAGTTGGTGCTGTTGCAACTTGAGCGCGCTTGATCGTCTTTAAAGGTTGAGGGCTAGGTTGATTTAACTGGCACTGCCGTCGTTGAGCCTCTACTTTCTTTTGGATGGCGGGTGGTATGCCAAGAATGGCGTTCGTATAAAGCCGTTCAAATTCCCGTTGATAGTGGGCAGCAACGGTCGCGCTATGTACAACCAGCACCGTTTCGTCATTGCCTGTGTTGGCAGCATCCGTCCAGTTGTGAGAGCCAGTAATAACAGTTTCTTGATCGACAATGCCAAACTTATTGTGCAGCAAGTCTCCTGGTGGTAAGCGGGGCACGCCAACCGTAGTAATCGGGTTCTGCCAGGGACGGTTTTCTGCTTCAGTTTTGCAGTCATCCGCTAACGTAATGCCCAACATATCTAGCGCTTCGCTATACGGGCGATAGGCAAAGCCTGGTTCGATCAATCCTCTTACCTCGGTTCCATTTTTGCGAATGGGGTCTAGCAAGTTGACCAGTTTTTGGTCCGAGAAAACGAACAGCGCTAGGTCTACTGATTTTTTGGCATTACTTAGGGTTTTGCCAATCAAGCCATTGCTGCTGCTGCTCCAGGGAAGGGAGGCGCGGGTGGGCGAAAACTGGACTTCAACCAGGGTCGCGCCAATTTTGACTGGCTGCGCTGGGTAAAAGGGCTTTTTGACTCCAAACTTGCTGTCTGTTTTGCCGCCAGGCCCATCGCCCCACATAATGTTAAATTGCTGTGTAAATAGTGCTGCTAACTCGGGGCTGTTGATTTGCAGCAGGTTGTTAGCATTGCCACGGCTGGCAGGCGATTTGAAGTCACCATGTACATCGCTAGTAGTGAAATTTGCTGAGGTGACAATGATAGTGCGACCATCGACCACAACGAATTTATGATGCATTAGGGCACTACCAGCCGACCCATCAGCCATGTCATCGAGACGAGGTACTCTGGCACGATCAAGGATAACCAGTGCATCCCCTTGAGCAATTTCTTCCTGGCTCAGTTGTCCGTTCTCATCACGATCAACCAGTTGGCGAAATTCTTCGTAGCGTCCGCGATCGCGCTCTGGCTGCTTGGCAATCTCTTCTGGTGTCACGGTGCTAAAGGGGCGCGAGTAAATATTTTCTAAAATCACGCGCACCTTTACGCCTGCGGCGCTTCGCTCTGCTAAGGCTGCTGCAATTTTGGGTAGACGTAGTTCCTGTACTGCTACATCTACAGTTATTTGGGCAGCCGCGATCGCGTCAACGATTTTTTGTTCCAGGTCATCTCCATCGCGCGTCTGCTTGCGATACGGCTCGGTGTAGCGTGCAGCAGGTTCATGATTTGTATAGACCTGAATCAAGTCATCCTGGGGAAGGGGCGCAGGGCGTACAGGTTGAGAGTATCCCTGCTGGCAGGCAGAAACACTAAGAGCTAGTAAGACGGCGAGTGAACTTTGAAGACGATGATGTAGATGTAATAGAGGCACGATTGGACCGGTAGCAACGGTGGATCAGTCTTGGTTGAGACAGCGTTCTCTCGTACAAGAGTGCCCACGCAGTCAGTCAGAAGCACCATTGTCTTGAATAGTTCTCAAGCATAGAATTATAGCGTGCAGGTAACGATAAGCCTTTATTTAAGACTAACTCCAACTTCATAAGCTGCACCTACCGTCCCTGCAACTGGCTGCTCTCTAAACCCTTTTTCTCTTTACAAGAAGTTATGGTTAACCCAGTTGAAACATGCTTTGAGTTGGTCAGCCATAAACGCTATGTCTAGTGCAGCTGCAACGCCCTAGGTTAGGAGGTCTCACTAAAGATTGATTTGGTCGGTTGCTGAATACTCTAAACTCGATTTACGATATTTTCGCTCCACACATTTAGCAAATCACTTTATATATCCCTATGCAGATTGGACGATCAGAACTGATCAAAACTCTTGAGGCTGGTACTTTTGCGCTTACTTTAATTTTGCTGGCGTTGGCACAAGCTCCTTCTACATCGAACTATGTCGGTCTTGTCGTTGATACTGCTGTGCTCTCTAACAGCCGTTAACGCTGGCACATCCCTATGGTGCCTGTAAGAAAGCTCTTAATTAGCGTTCTTTTGCAACAGGCAGTATGTGGTCACTTTCGGTTTTTCATAGAAGCATAACCATCTGGTAGAATTGCTAAGGTTTCTATAACTTTGACCAATGGGATCGACGCAGGCGCGGATTGCGATTGATGCAATGGGCGGGGATCATGCTCCGGCTGAGATTATTGCCGGGGCGCTCCGTGCACAGGAAGAATTGGGTGTAAAAGTGTTGCTGGTAGGCGATCCAGCGGAGATTCGGGCGGCTGTAAAGCACCATGCAAACGCCTCTCTGCTTGAGATCGTTGCTGCGGAGGGCACGATCGAGATGGGTGAAGAGCCACTGAGCGCACTCAGGCGCAAGCCCAACGCCTCGATTAATGTGGCAATGGATTTAGTGAAACAGAAACGGGCTGATGCCGTTGTTTCTGCGGGTCATTCTGGTGCAGTAATGGCAGCCGCACTGCTGCGCTTGGGTCGTCTACGGGGCATTGATCGTCCTGCGATCGGGGCTGTGTTGCCAACAATGATTGCGGGCAAGCCTGTCATTATCCTGGACGTAGGCGCAAACGTAGACTGTCGCCCTAAATTTTTAGAGCAGTTTGCTTTAATGGGTACGGTTTATTCTCAGTACGTTCTGGGTATCAACAGTCCTAAAGTAGGGTTGCTAAATATTGGCGAAGAACCGAGTAAGGGCAATGAGCTAGCGTTACGTACCCATCAATTGCTGCAAGAGAATCCTCAAATTCCCTTTGTAGGCAATGCTGAAGGGCGCGATGTGCTGTCGGGCAACTTTGATGTGATTGTTTGCGATGGCTTTGTTGGCAATGTGTTGCTGAAGTTTGCAGAAGCGGTTGGTGAGGTCGCGTTGCAAATTCTGCGCGAAGAGTTACCTCAGGGTGTTCGCGGCAAGATTGGAACATCAGTGCTGAAGCCAAACCTGCGACGCATTAAGCAACGGATGGATCATGCAGAGCATGGCGGTGGGCTACTGCTAGGTGTGGATGGTGTTTGCATTATTAGCCATGGCAGTTCTCAGGCACCAACGATTTTCAACGCAGTGCGACTGGCAAGAGAGGCGATTGACAACCATGTGCTAGACCGGATTCAGTCTTGCTATCAAAAGGGTGGTAAGCAATCAGCGGTCAGCGGTCAGCCTGACGGTTAGTGTGATGATGGTTGACACACTGGTTAAGCCCGCAAGCGATGGATAGAGCATGAACTTACAACAATCAGGTCTGGGTGTTGCAATTACGGGAAGCGGCTCGGCGTCTCCCCTGACAGCCCTAGATAATGAGGGCCTAAGCAAGCTTGTAGAAACCTCTGACGAGTGGATTGCCTCTCGTACTGGCATTCGTCAGCGCCGACTAGCAACCCCAGCCGAATCTGTCACTACGATCGCGACTCAAGCAGCTCAGGGCGCGATCGCTATGGCAGGTTTGACACCTATGGACTTAGACTTGATCATTCTGGCAACGTCAACTGCTGATGATCTATTTGGTAGTGCTAGTCAGATTCAAGCTGAACTGGGGGCGCAAAAAGCTGTGGCGTTTGACCTGACGGCTGCTTGCTCTGGTTTTGTCTTTGGCTTGGTGACGGCTGCCCAGTTTATTCGCACAGGTACTTATCAAAACATTTTGCTGATTGGGGCAGATGTGCTGTCGCGCTGGGTGGACTGGAACGATCGCCGGACGTGCATCCTTTTTGGTGACGGGGCTGGGGCTGTCATACTACAGGCAAATGAGCACGATCGACTCCTTGGCTTTGAGCTTCGTAGCGACGGCACTCAAAATAAGTGCCTGAACCTGGCATACCAGCCTGAACCAAAAGAATTAGTGGACGGCGTGACGATCGGGCAAGGCAGTTTTCAGCCCATCACGATGAATGGGCAAGAGGTGTATCGCTTTGCTATCCGACGGGTACCAGAGGTGATTGAAAAAGCCCTCTTTCGCGCCAACCTGAGCGTTGAAGATATCGACTGGCTGCTGCTCCATCAGGCAAATCAGCGCATTCTGGATGCCGTTGGCGAGCGCCTGAACATCCCCTCACATAAAATCATTAGCAACCTTGCTAAACACGGTAATACCTCTGCTGCCTCCATTCCCTTAGCGCTCGATGAAGAAATACGTCAGGGCAAAATCCAGTCTGGAGATACGATCGTCACCGCAGGCTTTGGAGCCGGGTTGACATGGGGCGCAGCGATTTTTCAATGGGGACGGTAAGGGGAAAGCATGAAGGCTCAAGGATGAAGATGAGTTAATTCTGCCTCCTGCCTTCTGCCTTCTGCCTCTCCTCACCAATTAACCACTAACCACCAACCACTTTAATGACGAAGACTGCATGGGTGTTTCCTGGACAAGGCTCACAAGCAATCGGGATGGGTATAGACCTCTTCGATCTGCCTGAAGCGACGATAAAGTTTGAGCAAGCAGAGCAAATTTTGGGCTGGTCAATCCCTGAACTTTGCCAGCACCCAGAAGATAAAGTTTCGCGTACCCTTTACACGCAGCCGTGTCTCTATACGATCGAGAGCATTCTGGCAGACCTTGTGCGATCGCGAGGACAGCAGCCTGATTTTGTTGCCGGTCACAGTTTGGGCGAATATGTGGCGCTTTACGCGGCTGGAGTCTTTGACTTCGAGACAGGGCTACGACTCGTCAAGCAACGGGCAGAACTGATGGATCAAGCCTCTGATGGCATGATGGCAGCGCTGCTTGGCTTTAATCAGGAACAGCTTGAGCAGCAGCTTCAGCAAACCCCAGATGTAGTATTGGCAAATGACAATAACGCAGGTCAAGTGGTGATTTCTGGCACGCCTGCTGCTGTTGAAACCGTATTGAGCCAGGTCAAAGCAAAGCGGGCAGTCAAGCTGAATGTCAGTGGAGCTTTTCACTCACCCTTGATGGCACCCGCTGCCGCTGCCTTTCAAACAGCGCTGGATGAGATCGTCTTTAACGCCGCTCAAGTCCCTGTACTATCTAACGTTGATCCGACTCCCAGCGTTGATGCAGCCGTGCTGAAAACGCGGTTGAGCCAGCAGATGACCAGTAGCGTGCGCTGGCGAGAAATTTCGTTGCGCTTACCCGAAGAAGGTGTGAGTCGTGTCGTTGAGATTGGTCCCGGCAAAGTGCTGACGGGTGTCATCAAACGCACTTGCCCAAGTCTGACGTTAGAGAACATCGGCAGTGTGGCAGAATTACCGCTGCTATAAAAGTTGTTGGTTGTTAGTGAAAAGAGCGGAGTCAGGAGTCAGGAGTCAGAATTAACTCATCCTTCATCCCTCAAAGCTCAGCCTGACAAGCAAATTCTGAAGCGCTTGCCTTCGTTTTGTGCTTTGATTAAGACGCTTTCTAGTTCCTCTAACTCGGAAAGCGCCCCCTGATAGTCTTCTGTATCCTCATCTAATTCTCGATCGTCACTAGAGAGCAAATCCCACTCAGGCAGAAGAGATCGTAAATGATGAATCAATGCACGTACAGTTTTTAGTCCTTGTTCTGGCAAAGACCACTGAGGTTCGATCGACCATAATTCACGTCCTTCGTAATACCAGACCCCATCTATAAGTTCTCCTAATTGTTCAAATTCCTCTAGCTCCTCGTCATCGAAGGGCAGAGGACTTTCGCTACGAGTACAGTTTATAAATTCGCTTATTGGTTCAATCTCTATCTGCTCAGCTATTCCATCAAGCTCCTCCAACATTGAAGCTACTGATTTCCAATCTCCTGAACGGTGAATGAAAAGGTAGTCTCTTTCATACCCCTCTAAAACAGGAAATAGCTGAACGCCCATAATCTGATACTGTTGCTTACAAATACTTCTGGAACAGCTCATCAAAGCTAATTGAAACATTAGCAGTGACTTACCTATTATTATGCCGAGAAGCCGTGAGCCATTTGCCAGCCTGTTGCTCTACCACTTGTTTAAGTGGTCGGTGGTGAGTCCGGGGCTGCATCTTTATTTTCGGGGACGTATTTATGGTGCAGAGAATGTGCCGAAAACGGGACCACTCGTTGTGGTAAGCAATCACGCGAGCGATTTTGATCCACCGCTGTTGTCTTGCTGTGTTGGTCGTCCGGTGGCATATATGGCAAAGGAGGAACTGTTCCAAGTGCCTGTGTTAAAACAAGCGATCGCCCTCTATGGTGCCTATCCGGTCAAGCGGGGTTCAGCCGATCGCAGTGCCCTTCGAGCAGCAATGGGTTTTCTAGAGCAAAACTGGGCAGCAGGCGTCTTTCTTACGGGCACACGCACACCCGATGGCAAGGTAACTGATCCAAAGCTGGGTGCAGCATGGCTCGCTGCCAAAACCCAGGCTCCGTTATTACCTGTTAGCTTATGGGGTACTCACGCCATTTTTCGCAAAGGTTCTGCCGCTCCCCGTTCGGTGCCTTTAACGATCCGTATTGGTGAGGTCATTCCACCACCGCAAGCGGGCGATCGTGAGGCGCTAGAAGCCGTTACTCAGCAATGTGCGGCTGCCATTAACGCTCTGCATGATTTAGGACGCTAGGGTGTTAGCGGTCAGCAGTCAGCGCTGAGCAGTTAGCGGTTAGCGGTCAATAGTATGATTTCAGCCTGGAAGCCGATAGCTGAAGTCAGGAGTAAACTCTACGCTGAAGGCTGAAAGCTGATTGCCGACAGCTTAAAAATGTTTATACAGCAAAAAGGATTGCTACATGAGTGATTTAAGAGCAGAACTGGCTGAGGCACTAGCGGAAGCAGAATGGGACTGGCTTGCCCCTCATGCCCGTCGGGATTCTCTGATTGTGGTGGAGTCGGGACTGGATGTGGTGGATGTAGCTGTGGCGATCGCCAACGACGATACAGCGCGAGTCCAACCCTGGATTGAAGAAAACCTGATCCATAAGCCGTTTCCAACGCAACTGTCGGACTGGAATATAAATCAGTCCACGCGCTTCAACGCGCTCATTGTGCAGCCGTATGTGCTGATTCAGGAAATGTCTAGTTAAGCCTGACGATCGCTAACGCCCCGAATGGTTGAACGATCGCTATACCTGCTAAAGCACCATGAGCGACACATCAAAAACCGAAAAGCAAAAGATGCTGGCAGGCGAACTGTACCTTCCCATCAATGATGCCGAGCTGGTAGCAGAGAGCCAACGGGCATTACGGCTCTTGCGACTCTACAACCAAACAACTGAAACAGAACAAGACAAGCGTATTCAGACCCTACGAGCGCTCTTTGGTGCGATCGGTGAGAAGCCCCAAATTGTGCCGCCGTTTCACTGCGATTACGGCAGCCATATTACGATCGGTGATCGCTTCTATATGAACTACGGTGGTGTGATTCTCGATTGCAACAAGGTACACATTGGCAATGATGTCCTTTGCGCTCCCTATGTTCAAATCTACGCCGCCTATCATCCCACCAATCCCACTGTGCGGCTGACAGGACGCGAACTTGCCGCACCGATTCGCATTGGCAACAACGTTTGGATTGGCGGAGGGGCGATTATCTGTCCTGGCGTGACGATCGGCGACAATACGACCATTGGTGCTGGCAGCGTTGTCACCAAAGATATTCCCGCAAATGTGGTTGCTGTGGGCAATCCCTGTCGAGTGCTGCGGTCTGTAGATGCGCCACCCTAAAGTGAGAACTTCTGCCTAGCTACCCTTCTGGCGCTGGATCGCAACTTTAACGATCGGGGTTAACTTTGCCCGCCAAAAGCGATTCTCTGGAAACGTTTGGACTTTGCTCAGTACGTCTTCCCAGCGTTTAGCTGCGATCGCTCGTTGCATTTCTGCAAAGGTGGTTTCTGCGGTCTTCCAGTCGCGCTGCCATTGGTTGACCGCACCTTTAGCGGGTTGATACGCTACGCTGGTCGCGGGGATTGCTTGTGCCAGAGCGATCGCGGCTTCAAGGTCGCCAGCTTGATAGCGTTCATTTGCTTTGGCTAAAACGCTTAAACCATCATCAGCCGCAATGGGGGTGCTCGTCTGTGTCTCTGCCGCCGCTGAAATGCAGCTTGTTACGGTTAAATTCTCATAAACCCAGCCCTCTTGTGGCTGCTTGATCCGTAGCCAGCCTTCATTGCGATCGACAACTACTAATTGAGTGCCATTCCGCACAGTGCCCACGACATTATCAGGTGCAACAACTGGGCTGGAGCGAACATTCAGTGGTGGTGACGGATCTGTCGCTATTGTTTTGCAAATCGCTTTAGGTGCTGTTGCAGCTTTGCGGACAGCTTGTAGCCCTGCCACCAAAGACGGTTGAAAGTGCAAGGTAGCAGCCGTAACACTAGCAGCCGTAAGAAAAATCGCTGCACCAAAACCAATCAGGGCAGGTTTAGGAACTGTAGTCATCCTGGATATCCTGTGAAGATGCGCCCGATCGCTGATTAGATTGAGTCTAGGCTAACTGACCATCCGCCAAATAGCGTACGTAGTTTTCCAAATTTTTGAAAGCAAAGAGTGTTGAGACACATGGCTAAGAACATCGGCATCGTCTATCTCGTCGGGTCGGGACCGGGCGCTGCCGCTTATTTAACTGTACAGGCACAGCAGCTACTAACCAAGGCAGAGGTGCTGGTCTACGACGCACTGGTAGACAGCGCTTTGCTACAGCTAGCACCCCCAACCTGCTTGCTGCTTAACGTAGGCAAACGCGGTGGTGAGCCTAGTATGGTACAAGCAGAAATTAATGCTTTGCTGGTGCACCACTGTTTGCAAGGACAACACGTGGTTAGATTAAAGAGTGGTGATCCGTTTATCTTTGGTCGAAGCCATGCCGAAATCGAAGCGTTGACGGCAGCAGGCTGTGCGTTTGAGGTGGTGCCTGGGTTATCTTCAGCGCTGGTGGCACCGTTGCTGGCAGGTATTCCGCTGACTGATCCAGTCTTAAGTCGCTGTTTTACAGTGCTTAGTGGTCATCAACCAGACGAGCTGGACTGGCTGGCGCTGGCACGAATCGACACCCTGGTTATTCTTATGGGTGGGCGGCACTTGCCTGAGATTCTACGTCGCCTTCAGATGCATGGGCGATCGCCCCAAACACCGATCGCCATTGTTCGCTGGGCTGGTCAGTCACAGCAGCAGCTTTGGGAAGGCACCCTGCAAACCATCTTGCAGCAAACTGCAACCGCAGCACTCTCTCCCTGTGTGATTGTGATCGGTGAAGTTGTCAAGCTACGTTCCTATCTTCAACCCCGTTCCTTTGCCCCCTTTTCGACTGTGCTTACTACTCCAGATTCAACGTCCGATGCGATCATTGCTGATGCTACCACTGCCGCTCTGCCCCTGGCTGGCAAAACGGTGCTGGTGACGCGATCGGCAACCCAGTCTGGCCAATTTACCGCACGACTCCAGCGCGATGGGGCAACGGTCATCGAAATGCCAGCCCTCGAAATTGTGCCGCCTTCTAGCTGGCAACCACTAGATCACGCGCTGGCTCGACTGTCAGACTTCGACTGGCTGCTGCTAACGTCTGCAAACAGCGTCGATTACTTTTTTGAACGTTTGGCGACTCAGATTCGCGACATTCGTGCCCTAGCAGGGCTAAAAATTGCGGTCATTGGCGATAAAACGGCGTACAAGCTAGAGCAACGCGGCTTGCAGCCTGATTTCGTGCCGCCAGAGTTCGTTGCCGATTCGCTGGCTAGCCATTTCCCTGGTTCTTTGCAGGGAGCCAGAGTGCTTTTCCCCAGAGTAGAAAGCGGTGGTCGGGATGTGTTGGTGAAAGATTTTATCGACCGCGGTGCCGCTGTTACCGAAGTAGCGGCATACCAATCGCGTTGCCCGGAGGCGATCGCACCTGAGGCTCTGACTGCCCTCCAAACCCGCACTGTCGATGTGATTACCTTCGCTAGTGCCAAAACCGTGAAGCACTTTTGTCAACTGTTAGAACAATCACAGGTAGATAACTCCTGGCAAGCCTGGTTAGATGGAATCTGCATCGCGTCGATCGGTCCTCAAACGACCAAAGCCTGCACTAGCTTGTTAGGCAGAGTAGATGCAGAAGCGCAGGCATATACGCTAGATGGTTTAGCTCAGGCGATCGCTCAATGGGTTGCAGCCGCAGAGAGTTAAGTATTGGAATCTCCGTTGATCGCCTCTAAGGACGATGCCTGTAACGTCCCTACTAAAAGCACTAATTGGAAGCAACGATCGCTAAAGCATCATTGGTTTTTCAGTTCACACCATTTCAACGTTTAATGTCTAATAGGTTCAGCAGATTGTGTTAAAGTGATCATCTTGCTTCTCAAATTTTTAAGCCATCGCCAACCAGCTTGAAACACAGGCTGCTTTTTTTAGCGATAATTTGAGCGCTAATTGGCTTATTACTGTCGGTTGTCTTATAAGGGGTACTCATGGCTAAACGCCGCAACCAAAAGAAAGAAAAAGCTCTCCGTAATCAGGCGTACGCCCGGAAGTTCCGTAAGAAAACGAATACAGGTCGCTTTGGTAGACGACGCACTGATGGCGGTGGGCGTGACGAGGCTGAGGGTGGCGATCAAGATGGTGCAAATCGGGCTGGTGAAGGCGCTGCTGACGCATAAAAGCGCTTTTTAAGCCAGAAAACGTATTTGCCATTGCTTAGTTTGCTAGCGGTCTCTGGTTGCGATCGCAGCCATAGCTTTAACGGTTAAGCCGCTGTAAAGCAATAACAAAATTACCCGAAGCTAAAAAGTTTCGGGTAATTTTGTGGCTGGATATTTGGGCTAAGAATTATCAGGTGTTCAAATGCTCTGCAACGGCTAACCCTGACAAAAAGGCTTGTTCTACCTTGATACCGCCGCACCAGTCGCCAGCACAGATAAGTGGTACTGGAGTTGCTGCTGCAAGGTAGGGCTGTGACAGGGGCGTTTTGGCAAACGCGTAACGCCAGCGATGCACTTGGAGCCAGTCTGGTTTTGCTAGCCAGGGAGCCAGTTTTTCAGCCGATCGCTTCAGCAGTTGATAGCCTGCCGCTTGCAGATCGATCGCATCTAAATACTGTTCGGCAAACATACTTGTACTCTGCACCACAAAGACAGTCTGAGGTGATGTCGTTTGAGGCAATGTAATCTGGGGCACGAGAGACCGTTTGCTGCTGTCTAAGCCAAGCCAGGAAAGATTAGCATCCTTCACAAAAGTCAGCGATCGTACTTCAGGATACTGCGAGAACCAATCCTGCTGACGATCGGGCGTATAGCCAGCCATCACACTTAAGCAGGGCGTAAATGTGACCGCTCTCACCTGCTGCAAAAATGCTTCTGGCAAAACCTCCGAAGGCACGGATTGCAGTAGAACAGCAGCTTGAGGAGCCGGGATCGCCAGGACGATCGCCCCAGCCGTTAGGGTCTCAGTTGTTTTTGTTGCATCTGGATTCGTTTTTTGAATCGTTAGTTGCCAATGGTCGTCCACAATCGCTAACGCTTGTACCAGGTGGCTCAGGCGAATGTCCAAACTCTTGGCAAGCCATTTGGCGATCGCCGTCATGCCAGCAGGCGCAACGTAGCGAGGATAACGGTCTGTCACAGGTGAGGCGCTGAGGGTGCCAGCGGCACTCAGTTCATGTACTGTATCTGTCCAGGACTGTACAACGCCTGCTGCTACCAATTGCTTAAGCAACGCCTGAAATGCTTCTGCTTTGGGCGTGAGGTAACAGGTGCCATGATCCGCCAACGTCTCATGCAAGCGCCGAGTCGCAATCCGTCCGCCTACACCCCGCGACTTTTCTAAAATGACTACGCGCTTTCCTGCCTGTTGCAACTGTTGCGCGCAGGTCAGCCCTGCCATGCCGGCACCAATGACAGCAAGATCAAAGTCAAGCGAAGGGTTGGTCATGAAACGTGTATTTTTTGAAGCTCGATCGATTATATCGAGGAAGCCAGACGCTAGAAGTGGAACGCTAAAGGCTCAAGCTCTATGTTTGGCTTTGACAACAGTCTTCAAAAGAAAACGCCACAGGAGCGAACCCAAATAACTTAGGATCATGAATTTGATTAATCCGCAAACTGTAGGGGCGAGCTTAGTAGACTAAACTGCATCCTGCCATATCTTTGACAGCAAAACCCGCCCCTACCTCGAACTTATTTAGTTCCCATTCCTTAGCAGAGCAATGTCTCAAGGCAATGATTGCTCAACTGGTGGCAGAAGCAGGAGGGGAGAGGCAGGAGAAATGATAGATTACGGTTAACCGCTTTCCTTACTTCCTTTTGCCTCTTATGTTTCTCGATTGGTTAACGCCTAGCCACTTTATTATGTTGGGCTTGCTGCTGAGTTTTGCGATCGCCCATAGTGGTCTGGCAGCGTTACGTCCCTGGGGCGAAAGCCAAATTGGTCCACGACTCTACCGGGTTTTCTTTGCGCTGGTGAGCTTGAGTCTGGCAGTCGTGCTGATTATTTACTTTTTTAATCACCGCTACGATGGCAAACAGCTCTGGCAGTTGCAGGGCATCACGGGAATACAAACCATTGTTTGGCTTTTGTCAGCAATTTCTTTTCTTTTCCTTTATCCAGCCACGTTCAATTTATTGGAAGTAGCAGCGATTCAAAAACCAGAAGTTCACCTATATGAAAGTGGCATCATTCGCGTTACGCGCCATCCACAAATGGTAGGACAAATCATTTGGTGTGTAGCACACACGCTATGGGTAGGGACATCATTTATGGTCGTGACTTCGATCGGGTTAATTCTGCATCATTTGTTTGGCGTGTGGCATGGGGATCGTCGGCTGCTTGCCCGGTACGGTGCTGCATTTGAAGCGGTCAAGGCGCGTACCTCTGTCATTCCCTTTCAGGCGATTGTGCAAGGGAAGCAAACTCTAAAATGGCAAGAATTTCTTCGTCCTGCCTATCTGGGGGTCGGTGGTTTTGTTCTACTTTTTTGGTGGGCACATCCAATTTTAATCCGTGCAACAAATAGCGTTGGCTGGTAGGATGATCCCAAGGCAATTATTAAGCATCTATAAATCGTAAGGAAGCATAGAGTTGTAATGGGCGAACAGACTTTTGTAGAAGAAGTTTTGGAATCTCCTACCCCTGTCGTTGTGCATTTTGGAGCACCCTGGTGTGGTCCTTGTAAGATGATCGAGCCGCTCTTAACGCGCTTTCAGGCGGAATGGGGCAAGCGGTTTAAGCTCATTGGGATCAATGCCGACGAAAACTTCAAGCTCTCGATTCGCTATCGCATTACAACCCTACCAACTATTCTCCTCTTTGAGCGGGGTGAGGTTGTGCATCGGTTAGAAGGGCTGCATCGTCGTGACGAACTTTGGCGAGAGCTACAGAGCGTACTTGCGAGTCCGTCTCAAACAAGCACCCCTTCCGAAGCAATGCCGTCCGATCGCAGCAGCTAGCTCTGAATAATTGCCAGCAGCTGTCCAGCGGTAACGAGTTGCCCTGGAGTGCAGAGGATCTCGGTGACAATGCCCGGTTCCTCTGCTAATAGCGTCATTTCTTGCTTCATTGCTTCTAGAATCACAATGCCTGTGTCTTCGGTAACGCGCTCGCCTGGTTTGACCAAAATTTGCCACACGCTAGCGGTCGTCGCTGCGGTAATGGCATAGCAACCCTCTGGAATAGTGATCGTTGCTGCTGGTGGCGAGTCTGGTTCGTCAGCGATCGTGCTTTCATCGAGTGCGTTAAGTGCCCAGCGATCGCGCTCTTCACGAAAAGCAGCTTGCTGTCGAGTTTTGAAGGTGGCGGCTTCCTCAGCAATGCTTTGTAAAAACTGCTGATAGTCTTGCAAATTAAAGGTTGCTTCTTCGATCGTCAGCTTAAACTTGCCTTCAATAAAGTCTTCGCGCAGTTGCGTCAGTTCGGCATTGGAAACGGGGTAGAACCGGATCTGATCGAAAAACCGTAGCAGCCAGGGATTGCCATCCTTGAAATCTGCTGTTTGCTTGTAGCGATTCCATACGGGCACTGTACGCCCCACAAACTGGTAGCCACCCGGACCTTCCATGCCGTAGATGCAAAGGTACGCACCGCCAATGCCAACTGCATTTTCGGGTGTCCAGGTGCGAGCGGGGTTGTATTTGGTAGTGACGAGGCGATGACGGGGATCAAGCGGTACAGCAACCGGGGCACCGAGGTAAACATCGCCCAACCCCATAACAAGATAGCTAGCGTTGAACACGATATGCTTCACGTCTGCAATGCTGTCTAACCCGTTGATGCGACGAATAAACTCAATATTACTGGGGCACCAGGGCGCATCGTTTCGCACCGACTGCATATATTTCTGGATCGCCAACTGCGTTGATTCGTCATCCCAGGATAAGGGTAGATGGACAATACGGGTTGGTAATGTTTCTAAAGCGGCGATCGCAGGCAGCTTTACCTCAATTGCTTGTAGTGCCGCCAGCAAGTCTTGTTGAGACAACACGCGGCTGTCGTAATGTACCTGGAGCGATCGCATTCCGGGCGTGAGTTCCAAAATGCCTGCCAGCGGATTGGCTTGTAGATAGGTCATCAACTCATGCACCCGAAAGCGCAGATTCAAATCCAGCACCAACGGACCATATTCAATTAGCAGATACTTATCGCTTGCCTGACGATAGGTGACAGCCACTTGCGTCTCAGTGGCAGGCAGCGTGGCGAGAATAGCGCGGTCGCGGGTGCCGTCATCGTCCACTGTAAGAGTCTGGCTGACTTGTAAGGTCCGAATTTGGCAATCTAACTGCAACTCTTGCTGCAATGCCTGATTAAAGGTGAGGCGATGGAACTGAATCGTGTTGCCTGGTTTGAGCTGTCCAATTTTCCACAGCTCCGCTTCGGCGATCGTTGCAGGGCACACAAAGCCACCCAGACTAGGACCATCCAACCCAAGAATGATCGGCATATCACCTGTGAAATCGATCGTGCCAACTGCATAGGCATTGTCATGAATATTGGAGGGATGTAGCCCTGCCTCGCCGCCATCCTGCCTTGCCCACTGAGGCTTGGGTCCAATCAGTCGAATCCCAGTGCGTGCTGAGTTGTAATGAACTTCCCAGTGCGTACTGAAAAACGTGTCGATGTCCGTATCAGTGAAGAAGTCGGGCGCCCCGTGAGGACCATACAGTACGCCAATGTCCCAGTGTGTGGGATAGGTAGGAATAAGTTCTGGCGGCAGCATTTGCGGTTCCTGTGATGAGGCTGGATGAACCTTCAGCACATCCCCTACTTGTAGCGCCCTACCACCGTGCCCACCAAACCCACCGAGGGTAAAGGTGGCTTTGCTCCCCAGATAAGCGGGCACATCAAAGCCACCCTGCACAGAAAGGTAGGTCCGAAAGCCATTACCTTGAATAGTCCCTAGGCGTAAGGTACTGCCTGCTTTAACGGGAACTGCCGTCCAAAAGGCGATCGGCTCTTTGTCTAACGTTGCCTTCATCGTGGCACCTGTTAGGCAAATCACTGTGTCTGTATTAAAACGCAAGGTGGGTCCCGATAGCGTACATTCCAACCCTGCTGCTGTCTCTGGATTGCCTACTAGGCGGTTGCCTAAGCGGAAAGCTAGGGAATCCATTGGACCCGAAGGCGGTACACCCACATCCCAGTAACCTACCCGTCCGGGATAGTCCTGTATAGTCGTCATAGTTCCTGCAACGAGAACATTGATCGTGCTGGGATGGTAAGCAAAGCGATCGAGAAAACGGGTTGTCAGAGCAGCCTCGGCAAAGGCAGAACCCGCAATAATTTGGCGCAGATACTCTAGATTGGTTTCAATGCCGTCCAAACGGGAATCAGCCAAGGCAGCTTGGAGGGTGGCGATCGCTGCCTCCCTCGTTTCTCCATGCACAATAACTTTGGCTAGCAGTGGATCGTAAAAGGGCGAAACCTCTGTTCCTGTAGCGATCCAGGTATCGCAGCGGACGGCATCGGGAAACTGGACGTGGGTAAGTATCCCCGCGCTAGGCTGAAAGTTTTTGTTGGGGTCTTCAGCATAGACCCGCACTTGAATCGAGTGTCCGTTAGGTTGATAGCGGTACGTCTCTAAGGACAGCGCTTCGCCTGCTGCCTGCCGGATCATCCACTCCACCAGATCTACACCTGTAATGGCTTCGGTCACGCCATGTTCAACCTGGAGGCGAGTGTTCACTTCCAGAAAGTAAAACTGCTCGGTATCGACGTCGTAAATGAACTCAACGGTGCCTGCCGACTGATAGCTTACCGTTTTACCGAGTTTCATGGCAGCTACAAACAACTGCTGCCGCAGCGCCTCGGGAATGTTAGGTGCAGGGGCTTCCTCAATGACTTTTTGGTTGCGTCGCTGAATCGAACAGTCACGTTCACCCAGAGCCACAACTGTCCCTTGCCCATCACCAAAAATTTGGACTTCGATGTGGCGTGCCCGTTCAACATATTTTTCGAGAAACACGCCGCTCTGGTTAAAATTATTGCGGCTTAAGCGCTGTACGGTTTCAAAGAGTCCTGCCAGCGTTGCTTCCTCACGGCAAAGCTGCATCCCAATACCGCCGCCGCCTGCCGTGCTTTTAATCATCACGGGGTAGCCGATCGCTGCTGCCGCTTGTCTCACTTGTGTTAGATCATCCAGTAAGGGCGTGCCAGGAACCAGGGGCAACTCAGCCTGCTGAGCGATCGCCCGTGCCTCATGCTTTAACCCAAACTGCCGGATTTGCTTAGGGCTGGGTCCAATAAAGGCAATCCCTGACTGCATACAGGCTTCGGCAAACGCAACATTCTCACTCAGAAAACCGTAGCCTGGATGGATAGCATCGGCTCCAGTTGACTGTGCTGCTGCCAGAATGGTATCTGCCTGCAAATAGCTCTGGGATGCTGGAGCCAACCCTACACAAACAGCTTCACTTGCAGCCGCAACGTGTGCAGAGTGAGCATCGGCTTTGGAATAAACGGCAACAGAGGCAATACCCAGACGATCGAGTGTACGTATAATCCGGCAAGCGATCTCACCCCGATTAGCAATCAGCACCTTTGTAAACATGGTCAGGCTTCAATGGAACAGCGTTGCAGCGGTATTTAGCATACGCTGTAAATAGGGGCATAGGGCGATCGCTGCTTCCTAAACCGCAGACCGCATCGTCTACGAAAACCGCTTCACCTACTTTGCGAATTAAGTAATGGCGGTTCTTATCCAGATAATATTGCACCCGGCAACCTAACTTTACCAGGTGTACAGTGATTAGCTGAAGAAGCGTCTCGAAGCAAGCGACAACTGCCCTGTAGCCTCCTAGAGCAAGCCAATTTGCTATAGCCGTTGTTAATTAATTAAGTGGCTCAGTTTGAGGTGGACCAGAAGTCGTCGATGGCGGTGCTGGCTCGGCTGGGGGCAACTCTGGTGCAGCCTCTTGAGGTGGTGCAGGCTCAGGGGCTGCTTCTGGTGCAGGCTCGGGTGCAGCCTCGGGTGCAGGGGCACTATCTGCGGAGCCGCCTGATGACTCGGCAGCAGGTTCCGACCATTGCTCCTCTTCGCGATAACCGTCTGAATAACCGCTTTCCGGTTGCGGTGCTTCGCCATCATACATACTTGCGGGACGCACAGGTTTTGCTTTAAGGCTTCCTTTACGGTTGTCAAGCTTGGGCAGCTCAGGAAACTTCTCAGGCGGCATCCCTTTGACAACTGTGGTCATGAAGTTGTGCCAAACTTCAGCAGCGGTGCTGCTATAGCTCCAGGTGGGGCTGTTATCGTCATTGCCCAACCATACGCCAGTAGCCATCTGTGGCACAAAGCCAATAAACCAGAGATCGCGTGCTTCTTCAGATGTCCCTGTTTTGCCAGCAACAGGTCTGCCGATCTGCGCTGCCCGCCCAGTGCCGCTGTTAACGACGTTCTGCATCATCCAGGTCACGATCGCAACGGTCGTTTCATCAACCGCTCGTTTCGCTTTCACCTCAGTCGTGTAAATGACATTGCCCTTGCGATCAAGGATGCGACGAATGCCGTGCGATTCTCTATGAATGCCTTTTGCTGCTAGAGTCGCGTAGGCATTTGTGATCTCCAGCAAGTTAACTTCAGATGCGCCCAATGCCAGAGAATAGGTAGGCAGTAGCTTCGATCGAATGCCCAGGTTGTTCCCTAGCTTGATCACTGGATCAAAGCCAACCTCAATGAGTAGGCGGACTGAAACCAGATTGATCGAGTTGGTAAGAGCATCGCGTAGTGTCATCCAACCGTTATATTTTCTGCCGTAGTTCTGAGGCTTGTAACCATCTACCGTTAAAGGCGCATCTAAATAAGATGCATAGGGAGAACTGCCTGTTGCGATCGCGGTCGTGTAAAGAATCGGCTTAAAGGACGAACCGGGCTGCCGCTGCGCCTGTGTCGCACGGTTAAACTGACTGTTGATAAAGTCAGTTCCGCCAACCATTGCCCGGATCTCGCCGTTGCGGGGATCAACCGCGACCAGTGCCGCCTGCTTAAAGCCTTCCGCAGGACCAATGTTTTTCACAGCATCTTGAACCGCTTTCTCAGCCGCCTTCTGCCATTTGGGATTAAGACTGGTCTCAACGGTCAACCCACCCGCTTCTAGCTGCTCTTTCGAGAGCAATTTGGGCAACTGTTGCTGGATGTAGGAGGTAAAGTACGGGGTATCGCTGTAGAGCTTTTTGGGCGCACTAGGTTTAAGGGTGAGTGGTTGCACACGGGCTTGCTCGACTTCAGAGGCAGTGATGTAGCCTGCTTCCAGCATCCGCTCAAGCACAATGTCGCGCCGCTGGCGGGCAGTTTGCAGATTTACTAGTGGGGAGTAGTCACTGGGGGCAGGGGGCAAGCCAGCGATCGTCGCAATTTCTGGCAACGTTAATTGATCGACTGTCTTGCTGAAGTAAACCCAGGCGGCATCTGCCACGCCATAAGCGCCTGATCCCAAATAGACCAGATTGAGGTATTTCTCCAATACCTGGTCTTTGCTCAAGGTGCGCTCAATCTTTTGTGCTAAAAACGCTTCCTGAACCTTACGCCCGAAGTTGAGATCTTGATTCAGATAAATAATACGTGCCACTTGCTGGGTAATGGTGCTGCCACCTTCAACCAGGTCGCGGGCAAGCAAGTTTGATCCCACTGCTCGCACGATCGAC
Source organism: Phormidium sp. FACHB-592 (assembly GCF_014695795.1). Lineage (NCBI taxonomy): Bacteria > Bacillati > Cyanobacteriota > Cyanophyceae > Oscillatoriales > Oscillatoriaceae > Phormidium > Phormidium sp. FACHB-592. The sequence continues at coordinate 75,376 of NZ_JACJOZ010000106.1, forward strand.
TGATAATCAACGCCATTGTGCTGATAAAAGCGGCGGTCTTCAGCCGCAACAAACGCTTTAACAACACGATCAGGCATTTGCTTGATCGTGAGCTTTTGCCGTGTTGCAGGTCCAAGCTGCTGCAACACACCGCCATCAGCCGCTTTAATCGTCAGCGTCCCATTTTGGGCAAAGCTGGCAATGTCTGAAACGTCGGGCAGACCCTTATCAATTGCCCAAACGCCAACAGCTAGGGCACCGCCACTACCTAACGCCAGCGCCACCCAGAAAAGGGGCTGACGGTGCAGCTTACCCAGTTGCAAACGCTTGATGCGTCGAGCAATGGAAGCAGGACGATCGACCTTCTGTACTGCCTCTGACGGCGGTTTTGGCGATCGATTAGCAGCATTGTCAGAGCGTTGAAGTGCTCTCGCACCGTTTGAGCGGGTCGATAAGTTTTTGAGCTTTGAAAGAAAGTTTTCCACACTACAGCCTCATCACCACCAAGCGATCGCCGTTTTCATTGTACGGGTTGGGATTAAACTCCACCCTGTGGTATTAGCAAACCCTGACAGCTTCAACCCGTAGCCAGATCCCCACTCATAAAAGAAGAGGGGTTTGATATATCTTGACAGAATCCTAGCAGAGGTCAAGTCGGGGATCGTTGGTTGGACTAACGCCCTCAACGCAGTTAGTACTGATTATGGTCATTCACACTCCAGCATGACCCAGCGCCAAAGCGGCAACCAGCATACCTAATACAAGGAACGGTTGAGCGCTTGCCTGGTATTTCACGTCGTTCTTTAGAGGGTCGCGTAAAAAGTACATATCCTGAAAAGTAATTTGTGGAATCACCAGCAATAGCAGAATCGCCGCATACAAATTTTCATGAATGCTTACCAGGTAAGCTGCAATGCCAGCCTGAAAAAGGTCGATCATACAAACACAAATCCAGGCAGCAGTCGTGATGCCAAACATGACAGGCAGCGATTTCAAGCCGAATTGCCGATCGCCCTCCACGCTCTTAAAATCGTTGACAACAGCAATACCCAGGCCAGCCAGACTGTAAAACAGTGTCAGCACGACGATCGTCGCGTTCAAATCGCCAAATAGCGCGTGACCCGCCCACCACGGCAACGCAATGTAGCTTGCACCAAGCGCATAACTACCCAGCCAACCATTCTGTTTGAGCTTTAAAGGAGGAGCAGAATAAATATAGGCAACGAAAGCGCCACCCAGAGCCAATACCGTCAGCGTTGGAAACGTATGACCTGCCCACTGATCGAGTGCGTAAGGGATCGCAATGCCAGCGGCAAGCAGCACCAGGATCTGCGTCACAACCTGCGACGGCGCGATCGCGCCAGAGGGAATCGGGCGGTACGGCTCGTTCACCGCATCAATTTCGCGATCGTAGTATTCATTAACCGTCTGCGTGTAGCCTGTCAACAGCGGACCCGCAAAAAACATACAGGCAGCTGAAATCAACACATTCTCTAGCGTCCAGCGAAAATTGCCCGACGATGCTGCCCCGCAGATAACACCCCACATCAGCGGAATCCAGGTGATAGGCTTCATTAATTGCAGCCGAATTTTCCAGATCGAGGTGTCGCCTGTCTGCGCCCCCTTCATGCCAAGCAGTTGACGTGTTCTAGCGCTGCGATCGTCCGCAGGTGAAACAGGCGCAACTGCCGCCTCTGGAGCAAGATCGGCAGCAACAGGTTCGTCTGACAGTGGAGCAGGATTCGATTCAGTCATACAGTGTCAATGTCCGCATCAGAACTTAAGTGGGCTTGAAGATGTATCGCTTAATTAGAGGCAGATTGCTAGCGTCTTCGTATGCAGCCAATGGCTTTAGTGCCAAACCTAAAGGTACTTTGTTTACTAAAGCTCTTCCTTAAAAGGCAGGAGCTAGAAGCTAGGGGCTACAAGGAAATGAAGCAATCAGAAAGAAATAATGAGGAAACTGTCTTGAAATTTTGCCCCCGTCACAGGTCTGCCGCTTAATTCGGGTGGTAATAGGATGTTGCGCCGCTGATCGCCCGCCTCGATCGTGATTTCTGGCCCAGACTGTGTGAGCTTGACTTGCTTTTTATCAAAACCAGGCAAAAAGAGGCTGACTTTACGCTCTGCAACATTAATAGCGATCGGTCGAGGCGCCTGTGACGCCTGCTCCAGGTCAGGTAATGCATCAATCAGCGGTTGCCAGTCATCGACTGCTTGCGTCGGAATAGGCGTGACTGCGAGGGGTGCAAACGTCTGAGCTACAGCGGCACTGTCGTGGGCTCGGTTAAGAATGACCCCTCCAACGGTCAGCCCCACCTGCTGTGCTGCACCCCAGAGATAGGTTGCAGTGGCGATGGTGGCTGGCTCTTCCGTTGTTACCAAATACGCTGCCACTCTGTTGGGATCAGCTAATGCCTGTCTACCCTGCTCCAGAATATTGGTTGCTTGCTTGGCGGCTGGCTGATTGAAAAGATCGTCCGTCCAGCTTACGTTCAACACAGCACTGGCAAGCGGCTGCAAAAAGGGTGTTACCGTCTTACCCAAATCTGAATCAGCAAAAACCTTACGAAAGCGACGGGTATACCAGCTTAGAATCTCAGGCATGCCAAACAGCCGAAGTGTTGCCTGGTCCCCCGCACCGTCATACACAATCACATCGTACTGACCACTCGCATCGTACTCCCGGAGAGCATTCAAGACGAGCGCATTGTCCATGCCAGGTAAAACCCCTAGCTCTTGCCCAAAGACTTCTTTAAAGAACGGCGTACGGAGGTACTGCGCTTCCAGTTTTTTTACTTCTTCCCAACTGCGTTCGAGCAGGGCAGAAGCTTGAAACTGCACCACAAAAAAATTGGGCGCTAGTGCCTGTGCCTCAACACCGGGGACCTCACCCAAAAGAATGCCTACAGCAGCTTCCGGTTCCTGAAATGCCAGCAGTACTCGTTTCCCCTGGGCTGCGAAACGTTTAGCCGCCGCGATCGCGATCGTCGTCCGACCCACGCCACCCTTACCCAAAAAAGTCAAAATTCGCGCCATGTGTCTAACCCCAAGCCCAATGCCTAACGTGTGCCAGCCAAAAATCGCCAGCATTTCCCCTTATGGTAACGATTGCTCAGAATCCGCACACATCTGTCTGCAATGTGGCACATCTGTAAACATGAGCGATTGCACTGCGATGGCGCGATCGTCTGTTTAAGCCCAAAAAATGAGCCGAAGCTTGATCAATTGTCCCCCGTTGCAGGTCTCACCTCATCCTCAAAAAACCACGTTGCTGAATTGTCCGTAAACTTCACCAAAAAACCAACGCCACTTCCATCCGTCATCTTGTAATCCTGAACCACGCCGATCTGCCCCAGTCGCTTAGCAATTAATGGAGACACGCGATCCCGCAACCGATACACACACACTTTTTGACCGACTTCCATCGCCACTCCAAGACTATTAAAACCAAGGATTAGTGTATCAGCGTCAGGGAGAAATTGGGGCTTGGAGAAGAAAAGGGAGCAGGGGAGATGGGGGGAGAAAAAGGGAGCAGGGGTAGCCAGAACGTGCGGTACGAATAGTAAGAGGACGGTTAGCATTTTAAAACTTAAACTACTTCCCTTGCCTCCCTTGCTTTTTCTGCCTCCCCTGCCTCTCTGCTTTTCCCACTCTTTTCTCCCGCATCCCTAAACGCATTAGAATTCATAGAGTTCAACCGTTTATAAAACACCATGCTGGCAAAACGAATTCTGCCCTGTTTGGATGTCAAAGCAGGGCGCGTGGTGAAAGGAGTCAATTTCGTCGATTTGCGGGACGCTGGTGATCCCGTTGAGTTAGCGCAAGTCTACAACCAGGCTGGAGCCGATGAGCTGGTGTTTTTGGATATCACGGCAACGCATGAAGACCGGGGCATCATTTTTGATGTGGTATATCGCACTGCAGAGCAGGTTTTTATTCCGCTGACAGTAGGTGGTGGCATCCAAAACTTAGAAACTATTAAACAATTGTTAAGAGCTGGGGCGGATAAGGTAAGCATTAATTCAGCAGCCGTACGTGATCCTAATCTGATTGATCGTGCGAGCGATCGCTTTGGCAACCAATGTATTGTGGTCGCGATCGATGCTCGTCGTCGTATGGATGTAGATAACCCTGGCTGGGATGTGTATGTTCGGGGTGGGCGAGAGAATACGGGTTTAGATGCGGTCGCTTGGGCAAAGAACGTTGAGCAACGCGGTGCTGGCGAACTGCTGGTAACAAGCATGGATGCAGATGGTACCCAAGCAGGGTATGACATGGAGCTAACACGCACGATCGCCGAACAGGTAGAAATTCCCGTGATCGCATCCGGTGGTGCAGGCAATTGTGAACATATCCACTCCATCCTCACAGAGGGCAAGGCAGAGGCAGCATTGCTTGCTTCTTTGCTCCATTACGGGCACCTAACGGTAGCTCAGATTAAGTCTCATCTTGCAGCTAAACAGGTGCCTGTCCGCCTCGTCTAAGTGTTCTTTCTACCTGATCACTCTTCGAGCACTTCCTAAAGGGTTAGCTTCAGCAGTGCTGCTGAAGCCGATGTCGCTTGACTAAATCTGACCCAATCTTAGGAGCTGATTTTAGCGATTAGAGTCGATCGACCTATTTTTCTTTGCAATGGTGACGGAATCTGAGTATCTGTTACAATACTTCAAGTATGCTGATATTTATTCTTGTTTTCGTTATCGCTCTGGTTGCCTGCTCGTTGCATCTGATGCAGCAGGCAGTTGATCGCGATGAGTTTTCGCTGATGCTGGCTGGTACACTGGTTGCAGCATCAGCAGCGGCAATGCTTGTAGTCTATTTTTTAATGGGCAACTACATTGGGTATATTACCGCTACAGCACCAATCGTCAACTCTCGTAATGCTTCTACCGATTCTGCGGCATGGGTTTTAGAGGCAGATGGTAGCGAACTCCCTACCAGCTTTTTTCTGTCCGGTGCACTGACACCGCTTACGTTCCCAGCCAGCGAGCCGAAATCGTTGTAACTTTCGGTTGTAGCTCTTGGCTTTGGTGATTTCTCGCCTTTAAAACACTTTCTTAGTAGCGCTTATTCCGCAGCGATTGTAAGCATCGCTTTCTTTGCCGTGAGGAGAAGCGAGCGCGGCTTTGACTATTTAGGGTAGGCATTGTCGCGTTATTTTTGCGATTGAGTTAGAAACGTCGCAAAAGTGGCAAGACTAGGTTTCATACAGGCAGTAGGACAGTGTTGAATCAGGTAATTTAACTTGGTGCTGTGCTGCGTTTCATCAAGACGCAGCGTTTATGATAAAGACGTTTTTACTCAATTGCCTGACTGCTTTACTGCCCTGTATCTGTGGCTATGCAGAGCTTTGAATACCTTCCTCTCTCAGTCTTGCCAAAGGAGCTAGCTGGAACTATGGACTACGCCATTCCCGATCTCGATACCCTTAGCCGCCAGTTAACAAGCTTGGATCGGACTAAAAAAGCAAAAATGCTGGTAGTTGACGATGAACCGGACAATCTTGACTTGCTTTACCGGACTTTTCGACGCGACTTTCAAGTGCTGAAGGCAGAAAGCGGCGTGCGTGCCCTTGAGCTGCTGGCATCAGAAGGTGAGGTCGCAGTCATCATTTCTGACCAGCGGATGCCAGAGATGAAAGGCACTGAGTTTCTGAGTCGCACGGTGCCTCAGTTTCCAGATACCATGCGGATCATTCTCACAGGCTTTACAGATGTTGAAGATCTGGTTGAGGCGATTAACTCTGGGCAAGTTTATAAGTACATTACTAAGCCATGGGACCCGAATGAACTGAAAGCAGTAGTGCAACGCGCTGCCGAAACCTACGAACTGTTGAAACAGCGTACTGAAGAACTCCGACGATCGCAGGCGCAAACGGCTCTCCTGACAACGATTGTGCGAGCTGCCCAAGATGCCACTCATTTAGAAGCCTCTTTAGAGCCGATCGCGACAGCCTTTGGCAAAAGCTTCCAGGCAGACGGCAGCATTTTGCAATTGGTAGAAGGCAATAGCTTGGTTGCTAGTCAGGGCAAGTTCAGCCTGAATGGTGCTTTAGACAATTGGCTAGAGAAAGATCCCTTAGTAGCCGCGGCGATCGAATCTCAAAAAATGCAGGTTGCTGTTAACATTCCGGGGGATGCAACGCTTGCAGCTCTGGATCACTACACGGCTTCTGGCGTGCAGGCGCATTTGCTGGTTCCTGTTAGCTACCGTGAGGAAGTGCTTGCAGTACTCTCATTGCAGTGGCACCAACCCTGCACCTTACGGGAAGATGAACTCGTCTTGCTGCACCTTTCTGCCCAGCAGGTTGCTTTAGCATTAACCTGTGTTCGGTATTACCGTCCCGTTGCCTGAGCCAAAGACTCCTGAGCCAAAGACTAGAGACGGTAGACTGTAAGCGTTGAACTAAACGAAAGGTTCAGCACTTAGCGTCTACTGTTTAAAAGTCCAGTACTGAGAATTCAGCCAGCATGACTGCCGATCGCGTTCGCACACTTTTTAACCGCATTGCCCCTGTTTATGATCAGCTAAATACCTCACTTAGTCTGGGGCAGCACCGCGTTTGGAAGCAGATGGCAGTGAAGTGGAGCGGAGCCGCAACGGGCGATCATTGCCTGGATGTCTGCTGTGGCAGTGGTGATTTGGCGCTTCTGTTAGCTGATTGTGTGGGCTTGCAAGGACACGTGATTGGCATTGATTTTGCAGCGGCACAGTTGGCGATCGCGCAGCAACGTGCTCAGGCGCGTTACCCCCAGCCATCAATTACCTGGCAAGAAGGGGATGCCCTGGCTTTACCATTTCCAGCTAATCACTTTGACGCTGCCACAATGGGCTACGGGTTGCGAAACGTTACTGATATTCCACGTAGCCTCCGCGAACTTCAGCGCGTTCTGAAACCTGGCGCGAAGGCTGCCATTCTCGATTTCCATCGTCCATCAAACGCGATGATACGCACCCTTCAGCAATGGTATTTAGAGGCGATCGTCGTACCTGCCGCGCAGCAGTTTGATTTGACTGACGAATATGCCTATATCGCTCCCAGCCTCGATCGCTTCCCTACTGGCAGTGAGCAGGTGATGTTGGCGCGTCAGGCTGGCTTCGCTGCTGCCACACACTATCCCATTGCTGGCGGTACGATGGGAGTGTTGGTGGTGATGAAAGGTTAAAGCTAAAGGCTAAAGGCTAAAAGCTAAAGACTAAAGTATTTATCCTTCATCCTTTATCCTTTATCCGTCTCTTCCTTGAATCTCTCCACGCTCTGGCTGTTTGTTGCTCCACCTGTAGTTGGCGGCATTATTGGTTATTTCACCAATGATATTGCCATTAAAATGCTGTTTCGTCCCTACACGCCACGCTACATTGGCGGACGACAGGTGCCGTTTACACCGGGGCTAATTCCCCGTAATCAAGAGCGGCTGGCAAAGCGCATTTCAGACACCATTATGGGGTCGTTGCTTACGCCGGACGAACTGCAAAAACTGGCGAAACGGCTGTTACAAACAGAGCGGGTGCAAGGGGCAATCTCGTGGTTGCTCAAGCTAGCGCTAGAGCAGATCCAAACGGATAAGGAACAAAAAACAGCGAAATTGCTGGCAAGCATTTTGCAGGATCTATTAGGTCAGTCGTTGCCACGGTTGCTGAAGGTGCTAGCCCGTCGCGAAGATTTTCTAGAGACACAGTTGAATCAAGTTTTTGATCAAGTGTTGCTGGAGTTTCAGCTCAATGATGAGCAGTCTGTGAAATTGGCAGACTGGCTACTGCAAGTAGTTGTACCGCCAGATTCGATCCGGTTGGCGCTGATCGATTTTTTGACCGATCGCAATATCCAGGTTATTGACGAAGGCTTTCGTGAGCGCACCAGTGGTACTTACTGGGTAGTTGCCAACCTGTTTGGTGTCCGCAACTCTTTAACACGGCTCCGTACCTTCTGTCTGGATGAGAAAGAAGCCAGCAATATCCGCATTGCAGACTTGGTTTCGACACTGAACCTGCGGCGACGGCTACAAGAATGGCTGCAAAATTTATCGTTGCAAAACCTGCCTATTTCAACCGTGCGGCAACTGCGAAAAACCATGCGTGACAGTGTGCGTGTCTACATTCAGGACAAAGGTTCTGATGTGCTGGAAGAATTAGGCAAGTCTGTTGATTGGGAGAACGTAGCCACGATCATTCTCAATCGCTTACGCACGTCTGAAGTAGTAAATGCGTCCCTGGAAGTAGTTAGCCTGGATTTGGCGCTGATCCTGGAACGCTATTTGGAGCGCGATTTGGAGTCATTGGTGATGCAAGCGATTCCCATTCTCAATATTGATCAGGTGATTATTGAGCGCGTTCAGGCGACATCGCCCCAAGACCTTGAAAATGCGATCAATGGTATTGTGCGAAGTGAACTACAGGCGATCGTTAATCTAGGTGGAATTCTGGGGTTTGTAATTGGGTTGCTTCAGAGTGGTGTGCTGCTGCTGCGTTAGGTGAGGGAGTGAAGAAGCAAAGGAGGCAGGGGACGCGGGAGAGAAATTTAACTTAAAGCTCAAAACTTTCTTACCCCTCACCCCTCTAGTCTTCACCAGGGCAGACGACTGCCATCCCAGGAGAAAAACTCGCCACTATCGCTTTCTTGAAGTTGATCGAGTACGGTGAGCAATTGCTTGACGGTGCGATCGACGGTAAAGAGTTTTTCTGGCGGCACATGGCGCTGAAAAGGTTTTGATAGCTGCGTGTCGGTGGTGCCAGGATGCAAGGTGACGACGATGGCTCGTGGGCAGGTGCGCTTGTATTCGATCGCGGTTGAGCGCATGAACATATTTAACGCGGCTTTGGATGCTCGATAGCCGTACCATCCACCCACGTGATTATCACTAATACTGCCAATTTTTGCGGAAATAGTTGCTAGAACGGCGCGATCGCTATGCTTGAGCAACGGCTGTACGTGTTTTGCCAGCAGCACAGCACTAATGCTATTGACCTGAAAATAATGGAGAAGCTGATCAGTGTTGAGATGCCGCAAGCTTTTTTCAGGCTGCATCGCGCCTTCATGTAACACACCGACGCAGTTGATGACATAGTGCAGGGCTGGGCTTTCTGCTTGAATCGCTTGCCTTACCGCAACAATTTGCGCTTCGTCTGTAATATCCATCGGCAAACAATGGAGACGCGGGTCAGCGATCGCCAATAGATCCGCTTGCGAGTTGCGGTAGGTGGCATAGAGACGATCGACCCGGTTTGCCTGCAAGAACTGTCGCGCAAACTCTAACCCAATCCCCTGACCTGCGCCGACAATCAGTGCTGCTTTGGGTGGACGATCACTACTCACATCCCCGGCCTCTTCAAGAAGTCGGGGATCTGGCGATGTCAGGGAGTTGAAGCTAACAGCTGTCACGACACGTACTGTACCAACTGTTGAGCTGGGTAGCGTACTTTCGCCTGCGATGCACTCTTATCATCCTCTGCTCGATAGCCTGCCGGACACAGCACGACAGAGGCATAGCCTTGCTCTGTCAACCCTAAAATCTCATCGTATTTTGGTGGGTTGAAGCCTTCCATGGGGCAAGTATCAATGCCTAACAGAGCGGCGCTTGTCATAAATTGCCCTAACGCGATGTAAACCTGTCGCTTCGACCACTCATCAATATCAAGAGGATAGGGAGGCTTAGCCATAAAGCCGTTGATTACCTTAGCGAATCCCTGCAAGTTTTCGATCGACACCTGACGCACGTCTGCCATATTTTGCATAAAGCGATCGACGTCGTCTGTATTCAAACCCTTTTTGAACGCTAGTACTACTAGATGGGATGCCTCAACGACCTGGGTTTGTCCCCAGCTATGCTCAAGTAACTGCTGACGAGTTTCGGGGTTGGTGACGACAAAAAACTTCCAGGGCTGTAACCCAAATGAAGATGGAGCCAGAACTAGGCTCTCTATCAGGGCTTGCCAAACATCAGGCGTAATCGTCTTTGTCGAATCAAACTTTTTGGTAGCGTAGCGCCAATGTAGCTGTTGCAGTAATTGTTCGGTTGAAACGACAGCAGTACTCATATGTATCGCTCTGTAAAGGCACCCCGATTATAGCGAACACAATCGTCTGAGCGTTGAATAATCTAACTTAACGCCTCGAACTGTTGCCAGCAGAGGTAAAGCGCCCGTGGAACATGGAAGCAGCCTTTCCATTTGCCACCTTTAAGGTTTAAGAGAACTTCGCCACGACGATCGAGGTAGCCAAACCACTCTCCGTATTGAGGATCAGCAAAGTGTGACCAGGTGTAGGTATGCAGTTTTTGATACCACTCCCAGCACGCCTCTCGTCCCGTCAGGCGATAGCTCATTGCCAGTGCTACCAGCGCTTCTAAATGCACCCACCAAAGCTTTTGATCCCATTCCAATTGCTGCGTCGGATGACCCTCTGCATCCATAAAGTAGTACAAGCCGCTGTATTCTTTATCCCAGGCGAAGTTAAGGCTATTGAGCACAACATCTACTGCCTGGTTAATGGTGTTGGTATCGTTACGACGCTTCGCAATATCCATCACAAACCACATTGCTTCAATGCCGTGACCCGGGTTGATGAGCCGTCCCTCAAACGAATCAACGTGAGTACCGTCAGGCGCAACGTTTTCGTACATGAGTCCTCGATCGCCATCCAAAAAATCGGTCATGACTTCTTGAACTGTAACAGCCAGAACTTCCTCTAACTGGTCGCTCGGCAACAACCAAGCCATCTCCAGAGATAAGTTGGCAAGAATCATTGGCACTGCTAGAGATTTTAATGGCCGGGTGCCAGGAAACGTCTTGTTGTAGGTTCCTTTGGGGTTGTCCTTGCGCCGGAGCACGTTGTTATACGCCTGCAATGCCACTTCTTTTGCCCAGTCTTCATTGGATGCCAGCGCATACTTGCTAAAGGCCATCGCCGCAAAGCAGTCAGAAAAGATGTTGTAAGGTTGCACCAGCGGATTGCCCGTACGATCGAGCGCAAAGTACCAGTTACCATCTGCATCACGCCCATGTTTGGCAAGAAAATTCGCACCATTCGCCGCAACTTTTAACCAGTGATCACGCTGCTCAGGCTGGTTTTTAAGCTGGTTGTAGAGCATGGAGAACAGCCACACCTGACGATTTTGCAACCAGATGAATTTGTCAGTGTCATAGACTTTGCCAGCGCGATCGAGACAGGTAAAGTAACCACCTTTCTCCCAGTCGATCGAATGCTGCTCCCAAAACGGAATCACATCATCCAGCAGCGCCTTTTTATACTGGTTAGCCAGCCCCTTAAAATCTTTCTCCATCAATCTCCTTACAGAATGCACTAATAAAGATTGCACGAATCAATCTAGAATTAGCTAATTTTATCGGTAAATATGAGTAGGAAAATATAAAGCTTATTAAGAACAGTCAGTACTTACCGAAGTGTGGTTATCCAACCATCAGAACAGCATTTTCAACAGCGGAACTACAGCACGTCGAAAGGTATCTTCTCTTATCCTTTCTGAAGCTTACTCCATGTCTCTTGAAATCAACTTGAACTACCTTTTCTTCGATAAAGCACTTCTCGAACGCGCACTAACTCGTAGAGCATACGCGGATGAACAAAAACAGCGTTATGGAACTTTATGCAAAGATCAAGAAGCTTTTTGCACTCTTGGCGATGCTGTTCTAAAAACTGTTTTAGCTGATTTACTAATAGATTCTGGTTGCAAAACTAGAGCTGAAATCACCCAAAAAAAGCAAATTCTTGAATGTCAGAAAATGCTAGGAGAAGTTGCATGTGCAGTCAAGGTTAATTCCTATATTCAATTTGGAAAGGGGGAAATCAAACAGAATGCTGACCAAAACCCTAGTGTTCTTGCTGAAACGCTTGAAGCATTGATTGCTGCTATTTACTTTGATGGTGGTTATGAGGCTGCAAAGCGAGTGGTTAGTCGCTTGTTTGAGCGGCTGATTTAGACTGTGTTAACGATCTAGAAAGTCTCGCATCAATTGATTGACTAACAGTGGTTGTTCTTGCTGTACCCAATGGCTGCAATTGGGGATGTAGCGGATGCGGAAATCCTGCACGTATTTTTCGGTGCCGTAGGTCAGTTCTTTCCCCAAAGCCGCATCCGCTTCGCCCCAAATAAGTAGCGTGGGAACGGTAAGAATGCCCCAATCGCTGGTTGTTAAGCCTTGTTCGAACATATTGCGGTAATAGTTGAGTGTCGCCGTTAAGGTATCCCGTTTTGCGAACGCATTCTTATACGCCTCAATATCGTCATCGCTAAAGGTCGTTTTATCAACAGCCATGCCTTTAAAGGCGGCTTCCAACACTTGAAAATCGTTTAACTGAATCAGTAATTCGGGCAAGACGGGAAGCTGGAAGAAAAAGATGTAAGCGCTACGGATCAATTGCTGTGGCGTGCGTAACCCTTCAGCAAACTTGGCGGGATGAGGCAGATTGAGCACAATGAGGCGATCGATCAACTCTGGATACGCATAGGCAAACGACCAAGCGATCGCGCCACCCCAATCATGACCGACTAAGACGCAGCGATCGTAGCCCAAACCTTCAATCACACCTTTAATATCTTTGATAAATTCCGCCATCACATAAGCAGACTGCGCTTCTGGCTTGTCGCTATCGTTGTAGCCACGCAAGTCTAACGCCACGACTTTGTAATCTCTGGCAAACTCTGGAATTTGATGTCGCCAGGAGTACCAGAACTCTGGAAAGCCGTGCAGCATAAGCATGAGCGGACCTTCGCCTTGAGTCACATAATGCAGCTTGATGCCGTTGGTGTGAATCGTGTCGTGGTGCCAGGATGCTTCAGACATAATCAATCGGGGGCTAACGGCTTGTGTTCAAGCGCAGTCTAACAACCGATCGCTCTTTGCAGACAGGAACTCAAGTAAGAAATCCCTTTTATTTGTCACCCTTTTTAGTTGGCAAGCTGCTGTAGCTTGCTGAGAGCGCTTTTGTAAACCGCAGTTGTTGGATCGAGGACGATCGCCTGCTGATACGCTGCCTGTGCTGTTTTTAGCTCTCCCTGTCGTTCTAGAAGCACACCTAGACTGTAGTGGAAAGCGGCATTTTTAGGGTTGAGCTGTAAGGCTTTGCGATAGGCGACGATCGCTGACTCTAGTTTGCCCTGCATCGCAAAAATGCTGCCCAGGTCGCTGTATGCAGCTATGTAGCGAGGATCAAGCCGAATGACGTATTGATGAACTGCGACCGCCTCTTGCAATTTGCCTTGCTTTCTTAGCGCTACACCCAGATGGTTGTAAGCCAGTATGTGCTTGGGATTGGTCTGAATGGCTTGCCGATACGCGGCGGTCGCCTGACTAAACTGCTGCTGTTTGCTATAGAGATCACCAATATTGGTGTGTATAAACGCATAGGTTGGGTTAAAGGCAACTGCTTTTTGGTAAGCCGCGATCGCATCATTCGGTTTTCCCTGTTGCTCCAGCGCGAACCCGATGTTGTTGTAGGCAAAAGCGTAGCGAGCATCGTGCTGAATGGCAGCCTTGTACGCCACGATCGCGCCATCTAGCGTCCCCTGTTTCTCTAGCGCCGACCCCAGGTTGTAGTAGGTGAACGCATCCCTAGGGTAAAAGCGCAGAGCAGTTTCATAGATTGCGATCGCCTCGCCCAATTTGCCCTGATCTTCCAGAGCAACGCCCCGCTCAACATAAGCATTGTAAGCAGTGGGGCTTGCCAACAACAGTAGCGTGGCTGCTAAAGTGCTACCCCCCACCAGCCAGTAGCGTCTGGTCCGGTGTGGGTTGGGCTGGTGCAATGCAGGAGCCGATCTGAAAAGAGTACGCTTTTGCGAAAGAATGCGCTGCACTGCCTGATAAAACGTCATGCGATCGAGCCATTATGTTGCCCTGATTCTAACTGACACCCCGTGGCTCCACGTCCTAAGAAGTACGGAGAGACATTGAGAGAATTAAGGTTGTTGCTTGCTTTGCATTAAGCGCACGATCGTCGCCACGAGGGTGTCTGATTCTACTGGCTTGGACAGATGCTCTTGAAACCCTGCTGCCATTGCTTGCTGATAATTCACGTCTCCAGCATAGGCAGTGAGGGCAATCGCCAGCACTTGACCGCCTTGCTCTGGCGGTAGGGTTCTTATTTGACGTAGCAACATATAGCCATCGGTAAGCGGCATACCAACATCACTAACCAAAACGTTAGGTTGAAACTGGCTTAACGCAGTCAGTGCTTCATTTGCTGACGTGACCGCCTTAACAGTGGCACCATATTGCTCAAGTAGAAAGGTGATAAATGTACGTGCATCGGCATCATCATCAACGACCAAGATCCGCACGTGCTGAAGGGGTCGATCGTGAAAGGTGATGCAGGAAGCAGCATTAGTTTCTGCTGGAGTGCTGCTGCCATTCTCTAGCGATGGTAGCCTAACCCTAAAGGTTGCCCCCAAGCCTTCACCAGGGCTGTCAACCTCGACTGTGCCGCCATGTAGTTCAACAAAGCGGCGGACGATCGCTAGCCCTAGCCCTAAACCACCAAACTTTCTGGTTGTGGCTGCTTCTGCTTGACGAAAATAGTCAAAAACATGGGGGAGGAAGTCTGGCGGGATACCCTTGCCCGTATCCGCGATCGTGATCTGAGCCTGACTCTCTAGTTGCTCTAGTCGAATTGCCACTCGTCCGTGAGACGGTGTGAACTTAACAGCATTGGACAACAGATTCCAAACGATTTGCTGAAGCCGATTGGGATCGCCAGCAACAGGTTTTACGTCCGGTGCCAGCGCTATCTGCACCTGAATCGCTTTGGCTTCCGCTGCCAGACGCACCGTTTCGATCGCGGCTTGAATGACGGTTGCTAGAGCCACTGGGACAGCATCTAAGCTAATTTTGCCCTGCATAATCCGCGAGATGTCTAACAAGTCTTCAACCAGTTCGGCTTGTAAGCGAGCGTTGCGTTCGATGACTTGCAACGCTTCTGTCGTTTGAACCTCGTTTAATTTGCGTGTTTGAAGTAGCCGCGACCAGCCCAGAATGGGGTTGAGGGGCGATCGCAGTTCATGCGAAAGGACTGCCAGAAATTCGTCTTTGATGCGGTTTGCTTGTTCGGCAACTTCGCGGGCAACTTGTTCTTGTTGCAGACTGCGATTGCGCTGCTGCTCCAGCCGTTTTTGGTCGTCAATATCGGTTGCAGTGCCAAACCATTTCACTACCTGTCCCTGCTCATTCTTCAGCGGTACCGCCTGGTGCAAATGCCAACGGTAAAAGCCATCAAGATGGCGTATGCGCCCTTCAGCGCGGTAGTAACTGCCACTTTGTTGAGCTGTAACCCAGCGATCGCTGAGAGTTGGTATATCGTCGGGATGAATAACCGCTTGCCAACCCTCCAACTGAACCTCGGTAAGCGTTAACCCTGTAAAATCTACCCACCGTTGATTAACGTCGAGCAGCATACCCTCAGGTTCAGCTGTCCAAACTAATTGGGGAATGGATTCAACTAAAAACCGATAGTGCTCTTCGCTTTGACGTAGGGCGATTTCCGCCTGCTTTTGACGGCTAATATCCAGGTTAATGCCTGCCCAGTAAATGATTTCGCCACGTTCACTGCGAACTGATAAGCCTCGCGACAGGACAGGATGCCAATTGCCATCTACACCTCGAAAGCGATGTTCCCTATCCCAAGTGCCTTCTGTGCGAACACATTCTTTCCAGGCAGCGATCGTCGATTCTGCATCATCAGGATGCAGCGCCTTGCTCCAGCCAAACTCAGAACACTGTTCTTGCGTCAGCCCAATCAGTTGCAGAAACGATTCGCTGGCATAAAGATTACGCCCAGCCGGGTCGCAAACCCAGATGCCGTAGTTCAGCGCTTCGCCGATCGCCCGATACAGACTTTCACTCTCGCGCAGTTTCGTCTCTGCCTGCTGACGCTCAGTGATGTCGCGAATGAGCCAACGAAGGCTAGTCACGCTGCCAGTAGAGTCATATACACAGCCAACCGTTACCTCAGCCGGAAAGAGCTTCTTTTGTCGAGTTTGTAGCTGCATTGTCCAAGACTGTGGCTCTGGCTGTTCCACCTGCTGCCGTGTCGCTAAGTGATGAAGTCGATCGCGGTATAGCATCAGGTCTGAGCTGGCGATGAAGTTGAGCAACGGCTGCCCCAATAAGCTTGCTAGCTCGATCGCCAACTGGGTTCTAACCGCCTGATTTGCCTCCTGAATTAGCCCTGCGACATCGGTGACTAGATAGCCGTCAGGTGCCAGGTTAAATAAATCTTGATAGCGTTGCTGTTCGGTTTGTAGCTGCTCATTCTGCCGTTGCAGTTCTTCTTCGGCAAGTCGCAGTTCTTCCAGCGTTGTTTCTAACTCTTCGTTGATGAGCGTTAACTCAGTATTCTGCTGTTCCAGATGGATCTGAGTATTAAGTAGGGTAGCTTCAGCTTCTTTGAGGGCGCTGATATCCAGCACGAAGCTTATTACCGTTGTCTCATCTACCAGGGTAGAACCAGTGAGCACAGGCAGGTGCGTACCATCCTTGCGGAGATAGGTTGTTTCAAACGGTGTAGCGTGGGCGATCGCGGTTGGTGTTTGCAGCGATCGCTCATGCAGATTCAATGCTTCAGAGGGAGCGATCGATCGCCATTGCATACGTCCAGCACGCAAGTCTTCTAGGGTGTACCCAAGACTCTGCAAAAACGTACGATTTGCTTCTACCAGTGTGCCGTTTAAGTCACTCGTGATGATGCCAATCAGGTTCGATTCTGCCAAGCGGCTAAAGCGCTGTTCACTTTGACGAACTAACCTTAAGCTTGCTTCGGCTTTACGTTTAGCAGCCTGCAACTGCGAGCAGAGAAAAGTAATAAGAAAGGACACGAGCCAGAATGTTGCTACCTGCACCACTCGGTTAACACTAGGAAGCTCCAGTGAGTAGATCGGCTCAATGAAAAAGTAGATGCTGTAGAAAGTGGAGAGCGCGATCGCTAATAAGCCTGGTTTCATGCCGCCAGCCCAGGCGCTTACTGCCACTGCCCCAAAAAACAGCGCAAACACAAGTGGGTTTAGTAGCGGCCACAGTAGCTGTGTCAGTAAAAGCGCGATCGTTGCTGCTACAACTGCATTGCCATAGTAAAACAGTTGAGAGCGCTGCACCCGGAACAGTCTCTGCAAGAAGCCCACTCTCATGTCATGCGTCATAGTCCTGCTTTGATTCGGGTTCCGTGCGGCATTTGCAAGCTGTCTTCAGGAGAGCGCTTGATAAACAGAAATTTATCAGGACCATAATCAGCCAGGCAAACGAAAGAGCGATGCAGGCTGCCTTCCTACCTAAAGGTAGAGACAATTTTAGCGAAATAGGTAGATGTACACAATCAAAAACACCTGTGATCAGAAGGCATCAATGACTGTGCAGGAGGTTTATTGAATCTTCCTCAAACCAGAAAATGTTATTTTTTGTGCAGCCTAAATTCAGAGTGCGATCGAACTCGCTCGGATACAGCACTGCCATGCCCGATCGAGCCTCTGCTCCATAACGCTTATGGTTCAGCGCAATATACGAACGCTTTTTAGGAACCGTGGTACAAGACGCACGATCGAGCGATACCCTATTGGGTCACTGGTGGCTTCGCTGCTGCCTTAACGTAAGCAACAGCGCTCGGTGTAATGGCTTGTACTACTTGATCGATCGCTTCCTGTGCTGTCTGTGTCCAGTGCCGTGGCTGACCAAAGACACTGGGCTGTAGGACACCCCAAAGCTGTCCTTCACAGCAAATGTGGGCATGAATGAGGGCACGATGCCCAAAATTTTCCTGCTCAAACTGTTTATTTAAAGTGTCGGCACTGGCAGCTTCTACATCGTCAACCACAATGGAAGGCTCTGTACGTAAAGCAGCAGCAAACATTGGGTCATCATCAGGCAAGGACGGTGGCTCAAGCTTCCAGTCTTCGTCGTACACCGTTGGAATATCAGCATGGCGTACCCAGTAAAAAGGTACTCTGCCCAAACGTGTATTTGGCTCTCGCAGATAAAGAAAGCAGCGATCGCACGCCAAATAATCTCCAAGTGCAGGCATCAAAGCATTAAATAGCGTTTCGGGCGTTGAGGTTGTTGCCAGGACGTTAGCAAGGGAAGCAGGCAGGCGATCGAACTTAGACTTGAGCAATGGCTTATCCTCTGACAATATGTTTCGGCAGCCACACTTTCTTGCTAATCAATCGATGATGGCAGTGTGGCTGATGCAAATGACAAGTGTGGTTATGTGCTAACTCAAGGGATTCTCTTGCATTACTTCAGGCGCTTCCTTTACAAACGTCCATTCCAGTAGCTTGCGGGGCGCATGTTTTAAGGCTTCTACTAGTTGCTCGTTATCTTTAAAGGTTACTTGCGAGAGCGCTGTTGCTTCCACATTGACCGTAAAGCGATCGTCTTCAAAACACCAGGGCGTGACTGTCACCAAGCCGTTATCGCTTTGGATTACATAGTACCGTTGGCCATCGGGACCTTTGCTAATTTCTAACGCACGCTCATCCATTGGTAGCTCTTGCTGACAAAGAATGAGTGAAAGGCGATCGCACCACTGCATAAATGCATAGGCACTATCGGCATCTTCTTGCGATATTGACAGGTCTTCACGCCACCGTGTCTGGTTTTCTAATTGTTCATCCAAAAAAGCATCGGCTTCAGCAGACGTACCACGCTTACTAGCGTTTAAGTGAGATTGATGCATGGAGTTTAACAAAGCCACCCACCGCCCACGATACAAAGAACGCTCTATATGCTCCCGTAATGGTTCAAAAGAGCCGCCCTCATCCATCAAAAAGTCTTTAGGTGTTTTTGCTTCTGTCAGGTTGTCGTGTTCCCACTCTTTCTCTAGATCATCATGATGCGATATCGCTGCTACGGTTTCATAGAGTCGAGGGGGTGAATCTTTACGTCGCCAATGCCCTGCTATTTGAGCGGCCAGCAAAGCATGAGCACGATGATAAATGATCTGCCAGCCGTTCTGAGTCTGATGAACAATCACAAGGACATTCTCCTGGTTAAACGTTGCCAAAGGTAAATCTTATCTGAGTTTGAACCCGCGATCGGCTCACTCAGCACGGTCTTAAACCATGTACAAATGTAACGAAAGAGACCATTACTAATATCTACCAGGCGGCTGAATCATTTGATTGAGTTTGACTCAATGCCTTTTTATCACCCTTTTCTGGTTTGCTGTAACGTGCTGCTCAAGGCATCTCGTAGTTAAAACCACGACAACACGTTCAACCTTCGCTTATACGGCTTACAACAGCACCAGAGTAGTAATGCTCTAGATTCGTGAAAACAAGGGAGAACGAAGCAGAAGCTTTTCCCTGCGTTGACATCTGGTTTGAGCACTTACCTTTGTTCCACTTGCAGCAGCAATGAGGTGGTAAAGCAGATCACGTCGAAGCAAGCAAACAGATTGATGGTGAGTACCTGGGCGTAATTAAATAGTGAAAGTAATGTCCATAACAGCAACGATCACCTCGACTAACTTTACAGAGACGATCGCACGGTAACTTAGCTATAACTCTGGATTGTATATATCTCAGGTTTTACTATATAGACTCTTGGCACTAGCTCATCTGAGACATACTGCCCCAAGCAGGTGCAGGTGGCGTGATCTGCGTAAATGGCATAGCTCCTCGCTGTGGTGCTGGGTGTGCCACGGACGGGTAGCTGCTGATCTGTACAAAGCTGGGCGTAAACAAGAAAATATGCTCACCGAGGCGCTCTTGATGCCCGTCAATGGCAAACGCAGCACCAGCGACAAAATCAACGCAACGCTGAGCTGCGTCAGCATCCATCAGGCTTAGGTTCAAGATAATCGATCGCCGCTCACGCAGAGCAGTCACCGCTTGGGGCATTTCCTCGAACGATCGAGGCTCCATCAGAAACATTTCTGTATGCACTGTTTTTCGGTTTGGCATACCCACTACATTGCTGGCATTGCTAGGCGGCATTGGTTGCTGCATAGCATCCATTGTCTCTGAGCTGTAGTAGGCTGCGGGAGAGCCTTCTTCTTCGTACTCGTACTCGTACTCATTCTCGTCGTAGCGATCCTCGAAGCCAAACGAATCCCACACGCGCCGAAAGATATTCATGACGACCAACCTCTAGATTAGTTCATGTGTTCCATCTTAACCCGATTTGAGACCGAGCGTTATTTGTCGCTTTGTCTATCTATGCAAGAAGATAGCTAACTAGCAACGGCTAACCTGACTATTCTCTGTGTTTATTATGTATCGAAAACGCCTTCTTCATGTCCTCTTGCGAAAGAGCAGGCATTCGTGAAAACGCTTAATGCGGCTGTCGATCGCTCCGCCTTGCTCCACGGGTCGATTGGGCTGTACATAAAGGGGAAGCGTAATGAATGTTATGGAGCCTGGTCTTGAGGGAACCGATACGTCTGTGTTTGTACTCTGTCCTATGCAGTTAACTAAGGCAAACGATTTGTACTGAATGAGCACAGGGTTACGTAGCCAATAGCCTAGTTTTGATACCAAGCAGTGAGCGCGACGGCTAACCCATCCGCTGCGTCATCAGGTTTGGGAATTTGGTCTAGATGCAGTTCGCGCGTAACTGCTGTTTGCACTTGATGCTTGTCGGCATTGCCATAGCCTGTTAGCGCTTGCTTAATCTGTGCGGGGGTAAACTCCACATAGGGTACGCTGTATTGCGCCAGTACCAGCATCACTACACCCCGCGCCTGTGCTACGGCGATCGTGTTGCCCATCCGGTAGAAAAAGAGTTTCTCGATCGCTACCAGATCTGGCTGCCACTGCTTCATCAGCGTATGCAAATCGTCATGGATAATAATGAGGCGCTGCCCAATCTCCTTGCCTGCTGGAGTCTGCACCACGCCATAATCCAGCACAGACACCTGCGCTTCGGTGCTGCCTGCTGCCAGACCCGAACAAGCGATCGCACCAAAGCCTAACGTTGCCAGCCCTGGATCTAAACCAAGAATCTTTTGCATAAAGTTAAGAGTGTTAACTTAAGGGTTTTAAGTTAAGCAGGAGACTCAAAACTTGATACTGTCGAGCGCAGTGGCACAAAGTGCTACTCAAAACTATTCTCCGACCTCCAGCCCAAACACTTGATTGAAGACCTTTTCAACCTTGTAGCCAGAGTCGATCGATTCTAGCGGATCTTTACGCAAACGGTGGCGCAAACAGAGAGTGACAACACGACGAATGTCCTGCACTGTCACTTCATCCCGACCTTCAAAGGCAGTTAACGCTTTAGCAGCACGGTTAGTTACAATGTCGCCTCGAAGACCGTCTACATCAAGTTCAGAGCAAACCTGAGAAATCTTGACACGCAAATCGTGGTCGATCGCCACCGTCTTCAGTCGCTCTTGAGCCAGCACTAGCCGCTGTTGCAATTCATCTTGCTGCGTTTGGCAGGCTTCCAGAAAGACCTGCGGATCTTGGTCAAACTCTGTCCGTTGCTCCACAATTTCGACTCGCAGCGCTGGCTCTTTCACCGTGCGAATTTCGGCGTGCATCCCAAAGCGATCAAGTAACTGAGGACGCAACTCGCCTTCTTCAGGGTTGCCAGAGCCAACGAGCACAAACCGTGCCGGATGCCGCACCGAGATGCCTTCTCGCTCAACCGTGTTCCAACCCGAAGCGGCGGAATCGAGCAGTACATCCACTAAGTGGTCATCCAGCAAGTTGACTTCATCCACATACAAAATGCCCCGATTTGCCTTCGCCAGTAGACCTGGTTCAAAGGCTTTTACCCCCTCTGAGAGCGCTTTTTCGATGTCGATCGTGCCGCACACACGGTCTTCCGTTGCACCTAGCGGTAGATCCACCATCGTAACTTTTTGCTTTGCTACAGGTACATCTAGCCCTTGTTCTACCTGCTGTCGCACCGCATCGCCCATCATCTCTAGGTCATGGGGATGGCTGTTGAACGGGTCATCTGCCACTACATCAATTTCGGGTAGCAGATCTGCCAGAGCGCGGATAGTGGTGGATTTGCCAGTACCACGATCGCCCATAATCATTACCCCACCAATTTTAGGGTCAATGACATTGAGCAGCAGTGCCAGTTTCATTTCTTCCTGCCCGACGATCGCCGTAAACGGAAACACCGGACGACGACGGGTGGAAGTGGGCTGCATCGATCGACCATTTTCAGCTATGACGGGATTCGCAGTTGGACTCACGGACTTACCTGATGTTAGTGAAAGCGAGTGGATTACAGTCTTTTATTGTGCCATAGAGGGGATGGAGGAAGGTAAAAGCAAGAAGGCAAAAGTAAAGCCTTCAATCCCTAGCGTTTAGCGTTCAGCCCTCAGCGTTTAGCGTTTAGCCTTCTGCCCTCTGTTCCCTTCCGCCTTTTGCCTTCTGCCTTCTGCCTCTTGCCTCCTGCCTTTTGCCTCCTGCCTTCTACTTTTTGTCTTCTCCTGGATCATCACCAAACCGCGTAATGTCGTCCTCGCCTAGATATTCGCCGTTTTGCACCTCAATCATGACTAGAGGAATCACGCCAGGGTTTTCAACCCGATGGGGCGTACACATCGGCACATAGGTCGATTGCTTTTGTGTCAGGGTTGTTTCTTGACCATCGCAGATAACCTTAGCGGTGCCCGAAACAACGATCCAATGCTCGCTCCGGTGGTAGTGCATCTGGGTGCTAATGTGCTGACTAGGTGCTAGCTCAATCCGGTTAATGCGGTAGTGGTTACTTTCTTCTAGCAGCGTTACAGTACCCCAGGGTCGAGAGCGAACGGTGTCTGAGTCAGTAGGTGGCACGGAGGAGAGATCGTGATTGCCTTTTTCGCCCATAATCTTAGCTACCAAAATCCACACTCCTATCATGCCGGATTTTTAGTCGCTCTCATCAATACACCATGCCCTATAACCCTTAACTATCAAGGCTTACCGCTCATTTGCGAACGATTTCACGCTCTGGGGGTGGCGATGGCTTAAAGCTGGCAATGAGTAAACAGACGATGCCAACATTAATGAACGTATCTGCGATGTTGAAGATCGGAAAGCGAATCAACCGGAAGTCCAAAAAGTCGATGACTTCACCAACTAGAAAGCGATCGATCCCGTTACCCAGCGCGCCTGACAAGATAAACCCATAGCCGACCTGCTCCCAGCGATTGAGCGTAAATCTTTTTGACCACGCCAGCACCATCAGTCCAAGGCTGACTCCCAGGGATAGCCAGCGCAGCCATACTGAACCGCCAGGAAAGATGCTGAAGGCTGCTCCGGGGTTTAACGCATACGTAAAGTGAAAGACGCCTGGTATAACCGGAATGGTGTAGTTCAAAATAGGCGGAAAGATGTAAGTGACGAACAGCACCTTGGTCAGGCGATCGAGCGCCAGTCCAACCAAAGCAGCAAGCCAAAAGAAGCGGTTTTTAAAGAACATTAAAAGCGACCAATGCAAAACTCATCACTCAACGCCCTCTCAGACTAGCAATCATCTCAGACTATCAATAAAACATCAGTTGACGCAGCGTAAAGGCAAGGACCGTCACAGCACAGACGATCGCCAGTTGCCCTGGCAGCGGGTACAACGAATATTTCATCAACGACTGCTGCAACGGCAAGCCAGACTGGTTGACAAACCCTAGCCCATACATAGCCGCCAGGTAAAGCATACCTGTCACATGAATGCTCAGCAGCCCGCACAAGCAGCTAAAAGCGAGTGACTCTAGCTTGGCTGATGCTTTGAATGCCAGATAGCCACATAGCCAAGCGCCGGGGATAAAGCCCAGAATGTATCCAAAACTGGGTTCCTTAAGGTAGCCCAAGCCACCACCCTGAGCGAACACTGGAAACCAGGTCAACCCCAGCATGATGTAAGCGATTTGGGACAGAGCAGCCGCATTTTTACCGCCGAGGCACCCCACCAGCAAGGCTGCCCCAAACTGGTAAGTGACTCCTAACGAGTGGGTTTGATAGCCTATCGCCCCTAAAGATGGGGTCGTCATAAAGGCTTCCAAAAACGTACCCCCGATCGTCAGGATGAGACCAATGAGCGCCCACAGCAATTCAGTGGAAAAAGCCATGACGTGCAAAAGTAAAAGTGTAAAAGCAAACTTGCGGCAGAGTCCAAAATTTTACCGTCTGCGTTTTGCTTTTTAACAGCTTTATCTCTACTGACTTGCACTAAAAGGGCATTGTCTCCCTTACTTAACCTGGCAAAACTTATTTGCTAGCAGCACGTACAAGCGGTTGGTTTCTTGATGCTTAAACAGCGATCCTCCATTTGTGTCAGTTTTACAGCCCTTTACGCACGCAGATCATCATCCCTCACAGCTCATTAGTACAAGAGCCTGGCATATTGCAGAAACGGCTGTAACTACAGATAGCTAAGGCGAAAAGCAGGCAACTGAATTGCTTCTACCCTCCGCCTTCTGCCTTCTGCCCTCCGCCTTTCACCCTCCTACACGTAGGACGCGATCGTTTCGCGATATTGGCTCTTCGGTTTCACGCCCTTTAGTTCTGCCACCTTGTCTTTATCCTTGAAGAATTGGATCGTTGGCGTACCGACAACGCCAGCCGCCTCAGCGATTTCAGGGTCTTGTTCGATGTCGATTTCGATGTAGTGAATCTTGCCATCAAACTCATCGACAACTTTGTTCAGAATCGGCTTAAGCGTATGGCAGGGACCGCATTGCGGGGAAGCATACTTGACCATGATCAGGCGATCGCTGGCATGATACAGCTTGCGCAGTGCGTAGCCTCCTTCGTGCCGGGTACGTTCCACACTGAATTCGGTTTCTTGTTCGGCTTCTGTTTTCTTAGCAGTCGGTTCTGCGGCTGGCTTTTCAGAATCAGTCTGGTGAAACTCTTGAATCAGATGATTAACAGACAACCACCGTTCTGCCAGCATCGCTGCCTGGCAGCCTGTGCCCGCTGCTGTAATTGCCTGACGAAACTCGTGATCTTGCACATCGCCTGCGGTAAAGACACCTTCGACGCTGGTTTCAACCGAACCGGGCTTGGTGACGATGTAGCCCACATCATCCAGTTCTAGCTGTCCTTTGAAGAGGGATGTGTTGGGAGTATGCCCGATCGCGTAAAACAGTCCCTTGACGTGCAGCTCGCTCTCTTCGCCCGTCTTGGTGTCTTTCAGCTTGATCCCTTTCATATGATCCGCTTCACCAAACACATCCACGATGTCGGTATTCCAGTGGATCGTAATTTTTGGGTTATTCAAGACACGATCTTGCATCGCTTTGCTGGCGCGCATCTTTTCGGTTCGCACTAGCATGTGCACGTGAGAGCCGTACTTCGTCAGATAAATTGATTCTTCGGCTGCCGAGTCGCCCCCACCGACAACTGCCAGTTCTGCCGATCGAAAAATGGGGGTAGCGCCATCACAAATCGCGCAGGCGGAGATACCGCGACTCCAAAATTGGCTTTCGCACGGTAGTCCCAGTCGCTTGGCTGTTGCGCCTGTCGCAATCACAATGCTGTGGGCAAAGACTTCGCGTTCATCCGATCGCACCACAAAGGGACGCTGGCTAAGATCAACCGATGTGACATCTTCAGTCACCAACTCTGCACCCCAGCGAATCGCTTGTGCTTTCATCCGATCCATCAACTGCGGTCCGGTGATGCCCTCTGGGAACCCAGGAAAGTTTTCAACTTCGGTGGTTGTCATGAGCTGCCCACCCGGCAAACCGCCCGCCTGATAGCCCTCAAACATAAAGGGCTTGAGGTTAGCGCGAGCTGCATAAATAGCTGCCGTATATCCGGCTGGACCGGAGCCGATAATCACTACATTTTCAACGGTTGGAGTGGTCATTGCCCTATACAAACTCATAACGACTACGCTTAGTATAATCTATTTCACCCCTAATGCAACCCTTCCGTCATACACAGCCATAACAGCCGGGTTTCCTTTAGGATTAAAAGTGTTCACGGCAAGGAAACAGAACTTGTGACACCTCACGAAAACAAGGCAGCGATGGTGCCGGACATACCGCTACCCCTGGCGCGGACACCCCTCTTTGATGTTGGGATTAGCCTTAAGGCGCGCATGACTGAGTTTTCTGGTTGGGAAATGCCCGTGCAGTACAGCGGCATTACTCACGAGCATCAGGCAGTGCGATCGTCGGCTGGAATGTTTGATATTTCGCACATGGGCAAGTTTTTGCTGACGGGCGATCGCTTAGTAGACCAACTCCAACGACTGGTGCCCTCTGACCTGAGCCGTTTGCAGCCTGGTCAGGCACAATATACAGTGCTGCTCAATGCCCAGGCAGGCATTATCGATGACCTAATTTTTTACTATCAGGGGTTGGATGCAGCGGGTCAACAGCGTTGGTTTGCGATCGTCAATGCCGCGACACTGCTGAAGGACAAGACCTGGATGCTGGAACAGCTTGATCAGAGTCGGCTGACGTTTCAGGATCTTTCTACAACGCATGTGCTGCTGGCAGTGCAGGGACCCGATGCCGTGAAGCAATTGCAGCCCTTTGTGCAGGCTGATCTAGCCCCAGTGCCAGCGTTTGGTCATTTGGAGAGCAACGTCTTAGGACAACCTGGTTTTCTGGCGCGGACAGGCTATACGGGTGAGGACGGTTTTGAAGTCATGGTTGAGCCATCGGTAGGGATAGAGTTGTGGCGATCGCTGCTTAATGCAGGCGTGACCCCGTGCGGGTTGGGCGCTCGCGATACCCTGCGTTTGGAAGCTGCAATGGCGCTTTATGGTCAGGATATTGATGGCACGACGACACCGCTTGAAGCCGGTTTGGGCTGGCTGGTGCATCTAGACAAAGGGGACTTCATTGGGCGATCGGTGCTGGAGCAGCAAAAGCAATCAGGCGTGCAGCGACGGCTCGTTGGGCTTCAAATGCAGGGACGCAACATTGCCCGTCACGGCTACCCAGTGTTTCACGATGGTCAGCCTGTTGGGGAGGTCACGAGCGGCACCCAGTCTCCAACCTTGGGTCACGCGATCGCGCTTGCTTACGTGCCCGCATCTTTGAGTAAACCGGGTCAGGCGATCGACGTAGAAATTCGCGGTAAACTTTATCCGGCTGTAGTGGTCAAAAAACCGTTCTACCGCCGCTTGCGATAGCTGTCAGGCAAAATTGCTTTAAGGAGACGACATGACTTTTGACTATCCCGGTGATTTGAAGTACCTGGATTCGCACGAATATGCCCGTTTGGAGGGGGAAATTGCGACGATCGGCATTAGTGCTTTTGCCATTGATCAACTAGGTGACATTGTGTTCCTAGAGCTGCCAGAGATGGGAGACGCAATTACAAAAGGTGAAAAATTTGGCACGGTCGAATCAGTTAAAGCAGTAGAAGACCTTAACTCTCCTGTTACCGGCACTGTTATTGATATCAACGCACCGCTGATTGAAGCACCAGAGCAGCTAGCCGACGACCCCTATGGTGAGGGGTGGCTGCTGAAGGTGAGAGTAAACGATCCAGGTGATGTCGATGATGCACTCTCGGCAGATGAGTATCGCCAGCAGGTTGAAGGCGTATGAGGGGATAAAGGATGAGGGATAAGGGATGAAGGCTAAATGTTTTGAGTTGGGCGAAAGGAGGGATGAGGAGCGTTTGAGTTAGCTCTGTTGACTGAATCTGACCTCTTAGCCTTTCGCTTGCCTTATTCCTTCTTCGGACTCACTGTTTTTACCTTTTACTCTGTCTCCCAGCGCTTTTTGCTCAGATATTGCAGAATATGAAAGTAGTCTGCCGTAGTGTGTAGCATTGCTAACTGCACCCGATTAAGCGCTACCTTGTTCGCTAACATCCTAATGCCAGAGCCGTCTATGTTAGAGCCTTCTCCGTCCCAACCCAGTGCGAGTGAACGCCAACCGGAGGTCAAGGGCACCGATCCGAAAACGGTCAGCGGCTCTACCCATCAACCCTCATCCTTTAGTTCGCATCCCTTACTCAACCCCCTCGTTTACACTGATTCTTTTGTTGATCGCCACATTGGTCCGCGCGATAGTGATCTTGACCAGATGTTAGCTGCGATCGACTTCGATAGTCTCGAAGCTTTGATGGATGCAGCCATTCCGCGTGGGATTCGGCTACGGAAGCCATTGCGTCTAGAAGCTGGCAAAGCCGAATACGAGTTGCTAGCAGCCCTGAAGGAACTGGCGCAGGAAAATCATGTGTTCCGCTCTTTCATTGGCATGGGCTACTCTAACTGCATTACGCCACCCGTTATTCAGCGCAACATTCTTGAAAATCCCGGTTGGTATACCCAATACACGCCGTATCAGCCCGAAATTGCTCAGGGACGGCTGGAGGCTCTGCTCAACTTCCAGACGATGGTGACCGACCTGACGGGGCTAGAAATTGCGAATGCCTCTCTGCTTGATGAAGCAACGGCAGCAGCAGAAGCAATGGCGATGAGCTACGGCGTAAGCAAGACGAAGGCAAATGCCTTTTGGGTTTCTGAAGCGTGTCATCCCCAAACGATCGCTGTTGTGCAAACTCGTGCCAGACCGTTGGGCATTGAGGTGCTTGTGGGCGACCACCGTACGTTTCAGTTTGATCAGCCCGTCTTTGGTGTGCTGCTGCAATATCCGGCAACCGATGGAGCCATTTACGACTATCGAGCATTCTGCGATCGCGCCCATGCTGCTGGTGCCTTAGTTACGGTCGCAGCCGATTTACTGAGCCTGACGCTGCTGGTGCCGCCTGGAGAGTTTGGGGCTGATATTGCGATCGGCAACACTCAACGCTTTGGTGTACCGCTGGGCTATGGCGGTCCTCATGCTGCCTATTTCGCGACAAAGGATGCCTTTAAGCGCCAGTTGCCGGGTCGTTTGGTCGGAGTTTCTAAAGACGTGCATGGCTCTCCTGCCCTGCGTCTTGCTCTACAAACCCGCGAACAGCACATCCGACGCGACAAAGCTACTAGCAATATTTGTACAGCGCAGGTGCTACTAGCAATCGTTGCCAGTATGTATGCTGTGTACCACGGTCCCCAAGGTCTGCGGCGGATTGGCGATCGGGTCCATCAGCTCACAGTTATTCTGGCAGAAGGTCTGCGGCGGTTGGGTTACGCGCCCAGTGCCGAACCCTTCTTTGACACGCTGCGAGTGACCGTCCCCAATGGCAAAGCACCCGAAGTCATCCGGCGGGCACATTCTCATAAGATTAACCTGCGGCAACTGGATGCCCACACCTTCACCATTTCTCTCGATGAAACCGTTTCATCGGATGACTTGCTAGCGCTCTTTCAGGTTTTTGCAGGTGCAGAAGTCACCCACTTTACTCCAGAAGACTTGCTGGCTGCCTCTTCCCGCTCCCTCCTTCCTGCATCGCTGCTGCGGTCTACGCCTTACCTGACACATCCCGTTTTCAATGCGTATCACTCCGAGACGGAACTGCTGCGCTATCTGCATCGCTTGGAGTCCAAAGATCTGTCGCTGACCACGGCGATGATTCCTCTTGGCTCCTGCACCATGAAGCTCAATGCCACGGCTGAAATGCTGCCCATTACCTGGGCAGAGTTTGGGCAGATCCATCCCTTTGCACCGTTGGATCAAACCCACGGCTACCAGGCACTCTTTGGGCAACTGGAGCATTGGCTGGCAGAAATTACGGGCTTTGCTGGCATCTCGCTCCAGCCCAATGCAGGCTCTCAGGGCGAATACACAGGGCTACTGGTGATTCGTCAATATCATGAAAAACGGGGCGAGGCGCACCGCAATATCTGCCTGATTCCGCAGTCGGCGCATGGCACCAATCCTGCAAGTGCAGTGATGGCAGGGCTGAAGGTAGTGGCAGTGGCGTGCGATCGTGATGGCAATATTGATGTCGCAGACCTGAAGGCAAAAGCCGAGCAGCATCGGGACAATTTAGCCGCGCTGATGGTAACGTACCCCTCGACGCATGGCGTTTTCGAGGAAGGCATTCAGGCGATGTGCGAATGTATTCATGCCAATGGTGGGCAGGTGTACATGGATGGTGCCAACCTGAACGCGCAAGTCGGGCTGTGCCGCCCCGGTGATTTTGGCGCAGACGTCTGCCATTTAAACCTGCACAAAACCTTTTGTATTCCTCACGGTGGCGGTGGTCCTGGCATGGGACCGATCGGCGTGGCAGCGCATCTGCTACCCTTTTTGCCCAAACATCCGATCGTCTCGGTTGGTGGCAAGCAGGGCATTGGTGCCGTGTCAGCCGCTCCTTGGGGCAGTTCCAGCATTCTGCCAATTTCCTGGATGTACATTGCGTTGATGGGTGCCGAAGGGCTTACCAAAGCGACGCAGGTTGCCATTTTGAACGCAAACTACATCGCCAAACGGTTAGAGGGGCACTACCCTGTGCTTTACAAGGGTAAAAACAGTCTGGTGGCACACGAATGCATTCTAGACTTGCGCCAGTTCAAAAAGACGGCTGAAATTGAAGTGGATGATATTGCCAAGCGGCTGATTGACTATGGCTTCCATCCGCCTACCGTGTCGTGGCCTGTGGCAGGCACCATCATGGTAGAGCCAACCGAGAGCGAATCGAAGCAGGAGATTGATCGCTTCTGTGATGCCATGATCGCCATTCGTGCCGAAATCCGTGCGATCGAAGAAGGCACAGTCGATCGCCAAAACAATCTCCTGAAGCAAGCTCCTCATACCGCCGCCGCACTGCTCACTGATCACTGGGATCGTCCCTATACTCGCGAGCAAGCTGCTTACCCAACCGCCTGGACGCGCGACAATAAGTTCTGGGCAGCAGTGGGGCGCATTGATCAGGCGTATGGCGATCGTAATCTCGTCTGCACTTGCTTACCGATGGAGGCTTACGAGAGCTAGGCAAGGCGGACTTTAGGCGGGGCAACCGCTCCCAATTTCGGAACAGCGGTTGCCCGTATCGGTCTGGTGTCAGACGTGTCTTAGTCGGACGTAACAGTAGCTCAAGGCATAGCAGCTTCTGTATCCGTCAACATCTGCAAGCGAATCGTACGATCGCCGCCTCCTGTGAGGGCAGTTTCGATGATGTCACCAGATAACGGAGAAAGGCAACTCAAGAGCGATCGCAAATGAGGCGTACTGGCACCGCTATCGAGATAGAGCCGTTCTGACAAGGCATTGAGGCGTTTCCAGGTGAGGTAGAGTTTTGTCACTGTCTGCTCAAGCTGGGCTGCATGGTTGACTAGATCGGCAGCGGAACTAAGGCAACCCAAACGGAGTGCTTCTTCGAGCGCCAATTCTAGATCTAGTGATGGGTTATTGAGCGCCTGCACGTTCGTCGCCGCTTCGAGATAGCGCCACAGGTAACGGGCTTCGGAGGTGGCTTGCTTCAGCGTATCTACATCGGGCGTTTCGGCAACCGCGTCGCGAATGGAGATTTGATGACTCTCTGGCAGCTTCTGCATTTCCTTCACTAGCGGAGCCAGGTATTTTGCCGGAATCGTGTGATCAGCCGCTTTCTGCTTGACTTCAGTGGGCAGGAGATCGGATGTCATAGCAGTCCAGTCATCCGAAAGCTGGCGGACTTCGCGACGAGTGATGCGATCGCCCCGATGCGCTGCATCGCTGACCATTTGCTGCACTTCGGGAGCTGACTGCGCCGTTTCGACAAAGGCACGTTTGCTAAACTGGTTGACATCCTCTGGCTCTAGATAGCCGCCATCCAGCAGCGTATCGGCGCTGTTTGCCAACTCAATCATTGAGTACGCCTGACTTTTGCTGATTTCTCGGTCTTTCAGCCAGTTAAGAAACCCTGTGCCACGTCCATCGCCATGTCGCTTTTCGCGATCGCGCACTGCCCGCAAGATGCGTCCGCGCCAGATGTTGGTTTGTAGGTCGAAGCGATCACATACTTGCCATGCCTGCTCTACTTGTTCCTGAAAATCCAGTTCGGGGATTAGCTCATCTTCTGGGTCAGGCAGCCGAAAGTGCATATCGACATTCGGTTCAAAGGCTCTAGAAACGCTATGGATAGCGTCTAAACTTGGGGGTGCTTGTACCATTAGCGTGCTCGGACAACAGTCGCATCATTATGGCACGCCTTGAGAGAGGCTGAAAGAGGGGACAGGGAAGTTTTTGGTTATAGTTATTGGAATATTTCGTTCATAAGTGGGAGGTGGCTTATGAATCAGAAACTAGTGGAGTCTTTAGTACAAATCATTCTTTCGCTCTCTGATGAAGAACGGCGACTGCTGGAAAGTAAAGTTCAGAAAACTTCGATTTCACCACAGATTGCAGATTTGGAAAGTCGATTGAAAGGTTTTGAAGCAAAATATCAGATGCCGTCGGAGAATTTTCACCAGCGGTTTAAATCTGGCGAACTCAGTGATTCGACAGATTTTTTTGAGTGGAATACTTACTACGAAATGAGAAATGCTGCTCAGGCTAAGGTTTCCTGAAACAGATAGATCTAGATCAATATATTGTTTCTGTGAAAGCTAAACTGAACGGCAGCGCAATCATTACAATGATCGAGATTGCTCATGAGTGAGCTAATTTCCCCCATCATGTTCAAATCGGCTTAGAGGCCAATGTTGCCTCTGGTCAATCCCGCAATATTATCGAGTTCATAAGCTTCATAGAATCAGAGTTAGGCTAGAGCCTGCGATCGCTGCCTTCAAGAGATTCATAAGCATGGTGCGTTCCCAGAAATCTATTGATGGGGGCAATAGAGGATGTATCAGGGAGCGCACCCTACAGCGATGGCGATCGCACTGAAAGTCTATAAAACTGGTGCGTTCTCAAAAATTTATTAACAGAGTAGTGAGAAGTTGTAGTGGGGAACGCACCTTACCAGAGCGGCAATCACACTCACACATTTGGCGATCGTTCAATTTTTGTGTGGCTGAAAGTACAGCACTTCCGCTTTATTAAGTACAACATCATAAGGTAGCTTGTAAAAATAGCTTGATCAATTCTGGTGCAAGAACTGCTACAGAGTAGTCGTTACAGACTTTTCTCTGAGTAATTTATTATTGCAAGACTCCTAAAGAAGAGATATCAGCAATTATTCGTACTGCTATAGGTACTAAAAATAAAAGGAAAAGCAGAACTATAAGAATTGTTCTTAGAAGACTAATAATCTGATGTGAAACAGAAAAACCACCATCCCGATCCCATGAAGTTATTCCCTCATTAGTAAGACAATTGTATGAATTTAACAAAGTGAACAGGGATATAAAAGGAACTCCAAGACCAAGGCCCTTTATCCAAACTGAAAAAGAACGGCTTAGTGCCTGTAAATAGTTAAGTTTTGTTTCATTCTGCCGCCGCAATCGAATTTTGAAGAGTGCCTTACCAGGGGTTGTTCCCCAAGAACAAAGCATGGTTGGTTCTACAAATACATAAACAAATATCAGAAGGATATCTAAAGCAGGAATGTTTAAAGCTGATGGGTAAATAAGTTCTAAAACGATCCCCACCAAAAAAGAGAAAAGAAAAAAGTCAAAGCTGCGTGCTGCCCATCGAAGCCAAGGTCGAGTTTGAGAGCCAGAAGGTTTATAGCTTGTAGATCTAGCTGTCATACGAAAAACCTTTTATAGTTTGTACCTTGCTAGGAAGCAAGAACATACATATAACATCGATCTGCTCCAACAGTGTGGCAGCGTTTATCAATTAGTCGTGAAGCTATTATATGAGAGCGGCTTCGCTTGATTGAAGGGTTGCGCTTGCGAGTGAAGGATGTTGACTTTGCTCAACAGCAAATCGTAGTCAGAGACGGTAAAGGTAGCAAGAGCCGTATGACGATGCTGCCATCAAGTGTCGCAGCAGAACAGTCTAAAGCCTGAAAGCTAAAAGCGAAACTGCTGCTTAATGTTTATGCTTCAGCGGTTACAAACCTGGCAAGCCAAGCTGCTGGCTCAATTCCTGCCGTAAGCGGTAGATAATGGTGTTGGGTTCTAGCTGATTGATAATGTCCTGAATGACGGTATTTGATCCTTGCGGTCCCCAGCTACAGCCTTGCTCTAGATAGACCTGCACGGCGCGACCGACAGCATAGGCTCCATAACCTGCAATGCCACCCTGGACGATCGCTGTCCCTGCATACGCCGAAAAACTGGTGGAGGTTTCGATCCCGGCGGCAGCAGCGGCAGCACTTTTACCCAGCCCTAGCAAGAGACCGCTGCCCAATTCAGATACGAGAAGGCTACCAGAGCTTAGAAAGATGGTTTGCCAAAGCTTACGGGCTTCGTGGCGGGTGACGGGTAAGCCGTAGAGTTCCGACAGGGCGCGAATCATGGCGAGATCAGATACGGCTCCACCAACGAGATCGACGACTGCGATCGGGTTGATGCCCACTGCGATCGCCTTGTAACGGGCAAACTTCCAGATCAGCGCCTCAGCGTCGGTATTGCGAACATCGAGAATTTTGCTTGCCAGTGCTGCCTCTGCGTCCCGTGCTTGAAACAACGCATTTAGCGCTAGCAGCGTCCGTCCTTCCTGCCGCAGAATTGCCAGAATTTTGTGCTTCAGGCGATCAATTTCTACAGGTGGAGCTTCCCACTCGTAGGTGATGCGACCATCTGGCGACTCAACCCGAATTTGTAGCGGAGCCGGATCAGCCGCTACCAAAACGATTTCATTTGCCGACAGCAAGCTCTGAAGTTTCATGCCACCAACGTGCTTGGCGGCAAGCTGCTGTAGGTTTTGGTAGATTGCCTGTCGCGTTTGGTCAGGGTAGAGATCGACTTTGTTAAACACTAGCAACAGCGGCTTTTGTGCCTGACGCAAATCACAGAGCGCCTGATACTCAGTGCGCGTAATATCACCAGCAACGACAAACAGAATCAAGTCTGCCTGCCGTGCGATGTCCTGCGCCATTTTTGCCCGCGCCTGCCCGTCGATTTCATCCAGCCCTGGCGTGTCGATCAGTTCAACCGTAAGGCTCTTTGTATCAGAGGCTAGTGCCATCGTGCCAACGGTTGTTGCGGCGCTCTCCACAGTGCCTCCTGGCGACCAATAAATCGATTGCGGTGCCTGAGTTACGCCGTTGAGCGGTCCAGTTGGCAGCAGCTTTTGACCCAGCAGCGCATTCAGCACTGCCGATTTGCCGCGACTGACCAAACCAAAGACAGCAACGCGAACCACCTGGCTTTCCAGCTTATTTAGCGTCACGGTCAGTTGCTCCAGGTCGCTACGAAGCATTTCGCGATCGGTGCCGCTGGGCGATCGATTTTTGTCCGCACGAAAGAACGCATTGTAGCGAGTCAATGCCTGCCGTAAACTGCTACGGGCACGGTTGAGATACGATTCTTGCGGGTCCACGGCTGACCCCGATCGCGGGGTCTGGTCAGTTGGAGGCAATTCAGTTTGAGGCGATAGAGGTTGGGTCAAGGCTGGAAACCGAAAGACGAACGCTAGATCTATTCTCATCCAGCATACTAACTTCTTGGCGTTCACCCAGCGCTTCACTTAAAGCAACCGCCGTCTTTAGGGGCAGACGTAAGGGTTCTGCTGGCGCTGTTGGGGTAGAGAGCGGCGGCAATGCCGTAAGCGGAGTCTGCTGGGATGCTGCTGGCGAAACAACTCGCTCCATTGCCTGCCAGACGAAGTTTTGCAGAAACGTCAACTGCTGATTTTTTTGGAAGACCGATTGCACAATTTGACTAAAGCGCTCGATCGCCAAGGGGCTAGCCTCCGTAAGCGTGAGATTTGGCTCCTGAGCATCGAAATATTCAATCAGGCTCAAGCCAACAATCCGGGTCAAGTAGGCGGCGCTTACACCTTGAATGCAGCCACCAGCAACGTAGGTGAGGGCATTGACTTTTAGCAGGCTAGCGATAGCCTGAGTCGAAAGCTCTACCAGACCCAGTTTCAGGATCAGGCTACCCAGCGTTGTTGCCATTTTCTGCGCTTGCTGGAGCGAAAACTTCTGGCGATACAACGTGCCTAAATCAAGAATCA
The DNA here is from genome assembly GCF_014695795.1 of Phormidium sp. FACHB-592. Lineage (NCBI taxonomy): Bacteria > Bacillati > Cyanobacteriota > Cyanophyceae > Oscillatoriales > Oscillatoriaceae > Phormidium > Phormidium sp. FACHB-592. The sequence continues at coordinate 111,158 of NZ_JACJOZ010000106.1, forward strand.
TCTGAGCATTAATTGCAGCCGTAGCCAGCACATCCAGCGTCGGAATTGGGCTAGCAAACGCCGCGCCTGCTGCCACCCACTGAAACTGTTCCACCACAGGCAACGCACGGGTACGACGGACATCACTCAACACCGTTTTTGCCTGGGTTTTAAGAGTGACAGCATGATTGAGAGAGCTTGCTAGCACCAGTTGCTGGCTTTCTTGTGCCAAAATCTGCTCTAGCCGCTGTGTCAGATCAGTTAAAGCAGGCGGCTGTGCTTCTAGCCACTCCTTCACTGCTCCATCGGGCTGATGCTGCCGCACTTTAATGGGGGTAGGTGCAGTAGCGATCGTGACCACATCCCCAGCAGAGAGTACTGCCCCCATGTGCAGGCGGAGTTGCTCCAGGACTATTTGGCGATCGGTGGGCAGGTATTGATCCAGCTTGTTAAAGACCAGCACCGTGCGCTTGTTAGCAGCCAAGCGTTTCACAACTTGCAGTTCCGACTCGGTAAGGTCGCCTGTGATCACAAACAACACTAAATCTGCCGCGATCGCCGCTTGCAGTGCCAAAAGGTCAGCAGTTAAGCCGATCGTTGTAGTCGCATCAAAACCAGGCACCTCATTAAAATGCAGTGTTTGCGGCACCTCGTCACCCCAGGCTGACTGCAACAACTGGCAGAGAGTGGTCTTGCCTGTGCCCTTTGCGCCCATCACAGCAATGCGAAGCTCCTCCCGATTCAGATCATTAGTCAGTTGAGCAACCTGGGACTGTAACCGCAATACACGAGGCTGTGCTGCCGCGCAACTAACTTTCTCGGCTGGATCATCAATCTCTGCTTTAAGGCGAGTAATCACCTGCTTGACCTCTGCCAGCGTTCGCTTCATGGTTGCAGAATCAACCATCAGCGGTGCTTGAGGGGTTGTTCGCTTCTGCTCTGACCGTTTGTTCAACCACTGCACACCAGCTGCGCCCAACAGCGCAAACACCGCATAAAGACCCCATTCGCCTGCAAGGTGATGGAGAATGTCTAACCCTCCAGCGCTCAGTGCTAGCAGGCTACCGCCAACAAGAAGGGGACGTTGCATGAATAGGCGTTGCAGGTTCACAGTCATAGCCAAAGATGTAGAGGTGCGGTCATCCAGAGCGGGCTACCGTTTGCACATAAACCTACAGATGACACCAGATTTACGACCTGGCACGCATCTCACACGTTAAATTGACGGTCCCTCTCTCATTCTATCGGGCATTTGATCGGGTCAGAACGATCGCTGTGAAATCAGGGCTGCAAAATAAAGAGTGCCTGCCAGCAACGGCTCCTTGAGCAAACGTAAGTTTAAAGCACCGATCGCCTCGCAATCCAGTCCTGCAAAATTGGGTTCACCAATGCTGGCGCTTCATCTTGAGGACAATGACCCACCCCTTCTAGCGGTATGAACTGCTCCACTTGAGGATAGTCGGCAAACGCTTTACCCAGCGCGATTGGCTCCCAAGGGTCAGCGTCGCCCCACAAGATAATCGCAGGGCAGGGCAGTTTCTCCAGCAAATCTTCTGGCAGCGGTCCTTGGGAGTAGCCTGTAAACGCGATAAACACTGCCGCTGCACCCACATCACTTGCAGGAGACATCAGCAGATCCACCAGTTCATCCGTCACCATATTGGCATTGCGATACGCCTTCAGCAAAATTTTTCGTACTGTTGCAGGCTTGGCAAGCTGGTTAAAAAACGTCTGACCCAGCCATTTATTCTTGAGCACACGCTGAAGGATTGGTGTGCCCATACGCTTAAACCAGGGTTGCGTTGCCCGACGACGATCGTGCAGCAGGCGCAGTGAACAATTCAATAAGGCAATCGATCGCCCAATTTCTGGATGGTCTACCACTGCTTGCATCACGGCGATACAGCCAACTGAATTGCCGACCAAAAAAGCAGGCTCTCCAACAACTTCCTTACAAAAGTCTGCAAGCTGCTGTCCCCACGTTTCGAAGGTGTACTCCACCTGTTCACCCGGTTTGAGTACACCTGGAGTCGGTTTTGCAGAACCACCAAAGCCAATGAGGTCGATCGCGAACACCCGACAGCTCTCTGCTAGCACAGGTATATTTTTGCGCCAGTGACCGAGCGATGCCCCAAAGCCATGTACCAGCACAACGGCGGCTCCCTGTGTACCTTGAGCCTGATAGGTGATGGGAAAGCCTTGCCACATCCAGGTTTGAGTCGCAGTTGGAGAATTTGTCGGCGGAAGCGATGAGGAGACGGTCATAGGATGAAGAGGGACGATGTTGCCTACCCTTATTCTGACAAACTTTGCTTTACAAAATTTGACATTTTTAGGAGTAACTCAAGGTTTTGAGAGCAACTTAATTTCTATATAGACCTGAAGGACTGGGAGCGTTGCTAAACAATGTGCCTAAGTTGTTTGAATTGCTCACCCCTATCTTTTAGGAGATGAAGCGATTGGTTTCCATTTTTACCCTGAGAGTAGAACTCATGCACTCCTCATTTGATCATTGTTGGTTATGAAGACGCTATATATCTGGCTTGCTGTTTTACTCAGCTTGGTCAGCTACTGGGCTTTAGTTAACTTCCTTTTCTAAATACGCACACGTCTTACTAAAAACGTCTGTTTAGAAAGCGTACTGTTTGCGATCGCCCAAGTGCGTTCGTGTACGAGCGCTGCCCAATAGCGCTGCTTTTTTTATGGATAAGCAATGCTTCGTCTGTGGTGTCTTTACTCGCATTAGAAGGTTAAATAAATGGCAACTGATACAACGTCTGACGATCAAGGCATTCCGGATGATATTGCTCAAAATGCCGGAGCTAGAACAACCGCTGTTAATCATGATCCGTCAATTTCACTCAAAGAAGGCGAGAACGCAGCAGCAGGAGAAGGTCCAAATGCCTCGGGCGGTCCAGCCCCTAGCACAGCAGAAGAGCATGTTCCTGGTACCTCTAGCTCAGAGGCTACTGACCTTCCTACGGCAAATGTGCCTAACCCTGAAGCCTTAGAGGCTGATATAGCAGAGGAACGCTCTTAAAGCGCAGGCACTCCTGGAAAGCACAAATCTCTTCTTGCCGTTGCTGGCAGATTTGCTTAAGGGTTCTTTTGAGCGTGTAATACCAATTCAAAAAATGCTGGCTATACATTCCCGCGCTTGATCCTCCTTTATTGCTCTTGATAGAAGTCGCAGGCATGGGGATTTTGCTTTGTAGCGTGTCAAAAGGGAATTAGTATTACTCGTTTTCTGGCGATTGTGGTAGAACGGCTGTCACCTGAACCGTGACTTGACCCTGACCTAGCTGAAGGTCGAGAGTTTGTCCGGGTGCCACTGCCTGAGCCGTACGGACGATCGTGCCATTTGCTCGTACTACTGCATAACCACGTTTGAGGACGGCTGCTGGGTCGAGCGTGGCTAGTTTTTGTCGGAGCGATTGACAGTGCTGGTTTGCCTGTTGGATTTGCAGCGCACTACCTTGCATCAAGCGTTTACGCATCCAATCAAGTCGTTGTTGCTCTTGCTGAAGCTTGCGATCGAGCCGCAGTTTGGACAGGCGATCGCCGAGTCGTTGCTGTTGCCGTTGTGCCGCTTGCAAGCGATCGATAATGGTACCTCTAAGCGCTACTACGCGCTCCTGATGTGCCGCCCGAAGGTCGGCTAGCTGGGGCACAGCTTGCTCTGCGGCAGCAGTTGGTGTGTGGGCGCAAACATCGGCTGCTAGATCTGCTAATGTCTCATCGCGCTGATGCCCAATTCCAGCAATGACAGGTATGGGGCACTCGGCAATCGCCCTAACTACACGCTCATCATTGAAGCACGCCATATCTTCGATCGCACCGCCGCCACGTGATAGAATTAGTACATCTGCTCTACCGTCTCGTCCAACGTGTCGAATGGCATTGCCGATCGAGACTGGAGCCTGATCACCTTGCACTAACGCTGGAGCAAACAACACGTGCAAACCCGGATACCGCCGCCGCAACGTCCGCTGAATATCGCCCCATGCTGCTGCCTGCGGTGATGTAACAACTGCGATCGTTTGGGGATGTACTGGCAACGGGCGTTTGCGCGCTGGATCAAAGAGACCCTCTGCTTCCAGCCGCGATCGTAATTGGCGGTAGCGCAATGCTCGCAGACCTTCGCCTGCTGGTAAAGCCTGCCAGACAATGAGTTGATACTGCCCCCGTTGAGGATGCACATGGATTCGCCCTAGCACAATGAGTTGCTCTCCTTGCGCAGGCAGTGTCGTTAGTCGCTCTAGTTGACTGTTCCAAACCACACAACTGATGGCGGCTTTGGCATCAGGATCTTGCAGGGTAAAGAACAACCCACTGCGATAGCGGGTGGCGCTAGAGACTTCCCCTGTCACCCAAACTTGTTGGAGGTGGTTGTCTTGCTCCAGCAATGCCTGGATATAAGCAGTGATTCCTTCTACCGACAGCGCTGTATCTGGTATCAATAAGTTAGGGAGATAGGAGGTCATTGTATGTAATTTGGAGGCTTGCTAATGGCATTAATACAGTTCTACCAGCGTTTTCTTGGCATGGCAGCTTGAGCAACGGCAGCAAGATCGTTAAGGAGTTGTGAAACGATCCTACTTACCATTCATCTCTTTTAGACTAGCCAAACTTGATGCCTTGCGATAGTACACTTGCCCTCTACTAATCGCCGTCTGTAAGCAGTTCACGGCTGACCAGTTAGCATAGAATGCCTCTAATCCCCGATCGCGTCCTAAACTATAGACTCTGCATCAGTCATGTTTTTTCAACTAATGGCTCGACTGACAGCTAGCCTAACCAAGCTGTCATAGCAATGCTTGCTGGCATCGGTCATCCTGAAGGACAAAAAGCCTTTCCCTCTACAGTTGGGTATGTAGAATTGCAATTGCTAACTGCCATAGGGTTCGTTGTCTAAAGGCTTTGATCTCTCTCCCTCTCTCCGCTTTACTAAATCCGCACTGAGGCGCTCATGGCTACTAAAACTGATAACTCCGACAAGAACAAAGCCTTAAACCTCGTCCTAACTCAGATTGAGCGTAACTTTGGCAAAGGCAGCATTATGCGTTTGGGTGATGCGACCCGAATGCGAGTCGAAACGATTTCTACCGGAGCGCTAACGCTGGATCTTGCCCTCGGTGGCGGTCTTCCTAAAGGTCGGGTAATTGAAATTTATGGTCCCGAAAGTTCAAGCAAAACGACGCTAGCGCTTCATGCCCTTGCAGAAGTTCAGAAATCAGGCGGGATCGCTGCCTTTGTGGATGCTGAACACGCTCTTGACCCGGTATATGCTAAAGCACTTGGGGTTGATATCGACAATCTACTCATCTCTCAGCCTGATACAGGTGAGGCAGCGCTCGAAATTGTTGATCAGTTGGTGCGATCGTCTGCGATCGAAATCATTGTCATTGACTCCGTTGCAGCGTTAGTGCCCCGCGCTGAAATTGAAGGTGAAATGGGTGATTCTCACGTTGGTTTGCAAGCGCGTCTAATGAGCCAAGCCCTGCGAAAAATTGCGGGCAACATGGGTAAATCGGGCTGCACAGTCATCTTCATCAACCAATTGCGGCAAAAAATTGGTGTTACATATGGTAGCCCCGAAACCACGACTGGTGGTCAAGCACTCAAGTTCTATGCCTCCGTCCGTTTGGATACCCGCCGGATTCAAACCCTTAAAAAAGGGACAGACGAATTTGGCATTCGGGTTAAGGTGAAGGTTGCCAAAAACAAAGTTGCGCCGCCCTTCCGCATTGCTGAATTTGATGTAATTTTTGGTAAAGGCATCTCTACGATCGGCTGTCTCGTTGACCTTGCTGAAGAAACAGGCGTGCTGGTTCGTAAAGGAGCTTGGTACAGCTATGGCGGCGAGAATATCAGCCAGGGTCGCGATAACGCTATCAAATATATGGAGGAAAAGCCTGAGGTTGCCCAAAAAGTTGAGGAAGAAGTGCGCCACAAGCTAGAAATTGGTGCCGTTGTCTCGGCAAACTCGGTCGCCCCGGCTGAGGTGGGCGACGAAGATAATGAACTGCTCGACGACGATGAATAAAGGTAGTCAGTGAGGCGCTTAGTTGCGGCTATCTGGTGTAGGGCGGCGCATAAATCTGTCTAAAATGTCCGCCTGCTCGGTCATGCTAATAGGGTAAGGTAGTGGCTCTGGCGGCAGAGCCTTACCGGAACCTGGCGATCTTAGGAAAATAGATGTCTCTTTTGCATCAGCAGTTAGTGGTTTTTCCCAGTCAGCGGAGGGATAGGGCAACCCAGACTCTGTAACCGTTGAATCATTCATGCTGCTATGGTACGTGTGCCGAGCGTCATTCACCTGATTGATCAGATTATCTGGCAGTGCCTCCGCTGTTTTGGGTTTGTGGCAGATAAAGAACGTAAATGCAAGACTGCCCAGACGAATTTGATCGCCATCTTTGAGCAAGACGCAGTGCTGCACAGGTTCACCATTAACAAAGGTACCGTTTGTACTTTTGAAGTCAATCAGGTAAAAGCCTTGATCTGCAATATGTTGAATTGCAGCGTGACGACGAGACAGGCGCTTATCTTGGATTGATAGTGCCATTTTGCGATCGCGACCGATCACCCAAATGCTTTGAGGTTGCAGCACCGATTGCGTCTTGCCATTAAGTAAGTTTGTAACAATGCGAACCTGTTGGTCCTGTACAAAGCCCTGCACATACTGCAAGGCGGTGTGCTTACGTGACTTTGTGCCAGTATTTTCTAAATCCAGGATTTCATCCAACAGGCTGCGATGATGCTCATAAAGCTTCAAAAAGACGCGGTATAGCCCCAAGCGCTGCTCCAGCTCGGCATTGCCAGAGGCATTCAGCACTTGTGAAGAGTATTCAGCCAATGATTGTGAATCGAGCATAGCTAACCCCAAATGTAGGCAGTGTGAGACCGAAGCACTTTTCTCTCACAATTTAAGACGGGCGCTTGAACGTGCAGCACTAGACAGATGGATGAGCATTATTAGTAAAGCGTCTGTCTCGACTGAGAGCATTGCTTGCCTCCATATCTTCTTTCATCCTAGTGTCCAAAGCGGTTTGATGACCGTTGAAGGGCAAGCATTGTTGGCAGACACTTTGGTTGTAGATACTCTATGCAAGAGTTGTTATCAGCGTTCTGTCGGTAAAGGCAAACTCTGGCTAGCGCTGCCAGAAACTAACCCCCGTTTCTACCTTAGAGTGCCCATCTTGAAGACATAACCGCATGATCACTGGATTACTGCCATACTTTTCTACTGCTCTACGTGCATACTATGTTGCTCCTACCTCTTAAGTATGAAAAGTGCTCCTACCTCTTAAGCATGAAAAGTGCAAAAGCTTAGTAAGATTTAAGCTATTAATTGCGTTTGAAAAGTCCTCTTTTATGGCTCAGGCAGCAGATCTTAGCTTTGATGCTACAGTGCTATGAGATGTAGTGCATACAATTGATAACCGCTATATTTAATAAAGTGATGATGGTTTCTATCAGCATTTGAACGATCTTAGATTGACTGTAGTAGTGGTTGTTAAAGTCATGATTACAGAGTAGTAAGGTTGGCGTTTGCTTCGGTACGAAACTGTCATACTTAGAGGTCTGGTGCATTGGCGAAGTTTGCTGGATGAGTACGTTAGCTTTCACTGGGTGTGAAGGCTCAAATGCTTGGTTTGTTACGTGAAATCAGCGCATCTACTGAAAATTACGTTGCTTTCTGTAATTGCTCTTGTCGTACGTTCGGTCTTTGGGCTATGGGACGCGAGCGCCTTTTAGTGGTCGCAACGGCAGAGTTTTTTTGGTGCTTACCATGTTGTTTACTTCACCAGAGGACGATAGAGCTTTTGTGCCTATTGAACTTTCTCAAGAGCCGCCTGGCTTAACCGCAGGCTATCAAAGTAGCTTGGAGCGTGATCCAGCATCACCCATGGCTGCAACGGCAACGATAGCCTCAAAGCTCTTAGCGGGCGATCGCTATGAGATGCCAGTCAGTGGATCAGTTGTGCGGCCTTCGTCCTTAGTGCAGTCACCCCACCGTCAAAGTGCCTCACTAAAAAATACGAGCCTGCCAGAAACTGATCTAGATGGACTCTACGCCTTGCGGCAGGTCGCAAAACGGCAGACAGTAAGGCGACCACAACCGAATAAGTGGAGCAGGGTTGCCTTACCCACCTCGCCTGATAACCTGAAGGATAGTGAGTCGTTAGATAGCTATGCGGCACCGCTGTCACCCCTTAGAGAGCGAGACATTTTAGCGCTAGCTGCACTGTTTCAGCGAGATGATATGTATGCGATCGAAGCTGATGTGAAACACAAGCTACTGTCGCTCTTGCCAGAACCCTGTTGGGACGATGATACCTTCGCTTTTTTAGATAGCAGTTTTTCGTCAAGGGTTGAAGACAGTTAGGCAGTCTACGCCAAGCAGAGAGAAGTGTTAGGCCGTCAGCCGTTCATTGCGTCGGCTTGCTGAAAGCACTAGGAGTGCTCGAGCGTTAAAAATTTGCTCAACTGTTTCGTGATCTCTAGTCAACTTTTAATCTTTTTTTGACGTTTCGCAAGAAAGTGATGAATGGAGGTGCATGGTGATGCCACGCCTTGAGTGCGAGGCTATGCATCTTCATCAAAAGGGTAAGCGCAACGGTCTATAAACTCACCGTTGTGTCACTTGCGATCGCCCATTTATCACTCACTAGTTGTCTTATGCTTCAACGGTTTACATTCAGCTTTAACCAGGTCGATCGTCGTTCCAGAGCCCGATAACCTAAAGCGTTCGCTCCTGTAGCGATCCTATCTGGATCGTGAGCAAGAATTCCACTGGAGTTCTTGCTCACAAAGCCTCTCAATCTCACAAATGATTTAGGACTGCTATGAACTTATGACAATTTTTAGCTCCTATGTCCAGACAGCAGCTTCAGGCATATGAAGTTGAGCGATTCCTGCTCTACCTGACAAGCAAAGGTCTAGTTGTCTACCAATAGATAGACCTTTACAGATGGCTATATATAAGGTTTTTAACACGATAGTTATGGTTAACATTGAGTGATAAGGAAAGCTCTGTTATCGCTCCATTAAGAGATTCAAAGTTGCAGTAGATACGTATTTCTACTGCAATACTTTCTTTTATTTAGTCTTTATGAAGCGTAAAGCTGACTTATGGGCTTGAAAGTAAAAATAATTACAGAATAAGTAAGAGACTGGGCTCCTAAATTTAAGACTGATGATAAGCATTAATCGAAATACCCTGAGTTATAGTGCAACGGCGTTCATTGTTGCCCTCCTACTCCTGCTGGTCTTTCCGGGATGGTGGAATGCCCTTTTAGCAGTCAACGGGTTTATTCCTCATGGGCATTGCTATTTGTGGAAGCCAGGGCTGGTCTGGCTCCATGTCCTTTCAGATTCGTTTATTGCTCTTGCCTATGTTGCTATTTCGGCAACCCTGGCTTACCTGGTTTACAAGACTCGCCGAGAGATTCCCTTTCACTGGATGTTTTTGGCGTTTGGTTCCTTCATTATTGCTTGTGCCAGTACCCACTTCATGGATGTATGGACGTTATGGCATCCGACTTACTGGCTTTCGGGAGTGTTAAAGGTAATTACGGCGATCGCCTCTGTCACTACAGCCTTTATCCTTCCCTTTCTCGTTCCCCAAGCGTTAGCTCTGGTCGAGTCTGCCAAGCTTTCAGAAGAACGGCGATCGCATCTGGAAGCGGCTAACCATAAGCTAGAGGCAATGAACGAGCAACTTAAGGAGGTTGACCAACTCAAGACGCAGTTTTTCGCCAATGTTAGTCACGAACTCCGAACGCCGCTTGCCCTAATTCTGGGACCTATTGAGAAACTGCTCAAACATGGAGCACTGAGCCAGGAGCACCAGCATGATTTAAAGATTGTCGATCGTAATGCTCGCCTATTACTCAAGCAAGTCAATGATCTCCTTGATGTCTCTAAGTTGGGGGCAGGTAAGATGGCACTCCACTCTACGCAAATTGACCTGGCTCAACTGGTGCGCCTTACTGCTGCGAACTTTGATGGCTTGGCACAAGAAAAGAACATTGCCTTGACTATTGATGCACCAGAATCTTTGCCTGCTGAAATTGATGCAGCAAAAGTACAGCGAATTCTACTTAATTTGATTTCCAATGCGTTCAAATTTACCCCCAACGGTGGCATCATTTCTTGCACGCTGGAAAGCAATCAAGCTGAGATGAATGCTGCCAACGGTGGTTCCACCAATTTGCCAGTCCAGGTCGATCGAGCCATCCTTTCTGTTCGCGATAGCGGTCCGGGTGTTGCGGTTGCTCTACGGGAAACGATCTTTGAGCGGTTTAGCCAGGGGGAAGGCGGCACAACCCGTCGCTTTGGTGGCACTGGTTTAGGCTTGGCGATTGCAAAAGAATTCGCCGAGCTACAAGGCGGCACCATTGGTATAAGTGATGCACCCGAAGGCGGCGCACAATTCACTGTTGAGTTACCTTTGCTAACCCCGTCTGGCAGCAGCATTACTGCTTCAACCACTGAGCTGAATCAGGGTGAAGAGATCGCAAACCAATTAGTCGAAGAACTCCGGACGGTTGCGCCAATCGACTCCAAGCTTCAGGCACCAGCAGTCGGCAAACCGTTAGTGCTGGTAGTGGAAGACAGTCTAGAAATGAATCAGTTCATCACCTCAACGTTGGCACCTGAGTATTGCACTGCTACTGCTGTCAATGGACAAGAGGGCTTGGAGCAGGCGATCGCGCTCAAGCCTGATTTGATCCTGAGTGATGTGATGATGCCTTATCTCAGCGGTGCTCAGCTTGTGCAACAGATTCGGACTTACCCAGAGCTAGATACAACTCCAGTCGTAATGCTCACTGCCAAAGCTGATGATGAACTGCGGGTGCAACTGTTACGTCAGGGTGCTCAAGACTACCTGATGAAACCCTTTTCGGTTGAGGAGTTACAGGCGCGAGTTGGTAATTTAATCGCAGTGAAGCGAGTGCGTGACTTGTTGCAACAAGAGCTTGCCAGCCAGAGCCACAGTTTAGAAGCGTTGGTGGAAGAGGTGAGCTTGCGGCGACGAGAGCTACAAGTTGCCCTGAATGCGCTTCAACATCAGGCTGAGGAACTGGAGCAAGCCAACCGTTTGAAGGACGAGTTTTTAGCGATCGTCTCTCATGAACTTCGTACGCCCTTAAACTCTATCCTGGGCTGGGCGGAAGCATTGCGGACTCACCAGTTCGATGAAACCATTACTGCCCGTGCGTTAGAAACGATCGAGCGCAATGCCCGCTTGCAGACTCAACTAATTGAGAATCTGCTCGATATCTCCCGTCTGCTGCGTGGAAAGCTGCTGCTGCAAAAGCACCCCATTCCTCTACGCGCAGTGGTTGCAGCGGCGATTCAAACGGTGCAACCAAGTGCTACAGCTAAGTCAATCCGCTTAGATGCTTACTTAGATGAGACGGTAGGGCAAGTCTCTGGTGACGGCGATCGTCTGCGACAGTTAATAGAAAACCTGCTCTCGAATGCGATCAAATTCACTCCACAAGGTGGGCAGGTTGAGATCCGGTTGGCGCAGCAGAACAATGAGGCGGTGATTAAAGTTAGCGACACGGGACAAGGAATTCGGCCAGATGCTCTCCCCTACATCTTCGACTACTTCCGCCAGGCGGATAGTTCAACCACGCGCCAACATGGAGGTTTGGGCTTAGGGCTAGCGATTGTACGGCAGCTGGTCGAGTTACATAATGGTGATATTCAGGTAGAGAGTCAGGGCGAAGGACAGGGCGCTACCTTTACAGTTGTTCTGCCATTAACCACAACCACAGCCCCACCTGTCTATTTGCGTTAACGGATATTGGTCAGTTGTCTGTAAAGTCCTTGTCTGCAAAGTCGTTGACTTCAACCAATGGCGACAAGTGGGATCTATCGTGCCACCCAAAACTAAGGTAGTCACGAGCAACTAAGCTGATTGGCTAAGACTTGCGATCGTTGCAACGAGTTCAGTTGGATCGATCGGCTTACTAAGATGGCACTGGAATCCGGCAGCAAGAGCCTTCTGCTGGTTTATTTCCCCTGCATAGGCGGTGAGGGCGATCGCCTTTGGTAACAGGTTACTGGCAGCAAGCAGCTCTCCTTTCTCTGCAAATTGAGCGATCACGTGCTGCATCAGCGTATAGCCATCCATCATAGGCATCCCGATATCACTGATCAGCACATCAACCTCTGTCTTCTTTAATGCCTCCAGTGCTTCTACAGCAGATGCGGCTGAAACAACCATTGCACCTGCATCCTCCAGGATAAAAATTACTAACTCACGGGCATCAGTTTCATCATCTACCACCAACACTCGAACACCTTCTAAAGGATGTGAGGTAACATCGGCAGACTGAAGGCTCTTTGTCTCACTATTTACCTGTCTAGCTTGATCCTTCATCAGCGGTAGGTGGACCGTAAACGTGGTTCCCTGCCCTTCGCCAGAGCTTTCTACATGAACCGTACCGCCATGCAGTTCAACCAATTGCCGTACGATCGCCAAACCCAAGCCCAAGCCACCAAACTGACGAGTGGTTTTACTGTCTGCTTGACGAAAGCGATCAAAGATATAAGGAAAAAACTCTGGTGTGATGCCTTTGCCAGTGTCGGTGACAGTGATTTGAGCATAAGAGTGATGAGTGGATGGCTGATCTACACTCCCACCCACCCAATTCTCCACGTTCCCATGCTCGATCTGCTCTAACCGCACCTCGACTCGTCCGCCGTCTGGGGTAAATTTGATCGCATTCGCTAGCAGGTTCCAAACTACTTGCTGTAAACGGCTGGCATCCCCTGCAACGTAACCCACCTTTGGGGCAAAGTAGGTCTGAATCTGCATTGCCTTCGCTTCTGCCGCTAGGCGCACAGTCTCCATTGCGGCTTCAATCGTAAACTTCAAGTCTACTGGAGCCACATCAAGGATGAGTTTGCCACGTAGAATGCGGGAAACATCCAGTAAATCTTCAATGAGCTGCGTTTGCAATTTGGCATTGCGTTCGATTGTTTGCAAGCCACGAGCCAGAGTGGCAGGATCGTGCTGCTGTCTTTGTAAGAGCGTTGACCAGCCCAAAATGGGATTGAGCGGAGTACGCAATTCGTGGGAGAGTACTGCCAAAAATTCATCCTTCACCCGGCTTGCCTGTTCTGCCTCTGCTCTAGCACTGCGCTCTGCCTCATACAATTGAGCGCGGAAGATTGCCTGAGCACACTGACGGCTAAGAGTGAGCATAAACTCGCGATCGTCCTGGCTGAGTTGCTTGAACTGTTTGAAGGAAAGCGACAGCCCTCCCACCGCTTTGCCGTCAACCATTAAGGGCAGCGAAATCCATGCCTGGAAGGGAAGACTCTTGTAGATTTCTGCTAAATGAGGATAGCGGGCAAGGCGTTCCGCTAGAGGCTCTGACCAAACAGGCTGCTTATTTCGTACTGCGTCCGCTAAGGGAAAGGGTGCAGTGAGGGGAAATTGCCGATGGCTTTCTACTGGATTTACGGCATACCCGACTGCTTGCACAATTTCCAAAACGGTTCCATCCGGGCTTAGAAGTGCCATGAGTGCTGCATCTGCTTCTAGAGCCGCAGTGCTTTGCTCTACAATCACCGCCGCTACTTGAACGGGTGTCAGAGATTCTGAGAGGGCGGCTGTCACCATTTGTAAGCGAGTCGTGCGATCGGCAGCGGTTTCAGCAGCTTGCTTTGCCTGTTGAGCGGTGTGATAAAGGTACGCGTTGTCAATGGCGATCGCGGCTTGACGCGCCAAATCTTGAGCTAGAGCAAGGTCTGTGAGGCTATAGCGGCGATTTGATTCAGTAAACACAAAAGAAATGCTGCCTAAAACTCGTCCACGCGCTTGCAGTGGGGTAATAATGCACGACCTTAAGCCTACGCTTTGCAAGATTTCTAGATACTCAGGATTCAATACAGTCGCCGTGAGTTGTTCATCGGTAATGTCGATCGCAATTTCACTTTGCCCGCTTTTCATAACCTGAGAGATGCCATACCCATCATCTAAGTGCCTGGGGAATCGTTGTGCTAGTTCCCAACCCAGCTGCACCTTATCGGGATTAGCATGCGCAACTGCAACACGACTAATGGTGCCATCATCATTCAATAAATCTACAGAACACCAGTCTGCGAAATAAGGTACGACTAACTTGGCAACGCTTTGAAGCGTTTGTTCGTAATCCAATGACGATGCCAGTGCTGTACTGACATCAACCAAAAAAGCCGATCGTCGCTGCTCCGTTTCAGCTTCCAGACGAGCCGTTTGTTCCTGAGTTTGCTCTCGAATTAGTTGGGCACGTTCCTCTGCAAGGCTTAAGCGAACGGCTTCTGCTTGTTTGCGATCGGTGATGTCGTGCATAACCACCACTGCGCCCTGTTTATTGCCTTGAGCATCAGCAATGCTTTGCCCACTGCTGAGCAAGGTTCGCGTCATTCCTGCTTTGGGGGCAATCACCATCTCAACGTTGGCAACGGTTTCTCCCTGTAAGGCACGAAACAGCGGAATCTCGTCTTTAGGCATCCGCGTTTTGCCGTCCGGCAGATACAAGTCATAATATTCTGCCCACTGGTCAGGGGGGAGCGGTTGCTCTGGTAGTCCATGAAATCTTCGTGCTGACCGATTAAAGAGCGTTAAAAGTCCATCGGCGTTACAGGCGACAATACCTGCCTGCACGTTATCTAGCAACACCCGCAGCATTTCTTGTTCTTTTTGCAGGGCAGCTTCTGCTTGCTGGCGATCGACAATTTCTAGTTGAAGGCGTTGGTTTACTTTAGACAATGCAGTCGTTCGTTGTTCTACCTGGCGTTGCAACTCCTGCTGCACTTGTTGCCGGGCAACTTCCGCTTGTTGGCGCTCCAATTCAGTAGCAATCCGCAGCGCAAAGATAGTCAGTAGAGACTCTACAAGCTGAAGATTGATTAAAGGTTTGCTGTCCATGATGCCCAGCAGCCCAAGCGGTGTACCTGCCGAGTCAAAGAATGGAATTGCCGCGTAGCTCTCTACCCTGAAAGGGGCTAGCAGCGGCGCTTGAGGAAACTGCGCTTGCACGCCATCGGGATAGCAACACAACTTTTGTTTTTGAATCACCTGCCAGCAAGGTGTGTCGCGCAGTAAGTACTCAAAGTTGGCAATGATTTGACCATTGGCGCAGGCAGCGATCGTCTTAATAGCATCCCGGTTTGCCCCATCCACCAGACCAATGTAGGTGTAATCTATCCCCAAAGTTTTGGTGAAATGTTGTACCAGAGCCGAGAAGAAAGCTTCACCCGTGGCAACAGAAACCCCCTGCGTGATTTCTAACAATGCTGTATCAAGCTGGGCGACTTTGCGAGCTGCCAAGCGTAGCTCTAGTTCATCCATCACCATTGCAGCAAGATCGGACAACACAGCTTGCTGCTCATCGGTTAACGTCGTGCGTGGTTGAGTATCGAACAAACAAAGGGTACCAAGGTTAAAGCCATCCTGAGTTAGTAAGGGTGCACCTGCATAAAACCGTAGACCAGGTTCATTCTGCACAAAGGGGTTGCAAAGGAGTCGATCGTCCTGGCGGGTATCGGGAATAACTAAAACGTCGCTGGAATACAGTGTCAGACTGCAAATAGTGGCATCTCGCTGCACTTCTTGGATATCAAAACCGTAAGCCGACTTGAACCAACCCCGCGACTCATCAACTAAGGAAACGAGCACGATCGGCATCCCAAACAGGCGTGCAGCTAAAGCAGTAATGCGATCGAATGCTGCTTCCGGCGGTGTATCAAGAATGTTGTACCGTCGCAATGCCTTCAATCGTTCCGCTTCATGAGTAGGCAAAGGAACCGAGGGCAACGGAGGTTCTGGTAGTGGTTGAGTCATGAATCGGAATAGCAAGCAACAATAGCTAACGGTTAGAAATAAGAGCAGACATCAATCCTAGCCAGTTTCTTTTGTTAAGGAAGCGTGCATTGTGCTTAATGACGTGCTTACCCTGCGTTATGCTTCTGGCTCTACAGGTTTTGCAAGTGACGTTACCGCAGGGTACTAACTGCCTGCTGACTTGCTCCTGGTTAGGCTCGGATCGTAAGCAGCAGATCTATAAATGGAGTGTGTGACATCGGTAGATGAGACAATGCAGCGAAGCTAGAGGTAAAAGTGCAGCTGTTGGTGCTGAAGCCGACAGCTAGTGTTGGAACCGATCTTACGATCTTTGGAGTTGTCGGTTCTTACGCTATTTGGCTGACTCAGGTTTTTGAATACCCTGAAACCTGATATCTATACGAGCAGCATGAGCAATCAAGTCCATTTTCACTAAGTGAGTATGAACCCGTCTAGCCTGAGATGCGACAGGCGAAGCATAAACTGTCACCACACGTAACGATCGCTGTACAGGCGATCGCAACGGTGTCTATTTCAAAAATGCTAAACCGATGCTGAAGCTCGGCAACGGATATTGTAAGTTGCGATCGGATTCAAGCCAGACTCCTACTAGGCTTGGTATAAGCACCTTGCTGTACATAGGCTCAATCGCGCAGCGAAAAACTAGCCCAGCTATAACAATGCTCTAGCAGTTGAACCGACTGTTGAAGAGCTTGAACCAATTGCGGTAAAGCTCTTCATCACCTGAGTTTGCTGCAAACAGCGCCAGCAAGCTACGTCAAGGCGAAATACAGCTACAAGCCTAAGCTGTCTGAACTAAACAACTTAGGCTTACAACTACATAAAAATAACGATCGTAAAAAGATGCGGATGGCGAGACTCGAACTCGCAAGGACTATGCCACACGCACCTCAAGCGTGCGCGTATACCAATTCCGCCACATCCGCACAAGCTGGCTTCTAAAAACCAGTTTCTTCTAAGCAACGTCTCTAGGTCTGATGTTTCTGGTTTAAAAACCTTCAACACCAGGTAACACAGCAAGCCACTCGACTAAGAATGACTCAGCTGGCGCAAACTTGAGGTTTGGTTTGCTTTGAGACTTACCCAGCATAGCAAAAAGCGGTCCGAGGTTTGCGATCGTGGCACTAAATTTGTTGAAAGTATTTGGGAACTAATCAACAGTTAATCAGTTCTATGCAGAAGTAGATGTCTAAACAACGCTAAAAGGATACGCTACAAGAAATTTGTCTTGGGTCTACTCGTCGGGAGCAAAGCCTGTGGTGTTACGCAAACAGATTGGTTTAGGAGTGATGGGAGCGGTCGTCAGCCTATCGCTTGCCTTTCTTGGAGGGAGTGAGCGCACTGCAACGATCGCTCAAACAGCGCCAACCCCAACCCCTACAGAAAATCCTATTCCTATCAAACCAGATGTGCCCTATGTGCCAACACCCGAAACGGTGGTCACAGAAATGCTAAAGCTAGCAGGTGTGAGCCGTGAGGATGTAGTGTATGACCTCGGCTCTGGCGACGGTCGGCTAGTGGTTACAGCCGTTAAAGATTATGGTGCCCGACGTGGGGTAGGGGTAGATATCAATCCAGGGCTGGTGCGCTTAAGTAATGAGAATGCACAGAAAGCAGGAGTGAGCGATCGCGTTCAATTCCTCCAGCAAGATCTCTTTCAAACTAACCTTCGTGATGCCAGCGTGGTAACACTTTACCTACTGCCTGAAATCAATTTGAAGTTGCGCCCCAAACTCTTAAACGACCTGCGACCCGGCACCCGTCTTGTCTCCCACGCTTTCACAATGGGCGACTGGAAACCAGATAAAACGGTGACTGTTCCTGCAAGCGCTGGCTCTTCGTTGCCACGCAATATCTATTATTGGGTTGTCCCTGAACGTGTTGCGGGCGACTGGCAGGGACGGGTCGAATTTGCGCCTGGTCGCAGCCAACCCTATACCCTGCGGTTTACACAGCAGTTCCAGCAGGTGAAGGGCGATGCGATCGCGGATGGCAAGAAGTACAGCATCCCCAACATTACGCTGACGGGCGATCAACTCTCATTTAGCCGCGCTGAAAAAATCCAGGGACAGCAAGGCGCTGTTCAATTTAAGGGACGTATTGAAGGCGATACGCTTAAGGGTACTGCAAGCGTTAAATGGGGTCCGTTAGCACGAAACTTCCCAATTGTTGCTAAACGCAGCACTCAAGCAACCAAGTGGTAACTGCGCGATCGCCGCTTAAGAGGCTGGTGGAGTTACAGCAGTTTTTGTGCCAGTGATTCGGTAGGCTGCTAAATGCGTTGTGTTTTTAGCAACTATCAGCTCCATTACTGCATACTGATGGCTCCACTTAATTGATCCGAGCACGCTTTGATGCTGCCTCTAAGTGCGATTTGGCGCTGCTAAGTTGCGGAACTGAGTAAACTGCGACTCAAACAGAAGTTTGACGGTTCCAGTTGGACCATTCCGATGTTTCGAGATAATGACTTCTGCGATGCCACGATCAGGCGTGTCAGGGTTATAGTACTCATCGCGGTAAAGCATCATGATCAGGTCAGCATCTTGCTCGATTGCACCTGATTCGCGCAAGTCAGACATCATTGGTCGCTTATTGGTGCGCGACTCGACGCTACGACTCAACTGGGAAAGCGCTATGACGGGCACACTAAGTTCTCGTGCCAGTCCTTTAAGCGCACGTGTAATGCGTGACAGCTCTTGCACCCGATTGTCGCTACCGCCATCCATTAACTGTAAATAGTCCAGCAAGATTAAGCCGAGCGCACCACCCTGTTCAGCCTGAAGTCGGCGTGCCTTCGATCGGATCTCGGTAATGCTTATATTTGGCGTATCGTCGATAAACATTGGCAGTTGCGACAGAGTGCTGATAGCATGACCCAGTGGTTCCCATTCATTTTGGCTCACACGCCCTGCCCGTAGTCGACCACTCTCAATCCGCACCTCACTAGCTAGCAATCGCTGAACCAGTTGTTCTTTCGACATTTCCAGGCTAAAAACGGCAACAGGTAACTTGTGAAAGGCGGCGATATTACGAGCAACGTTCATCGTAAAGGATGTTTTGCCCATCGACGGTCGTCCCGCTACGATAATGAGATCCGAGCGCTGAAAGCCTTGAGTCATCGCATCTAGATCGTAGAAACCGCAGGACAACCCAGGCAATACCATGCCCAGAGATCGGCTCTCAATATCTGAAAAAGTGTGCGTCAAAATATCGGACGCTGCCATTAAGCCTTGCTGCGGGCGATCTTGCGTCACACCAAACAGCTTTTGCTCAGACTGATCAAGTATTACTTCTAAATCGTTGGATGTGTCGTGCCCCAGATGTGCAATCTCGTTGCCCGCCTTGATCAGCTTACGGCGCATATACTTGTCCATCACCAGTTGAGCATACTGGTCAATGTTGACAGCGCTCACTGTGCGATCGATTAACTGTGCCAGCTTACTTTGCCCGCCCACCTTTTCGAGAAGACCACGATCGATCAACCAGGATGTAATGCTCATCAAATCTGTAGGGCTGCCTTGTCCTTGCAGCACCAGAGCAGCGCGATAAATTTCTCGGTGAGCACTCAAGTAGAAGGCATCGGGATGAAGCAAATCTGCAACCCGATTGACACCCTCTGGGTCTAGCAAAATGCCGCCCAGAATTGATTCTTCAGCATCAATGTTCTGAGGCGGCAGGCGATCGCTAAAGGCTTGGAAATTGAGTTCCTGAACCATAAGAAACAGAGACGGCAACAATATGTTGGAGAAGTAACCCACACATCCAGTATGGCTCACTTCACTATACAGGGAAGACCGCACTTGCTCTACTACATTTAGTGTTGCCTAACGCTCGCTCAAGACTAAAACGCTAAGTGTAGTAAAGTGTTAGCATAGGCAGACGCTAACGATATGTTTAGTACCTGCGTACTATTATAGCGAAGCCAAACTCCCTGGACAACCGCCTTAAGCTGACGCTCTAGCTAGCAACAACCTGAATTTCAACCGTTGCGGTAACGTCAGGATGCAGCTTGATATCTGCCTTGTAAGAACCAAGCTTGTGAATATCGGGTAGCGTAATACCACGGCGATCGACCTCTTGCTGAGTCGTCTGCAAGATTACATCAGCGACATCCTGGTTGGTTACAGTACCAAAAATCGCCTCATTTTCGCCGACCTGCTTGGCAATGATATAACTTGCCACAGCTTGCAAAGCTGCTCTGCGCGTTTCTGCTTCCTGCTTTTCTTCCAGCAAGCGCACCCGCTCTAGCTCTCTGCGCCGCTCGACCTGCTTCAAGAGACCAGGAGTCGTGCGCGCCCCAATGCCTTGTGGAATGAGATAGTTGCGAGCATAGCCAGGAGCGACTTCAACCAAATCTCCTGCTTTACCCAGCTTACTTACATCTTTACTGAGAACTAACTGTACGCGCTTTGCCATAACCTTCCCTTCGCCGCAATCTTTCTAAATTTCTAAGGTGTAAAAACCCACAGAAATACAATACTACCCCATGAAAGAGTGTTCGCTCTACAGTTTTGTTGAGAATGAGTGAAGAGATTCAGCTCAAGTTACGCCTTACTTAAAAATGCTTGGGCAAACCATCTGCACGCTAGGAGTCTAATCTGTCCCCTTGCCTGCTAGGGAAGAGAGCCGGAAAGGGTCGTGAAAGCTGTTTTTAGAGGGGGGAAGAGCTTCTTTACAGCAGGCAGCGATGGTATTTAAGGTCAATTGCAGGATTGAGAGAAGCAGAAAAAATTAGTTTGAGTGCCTGGAGTCTCGCGCTCCGTATTAATGTGTTCTTTCCTGCATGACTTTCTGGAATACACAACTATCACTACTTCACCATCCCTCAATCTCGTGAGGTTCTATTTCTTTTGAGGGAAGTGTTAGCAGCCGGGTCGTTTTACGCTAACTTTGTATAAAGCTATCAAATTCTGTTGATCGCTGGCACGTTTATTGAATCGTTAGAACTGCCCCCGGCTCCCTGTTTATTTGAATGGGTACTGGATTCCAGGAAATTGAGCCATGCTTGATACCGGTCAACTTCAACTCAGTGGTGATGCTCTTCTGTGGTTTAGACAGGGACTAGCAGCGGCTGCGACTGAAGCCTACGAGCGAGCCGTAGCGCATTATGACTGCGTCATTGCTATTAGACCCGATTTTTACGAAGTTTGGTACGAACGTGGTTTGTCTCTCGAAAAGTGCGGTTCTTATCTAGAAGCGATCGCCAGTTACGATCAAGCGCTCAATCTGCGACCTAAAAGTGAGGTGTGCGTCCAGATCTGGCATGATCGTGGTAACGCCCTACAGTATGGTTTGGGGCGCTATACCGATGCGATCGAGAGCTACGATCGGGTATTACAAATTAACCCACGTCACGAGCACACATGGCAGAGCCGTGGCAACGCGCTGCTATATGGGTTAGACCAACCGACTCAAGCGATTGCTAGCTACGATCGCGTACTGCACATTAACCCAGATAACTCTTTAGCATGGCGCAACCGTGGCAATGCACTCATTGAGTTGCACCGTTACGTCGAGGCGATCGCTAGCTATGATCGCGCCCTCGCTATTAAGCCAGACGATGACGTTTCTTGGCACGCTCGTCACCTTGCCTCTGAGCGATCCGGGCTGAACTATCGACCACCTACTACTCACCCAGCTTGGTATGGCGCTGGCTTTAGCGACTCACGGACGTTCGTAGAAGGCGATTTGGATAGCAGCGCGACGTTTGCACCGATGTCAGATCGTGGTAGTCAACCATTTCTGGGGCATCGGAACGAGTCAATTTTGGTTGTTGAAGACGAGCGAGGCAAGCGAGACATCACCTTGGATCGCGATCAGTATCAAATTGGGCGCGATCCGCAAAGCGATATTTGCCTCCACTCTCAGTTTGCCTCTCGTCATCACGCGATCCTGACAAAGGTTCTTAAAGAAGATGGGAGCTATGGCTACCAGATTACCGATGGCGACCTGGATGGAAAGGCAAGCACCAATGGGTTGGTGATCAATGGTCAAAAATACCGGACGTGGGAGCTGAAGCCAGAAGACGTAATTGTTTTTGGTCCCAAAGTGCGGGCAACCTATCGTTGCTCTTCTCTTTGAAGCCCTCTAAACATTCTTAAAACAATAAGCTTTGATTGCTAGGAACGATAGACGGGAAGTGTGAAGTGGAAACAACTGCCCGTGTTGGGCGTCGAGTCTACCCAAATCTGACCATAGTGCGATCGAATAATACGCTGACAGAGCGATAGTCCGATGCCATAGCCGTCTTTTGCCTCATCGCGCTCGAGCCGGAAGTGTTCTTCAAAGATGCGATCGCGATTTTCTTTAGGGATGCCCGGACCATTATCGCAGACGCTAACCTGTACTTTTTGGGTGGTGCGATGAAGGATCGAAACGGCAACCGAGCCGCTGACAGGCGTATATTTAATGGCATTATCGAGCAAATTAACCAAAACCTGACGGACTCGCTCGCTGTCGGCATACACGTGAGGCAAGTCAGATGGAAGATCTTGCTCAACGCGTTGTGACTTTGCCTGAAAACGATCGCGAAGAGACTCTAAGACCTCAACACAAAGCTGTCCCAGGTTCATTTTCTGAGGCACAATGCGTAGTTCAGCGCCGGTACCACGTGCCGCCTGTAGAATGTCGGTAATCATGTGATCGATCGCGCGAGTCTGTGTCCGAGCGTGCTTTAAAAGCTGTGCAGTAAGGGTAGGGGTCAGCCGTGAAGACCAACCATCAGTAATACTGTGCCCCATCTCCAGGGTTTCCATGGCGATCGATGCAGCAGTAAGTGGATTACGCAAATCGTGCGCCAGCATGGCGATAATTTCATCCTTAAAGCGAAGCTGATGCTCAAGCTCGGCTTTTTCTTGCTTTAGGCGAAAGACATCGTCGGTTAGCTCAATGAGTTCTGCCGAGCGGGCGATCGTCTTCAGGGCGCTGATTGATTGCTTGGTAGCATCTATCCCAACGTCCGGCGAATTGGCTACTAAGCCACGTTCGATCGCAATATTTACTCTGGGATCTTCATTCTCTTGTGTTCGGTGGTCCTCCCCAAAGACTTGCTGAGAGTTAGTATTCACCAGATAATTCTCTACAGAGCGTTGCCAGTAAGACCACCAATGCTGCAATTGGGCAACTAGATCACTGCCTGCCAGCGTTTGCTGCGGAGCAGGATGAAGTTTGATCAACGCTGGAGTTGCTACAAGCCGAAAGTGTTCAGCCAGATAAGGCTGCTCGCTCACGTCAATGACTTCTAGCTCAAAGGGGTAGCCCGCTCTAAGGTTTTTGAGCGCCTCACGCACTTGCCGAATGCGTTCTCTTGAGGTCGGACGTTTATCAATAAACAGCAAGAGCTGTAGGGGCATTTCGTTGCTGGGTTGCTTCTCAGAAAATGCCTGCATACCATCTTGTTCCAGCACTTAAAACAAATAAAGCTAACTTGCTCTTGACTTTAATTTGGACTAAACCTTAAGAAATTCAATTAATTCGCTTGAATCTCTACTCTCTAGATTACCCTAATACCTTTAAGTTCTAACGGAATCAATCTAGCTACTGTCAGAGGCTTGAGCGCTTTCTAGCCAAGAAATGAGCTAAAAATTGGCACGCTTGATAGGAGCACACAGGTATTTCCTATAGCAGTCGAAGAGAACGTTAGAACAGACATAAACCTTGAAACTTCTTTTAAGCAAGGGTTTCGATTCATCCCTTATCCTTCATCCTTTTGCCATACCACAGCAGTAAATTTTTGAGCATGGCAACATAGTAAACGTCTACAAGATGAACGCTTTAGACTGCTAGCGTAGCCATGTTGCCTTACCCATTACAGTCTTGCAAGGAGTGGGGCTGCTTGCAGTAGCGCCTGTGTATAAGGATGCTGTGGGCGCGTAAAAAGATCTTGAGTGGCACCCAACTCAATAATTTTGCCAGCTTGCATCACGGCAATGCGATCGCAGAAAAAGCGCGCGACCCACAGATCATGCGTAATGAACAAGTAGGTTAGGTTGAATTCATCTTTGAGGTCTTGCATGAGCGCTAAAACTTGCGTCTGCACACTGGCATCTAGCATACTGACTGGTTCGTCGCAGATCAGTAATTGCGGACGTGTGATGAGGGCACGAGCGATCGCCACACGCTGCTGCTGCCCACCCGAAAGCTGTGCAGGATAACGATCGTAAAACGCTGTCGCTGGACTCAAGCCTACCCGTTCCAACATCTCCAACACCTGGGCTTTTGCTGCCTGGGGATCGGCTAACTGGTGAATCCGTAGTGGGTCTGCAATGCTTTCCCCCACCGTCATCATTGGATTCAAGCACGCATGAGGGTCTTGAAACACCATTTGCATTTGCCGTCGCTGTTGCTGCATGGCAGTTCGCGACAACCCAACTACGTTTTGTCCCAAAAACTCGACTTTGCCGGCTGTTGGGCGAATCAACTGCAAAATTGTGCGCGACAGCGTACTTTTGCCGCAGCCCGACTCACCAACCAAACCCAACGTTTCACCTGGATAAAGATCCAGAGTCACACCATCTACAGCCTTAATTGTTTGGTTCGTCTTCCAGAACAGTTGCGCGATCGGGTTTTGCTCCAAGGTGTAGTGCTGGATAAGATTATCAAGGTGGAGGAGGGGCGTCGGGAGAGGAGCGTTGGGAGCCGAGTCTACCGCTTGCTGTCCTTTGCCTACGCGCTCCTCTCTTTCTCCTTTCTCTAAATCAACGGCTTGCAGATGGAGTGCTGCCTTCAGCAGCGATCGCGTGTATTCATGCTGAGGCTGCTTTAATACTGTTTGAGTGGCACCTGTTTCGACAAATTTGCCGCCGTACATAATGGCAATGCGATCGCAATACTCGCCAATCATCGCCAGGTCATGAGAGATGATCAGCAGTGCCATTTGCCGCTCGTCACAAAGACGAGTTAGTTCGCGCAAAATCTGGGCAGAGACGGTCACATCCAAACTGGTGGTTGGCTCATCCGCCACGATGAGTTTAGGATTCAGCAGTAGCGCCAGAGCGATCGCCACTCGTTGCCGCATCCCACCGCTAAACTCGTGGGGGTATTGTGACCAGCGACTCGCAGGTATGTTGACCGCTTCTAAGGTTGCGATCGCCTGTTCTTTTGCCTGTCGCCGTGAAAGTTGAGGCTGGTGCGATTGCAGCGTTTCCAGGCAGTGATCGCCGATCGTCATTAGTGGATCAAGCCGCGTCATGGGGTCTTGAAAAATCAACGCAACGGCTTCGCCCCGAAAGCGCCGTAACGCTGCTGTCGAAAGGTCAAACACAGATTGCCCTGCAAAAGTGACATGCCCTTCAATTTGGGTATCTTCGGACAGTAACCGCATGGCAGCTCGACCCAAGGTACTTTTGCCGCATCCTGACTCGCCAACTAACCCCAATTTTTCGCCTGGATTGAGGGTAAACGACACATCATCCACTGCCCATGCGATCGCCTCCGATCCACGTTGAGGATACGCGACCCGCAAATGTTCAACCTGAAAGAGAGCGTTTGTCATGGCATAAGCCGTCAGTATAGTAAGCAATTAGCGTTCAGCTACTTTACCAGTTGTACGCCACGACAGCCGGATCGGGAGGTCAGCTGCTAATGGCTTAATAGCTGATAGCTAATGGGTAGCTGCTACTTGTCACATCGTCGCATCAGGTAAGCGACACCAAAATCACCATTGGGATGCTGTTTCAAAATGTCAGCCAGCTCAAAAATTTGTGCCGCCAGTTCGGCTCCTAGTTTATCGATCGTGGCGCGACGTTCCTGAGCCAACTGCTCTCGTTCGCGTGTGCGCGTTTGCCACTCCCCCAAAAACATCTGGTCAATTACAGTATGTAGCGACAGCGTTTGCAGCGTGTTCCATTCGCCACGATCGCACCAAATGCCTTTACAGTTCGGGCATCGCTCGACATAAAACGGTGTTTTGGCACTTACCTTCGCCCTTGCTAGATAAGCATTACATTCAGGGCAGAGTGCCGCCCGCGCATCGAAGGGCGATCGGTCAACATTCGTTTCTAACGCTTGATCAATGAGCGCAGAGAGACTTTCCGTCAAAGGTTGCTGCACCTGCCAACTTTCGTACTCAGCGCCCGGAATCCAGACACCCTCACATTCTGGACAATGGTGAGCCGCTAACTGAGCCGCCAATTGACTTTCCACCAAACTTACTTGCTTATCCTTTGGGCACTGCACTGGCGCTCTCTCCGCTTCAACCGATCCCTTCTATTTAACCAAGCAAGGGGCAGTCTTTTAGCTTTTGCATAAGGAAATTGGCAGAGGCAATGGTGCGATGCAGGCTGAAGTCTAACAACGAATGCACCTCTTCTCCCCTCGCGTCCCCTGCTCTCTCAACCCCTTACTCCTTCACTCCTCATCCTTCTCCTCCCCTCCCAACAGTGCCTCACAGTAGCGTTGCAAAGTGCCAAGGCGATCGCACACCTGTTGCTGCCGTTGCAACGCTGTAGCTGCTTGCTTCGCTGCCTGCAAAAAAAGTACATCCATTCCTAGCAACCGAAGCTGCTTATCCATCTCTACTTGGTACGATTGCACCCACTGCTGCGTTGTCGTCGAGAAGGTATCTGTTGACAAACTCAAAAGCTGCTCGTGAAAATACTGTTGCAAGGCTGTGACTTCGGACCGTAGCATCAGGCTGTTGGCATTAGGTGAAACCGCCCTCTGCTGCACCTGCTGTAGTGTTTGCTTAAATGCTTCATAGCGCTGCTGTTGAGCCGACGGTAAGGCTTTCTCTTCCTTTCTCACTGTTGCACCTGTAAGTTCATGTAAAGAATTCTGTCCTTTTTGCTAGGATAGATGGTACATAGAAATTAAACCGTTGAGAGCAGGGCACTCTTCAGGTTCTCGTCTTTTAGCTACAGCCGTTAGTTGTAGATCGGAAAGAAAGTTATAACCCGTCCGTATTTAGCGGCTCTACTACAAGCAACATTTGTAAGCTCTATATTTATCAGCGCTGTAAGCTCGATGCAGGGATACTTGTATCCTATTTTTGATTTCAAACTTTTGAGAGGTTTTCTCTTACCGCCTAGATGTTTTCATTAAGCTGCAATCTGTATTGAGCAGCACACTGTGCAGTAGAATCAGCCAGTATAACGAGCCTTTTGAGCCTTTCGACCTCTGAGCTTGACAGTATGCACCTAACCGTTCCCGCCTCTTCCACAGCATTTGATCTTCCTGTTTGGCTAGAAGAATGCTTCCAAGCGCGGCGATCGAGCGCCGATGCTACCGCATGTGATGGCACCAATGCCGATGCTGATCTAGTCTGTCGAGCCTTTGAGTTTGCGTATCAGCTTCATGAGGGGCAATACCGTGCCTCGGGTGAGCCTTACATCATGCATCCTGTTGCAGTAGCTGGGTTGCTGCGCGACTTGGGTGGTGGCGGTGTCATGATTGCTGCTGGCTTCTTACATGATGTAGTCGAAGATACAACCGTTACGGCTGAAGAGTTAGGCGCATTATTTGGTGAAGAAGTTCAACTGCTAGTTGAAGGCGTTACCAAGCTTTCAAAATTTAATTTTTCTAGTAAAACAGAGCGGCAGGCAGAAAACTTTCGTCGTATGTTTTTGGCAATGGCGCAAGATATTCGCGTTATTGTCGTCAAACTAGCAGACCGTCTACACAATATGCGGACGTTAGAGCACTTACCCGATGCAAAGCGCCGTCAAATTGCTCTGGAAACACGCGAAATCTTTGCTCCCCTTGCCAATCGTTTAGGTATTGGTCGCTTCAAATGGGAACTGGAAGATCTAACCTTCAAATACTTAGAGCCTGATTCCTATCGACAAATTCAGGGACTGGTGGCTGAAAAGCGGGTCGATCGCGAAACAGGACTGGCTCAGACCGTCGATCGCCTTAAACAACGCCTAGATCAAACAGGGCTTGCTTACGCTGATATTAGTGGTCGCCCCAAGCATCTGTATGGCATCTATCAAAAGATGAAGCGGCAGCAAAAGGATTACAACGAAATCTACGACGTTGCAGCGATTCGGCTTATTGTAAGCGCTAATGATGACTGCTATCGCGCGTTAGCCGTTGTCCACGATATGTTTCGTCCGATTCCGGGTCGATTTAAGGACTACATTGGCTTACCGAAGCCTAACCGCTACCAGTCATTGCATACCGTTGTTATTGGCAGTTCAGGGCGTCCCCTAGAAATTCAGATTCGGACGCTGGAAATGCACCAAATTGCTGAATATGGGATTGCTGCTCACTGGAAGTATAAAGAAACGGGCAGTAGCAGCACCCAGCTGACAACAACTGATGAGAAATTTACTTGGCTGCGGCAATTACTAGATTGGCAAAGCGACCTCAAAGATGCCCAAGAATATCTAGAGAACATCAAGGATGATCTCTTTGATGGCGATGTTTATGTCTTTACTCCTCAAGGCGATGTTGTATCACTCAGTCGTGGCGCAACGCCTGTTGATTTTGCCTACCGCATTCACACGGAGGTGGGCAATCACTGTGCTGGAGTGCGGGTAAATGAGCGCATGACCACGCTGGATACACCGCTCAAAAACGGCGATATTGTTGAGGTTCTGACGCAGAAGAACGCCCGTCCTAGCCTTGATTGGCTTAACTTTGTGGTGACACCGGGTGCACGAAACCGCATTCGTCAATGGTACAAGCGATCGAACCGTGAAGAAAACGTCGATCGTGGTCGAGAGATGTTAGAGCGAGCCTTAGGCAAAAATGGCTTTGAGGCACTCCTAAAATCAGCACCGATGCAAGCCACAGCCGAACGATGTAACTACCACAGTGTTGAAGATCTGCTAGCGGCGTTGGGCTATGGAGAAGTCACCCTCAACCTCACGCTCAACCGCTTGCGCGAAGCAGTTAAAGCACAACAACCTTTAGAAAAGCTCTCAGACAGTTTGAGTGCCTCGATCCAAGAGCTTCCTGTGCTGCCAACAGGGGCTAAGATTTTGCCGTTGCAGTCATCTAGCAAGTCCCCCATTATTGGTGTGGAAGGACTGCTGCATCATATTGCAGGCTGCTGTACGCCAGTTCCTGGTGAAGCCATCATTGGGGTTGTAACGCGGAGCAGTCGCGGCATTTCTATTCATCGCAATAGTTGTCCCAATGTCGAACTTATTCCTGGCGATCGTCTCGTTCCCGTTAGTTGGAATACAACTGACCAGGATCATGGTCGTCCTCAAACCTATCCTGTTGATATTCAGATTCAAGTGATCGATCGGGTTGGTGTATTGAAAGACATCTTGTCGCGTTTGACCGATAACAATATCAACATCCGTAATGCTCAGGTTAAAACTTACCCTGCTCAAACTGCGACTATTGATCTAGGTATCGACATCCGCGACCACGATCAGCTTGAGCGCACCTTTAGTCAAATCAGGAAACTGAGTGATGTGCTTAACCTACGCCGCTTAAGCCAATTAGAGGGTTAAACTCTGCGGTATTAATAGAATAAACAAAACTAGGAGTGCTCAAAACTTGAGGCTGGCATCTAACTTCACATTTTTCCTAAGTAGATTTACGGATAAGTGGACTAGTGCAAATGTTCTTAATTTTGCAGGTTGCTAACACTCTTCATCGTTGCTCTTGAGCAATCACAAGGCTCAGATTGTGGCGTGAGGTAGCTTAAAGTTTAAACAGCAACTGTGGTTTAATTGAGTTTGTGTGATTCAAGTCACAACAACTCTGTGGTTGTTACGGATACGATTGAGAGCCGTAGGGCGTAAAGTTGCGTCTAAAGGCAGTTGTTGAAGATTTTGTTCAGGATTACAACGTACCGTTCTATATTTTTTAGTAATAGAGCCAATAACGCTGACTAGCACCCTCAGCGCTTTCTAGACAGTGCTATTTTAACCCCCTATCTCTGGGCATGGGAGTTCTACCGCCGTGAGTACTTGGACACCCAACTTTCATCGTCCGATCGACCAGTCAGAGCAGCAGCTATATGACCACTTGCTGCGATTGGTGCAATCTGAGCTACCTAGTCAGTTGATTAGTCGCTTTCGGGCGTTGTTTATTGATGGTGTTGGTTATCCTGATGCTGAGATTACCGCAGCGATCGACAAAATTGCTACATCCAAAGCGGCTGAACAAGAGTTTCGGTTCGTGTTGAATCGTTGTTGTCATATTTTGATCAATCGTTGGCAAACTCGCCCTCAACTTCAAGCAGCTATCCCAGAGTTGGTTGCTCTCTTTGAAGCGGCTCCAACCAGGAGCATCACTGAATATTCCCGTTCGCGTTCGATCCGACGAGTGCGCGAGCTGGTTAAGGGTTTTGTCGATAGTGAGCAGTTTGTGACCCTCCGCCGTTTGTCTCAGGTGATGAGCCAGACGGGCGACCTGCATCATCCGCCCGCTCATGAGCCGATTGGTGCGCTTATTCGACGTTATCCTTACCTTTATGAACATTGCCTGCTGACAGAAGGCAGTACCTACGAGCAGCAGCAGACAATTCGACAGCTTCAGGCAAAAGCACAGCATCAGTATGAAGTTGACCTATCCCAATATGTCACTTATCAGGTAAGGCGATCACAGTGTGATCAGGATGCTCTGTCCTTGCCAGCGCATCGTATTCTTCAACCAGTAAAGAACCCAACGCTGTTAACTGACCAACAGCTATGTAGTGCCTTGAAGCAATTTGCGGGTAAATCTCAAGGTGCTGGCACTTACCGCGATT
The DNA here is from genome assembly GCF_014695795.1 of Phormidium sp. FACHB-592. Classification (NCBI taxonomy): domain Bacteria; kingdom Bacillati; phylum Cyanobacteriota; class Cyanophyceae; order Oscillatoriales; family Oscillatoriaceae; genus Phormidium; species Phormidium sp. FACHB-592. The sequence continues at coordinate 141,664 of NZ_JACJOZ010000106.1, forward strand.
CAGCCCAACGATTTCTAACTCATACTAATCAAGCGCCATCTTACCAATCGTTTAAGGATGACCTTTACCAATACATTACGGTTTCGGTTGATTCAGAATATGGTAGACGGCAGTTTAACAATCAGCTTTACAACCAACTCAAAAACACGCTGCCAGAAAGCCATAATCAAAAGTTAAATGACTTTCTTCTAGTCCGAACCTGTAGCCAGTTGCTGAATTTTCTTGTCGTTGAAAGCCCCCAAAAACCAAATCATTTTGTTTTTGTTGATCTCATCTCTAACATCGGTTCAACGTTAACGACTGGGCTATTACTCAAAATTGTGCTGATCTGTCGCAAAGTAAAGCCATGTTTGGAAAAGCGCTTCTCAATTTTGTTTAACCATTATGAACTGTGCCGCCGCGATGGTGTGCAGTGGCTAGTCGAAGCGATGGAAACCCTCAACTTAGCGCTGAGTACCAACTTTAGTACGATCGATCTTTCGTTTGTGAACCAGATTGCTTAACTTCAAAGCATAGGGAGACGACAGAGCTGATTCAACGTCTGAATGAGAGCGCTGAATATTTGAACACGCTGTTCAAGTACTCAACATGAGCGTTGAGTACTTGAACACAAGCTTCAAAATTTCTAATGCAGTAGTGTAAGGATGCGGGAGCAGCAACGGGTTAAGGCACAAGGGATTTTCTGTGTCTAGGTACTTATGGTTTAATTTTCGTTAAGATACACAACAAGCAACGGGTAGGCATTCGAGATGCAATCGATTGCTCGTTAACACTATTGGCTTGCTGTCTTTGCTTTGACACGAGCCGTTCTACATAAGCTTTCTATGTGAGCTTTGGTATGTTTGACCTTTTCCCGTTTGATCTTCACTTAAGCGCGATCGCGATCGCTGGTACAGGCTTATGGTCACTGTCGCTGTATCTAGGGCTGGCAACTACTAGCGACTGGGTAACACATCAGCTTAACCGCTGGTTTAATTTTGCTGAGCGATCGCTCTACACGTCGACCGAAGAATTTGAGCGCACCCGCAAAGGCAGAGAGGCACAAAATGCTTTCTACGCTTCTATTTTTAGCATTGTGCCCTTTCTTCTAGCTGGAGCCTTATGCAACTACGGTGTAGAGCTAACGCTGGGTCGCAGTTGGGCAATTAGTGTAGGAATGCTTGCCTGCATCGGTTGTGGTATCTATGAGTTGGGACGACGGGATGGGCAGGGGATGGAGTAGTCAGAAGGCAGGCTTCCTAGAGCGTCAGCCGACGGGAGGCAGAAGGCAAAAGGTAAAAGGCAGAAGGTAAAAGAAGATTGGGAGCTGGAAGTTGCGGGGCAGAGCTAACTCAAAACTCAAAAATTTTATCCTTCATCCTTCAATCCTGTTCGTCATTTACAGCGTTATGAGGTGAAGGCAGCTTACCATCAGCAACGTGCGGTGGGTCCGATGAATTGCGGAACCAGAGCGACTGTTGCGGCAACCCGATCGCAATACCTTCGTCATCCAGCGATCGCTTCAACCGACGGCGAAACTCGCGGGCAACATTCCATTGCTGTAGCGGCAGGGTTTTGATCCACACTCGCAGGGTAATGCCATTGTTACCAATATCATCTACTCCTAAGACATCTGGTGGTTCGGGGATTTTGTCTTTCCATGCCGGATCATTAGTCATGTCTTCGCCAACCTGTTTGACGACTGTAATCGCTCGATCAACATTCGCGTCGTAGGCGATCGTGATGCCTAGGTCAACTCGTGACCAATCCTTGGAGAGGTTCTCGACCACCGTAATCGAACTGTTGGGAATGGTAATCAACCGTCCTTCGGAGTTACGGAGTTGGGTAATGCGGAGGTTTAAGGATTCTACCAGCCCAGTGGCTTTGCCAATTTGGATGACATCCCCCACAGCGTACTGATCTTCCCAAAGAATAAGCAAGCCGTTGATCACATCCTTAATCAAGTTTTGAGAGGCTAAGGAGAGTGCTAAGCCCAAAATGCCCGCACCTGCAAGTACTGGACCCAGTTCAACGCCCACAATAGAAAGCGAGGTGAGAATGCCTGTGCTGATCCAAACGGTGGCAACAAGGCTCCGCAGCACCCGTGAAAACGTAGTAATACGCTGTGCCAAGCGTTGAGACGTATCCGGCGGGAGAAGTTCGTTAGCAGTGAGTGCATTAAAGAAGCGATCGATAAACGTGTCGCTTACTCGAATAAGAAGGTAGACGGCGATAACGATCCCCAAGATTTTGAGTGGACCTGACAGGATGAGCGACTGTAGCCAACGGGTATAGGGAAACAGCCCCAAAATAATGAAAAGACCGCCTAACCAAATGCTTAACTGCATCACTTGCAGTAGCCGGCGCTGTACATCATTTAGCGATCGCTGCCGCCGTTGCTTGATTTGCTCGCGCACAATTGCCATTGCTGCTGTGCTGGTAGGATCGACCACGGTGGATGACTCGATCGCTGCATGAGCTTGAGCCATTAACTGCTCTCGTTGTGCCTTGATCCAGCGCTGTACTAATGCCAAAATGCCGCTTACTGCTACTATGCCGAGTGCAAGCTGCCCTGCCACTGAGCCTTGTCTCATCAACGATTGAGGTTGGCGTTCCTGTCGGGCGATCGTTAGAGCGTTCCTAATAATTTGGGTGAGTTCGGTTGCTCGTTGTTCAGGGTCTTGCGCCTGAAGTTGGGCATCCAGTGTTGTCACTGTCATCAGATAGCGGGTTCCGATCGAAATGACAGGCAAGCGACTTTGTTCATCCACTGCCGCTTTTACATCCAGCGTTTTAGGTTCAGCAGTGTTTTCGGCAATCCGGTTCAGTGTTTCCTCAATGTTCTTGACTCGTTCTCTAATGGGCGGCGTACTAGCAGACTGAGTGCCCGCTTGAGTCGCCACATTAGGCGCAGCGATCGTAAACAGGGTTCGCCCATCTAATTTGACATCTGCCGTGGCGATCGCGGGCGTAGCACTGGCTACACTTGGCACAGGAGGTTTAGGTGCTTCAAGTTTAGGCGCTTCAAGTTTTGGTACTTGAAGATGAGGCGGCACTACATTCTGCCCAAAGCTGCTTGATCCCGCTAGAACAATCAGCGCTGCCGTCAGCAAGCCGATCCCAAGACTAACGACTCGCCAGTGATGCCTGGTGAATGGAAGGGCATCTGGCAGCATACGGAAGACTCTAGCTTTAAGCGGGCTTAGAGTGCGATTTACGTACAACGGCATACAGTTATCTAGCGTACAGCCAAGACTATCAAGTTAGTGTTAGTCATCCTGGCGGAATGACTACGTACCTACATTAGTTTGCTCTGTCGCTGAACCATCTAACTAAGGGAAGATTGACTAAAGCATCGCTTTCTCAACCAAAGTCAGGTTTTGATTACTCACCCGTTGCTTTTGTCGGGTCAGAACGCGCTCTAGCTTCTATGATGAACGAGGCATTTTGTAAGTGTGGTCAAACGGGAAACACCATTGACCATTCGCGTTGCTTAACGGCACAAGCCTATTCACTGAATCCTTTCTCCTACCGGCACTATGTCAATTAAGAACCTTGTTTCTCTGGGCTTGTTAGTCTTTATCCCCATCTCTGTTGCAGCAGAGCATTTGGAATGGGATGCGCTCATAGTCTTCATTACCTCTGCAATCGCCATTGTGCCGCTTGCCATCTGGCTCAGTACAGCGACAGAAGAGGTTGCGGTAGCAACAGGACCCTCGATCGGTGGCTTGTTAAATGCTGTGTTCGGTAATGCTACTGAACTAATTATTGCTCTCTCGGCGCTGCGAGCAGGTTTGCTTGACATCGTAAAAGCCAGCATTACAGGCACGATTATTAGTAACCTGCTGCTGGTTATGGGGCTATCCATGTTCCTGGGAGGATTGCGCTACAAAGAGCAAGAATTTCAGCCGATCGTGGCACGGGTTAGTGGTTCGACTATGACGCTGGCGGTAACGGCGATCGTCCTACCCGCTATGGTCATTTCAACCTCAAATGTAGTGGATCAGGTGACTATCAGCCGCCTTTCGATTACAGTGGCGGCTGTGCTAATTGTGGTCTACGCGCTGACCCTACTGTTTTCGCTCAAGACCCACAGTTACCTCTACGATGTCGGCATCGTGGAACTAGAAGAGGGTACCGCTGAGGCAGCCGGCGCACACGCGCCACACAAGCCAAATTTACCTCTCTGGATTGGAGTGCTACTGATTGCGACGATCGCTGTTGCTTTTGAATCCGAGATTTTTGTCGGTGCCGTCGAAGAAGCAACCAAAGGGCTAGGCTTAACGCCACTCTTTACAGGTGTAATCTTGCTGCCCTTGGTCGGTGGAGCCGCAGAGTACGTTACAGCGGTACGAGTCGCTATGAAAAATAATATGGATTTATCTGTTTCGGTGGCAATGGGGTCAAGTTTGCTAGTTGCCTTGCTAGTGGCACCCATTTTGGTCTTGGTTGGGCAAGCGATCGGGCAGCCAATGGACTTAAGCTTTAACCTGTTTGAAGTCGTTGCGGTGGTGATTGCAGTGGCGATCGCCAACCTAATTAGCCTTGATGGACGCTCCAACTGGCTGGAAGGCGTACTGTTGCTGGCAACCTATACAATTCTTGGAGCCGCATTCTACTTTCATCCGGCATGAGGGGGAAGCAACAAATCTCTTTCATTCTGGTTATTCTAGATTGACAGATGGCTTCATTTGCTTTCACCACGTCTTATACTCCGAACTCAGAATTCCAGGACTATAGCGTACTTGATGAAAAACCTTTATCAGCAATAGTTTGGGTGAGTTCAGCTATCAAGAGATCAAATCTCTACAGTCTAGAGTGGCATATTCTCGTGAAGGCATAAACGTCAAAATTTAGACTAAAACAGCCCTGGCTATACGCTAGGGCTAGTGGCTGAGTCAGTCAAATGCTCCAAAATCATTCGGGCTCGTTGATTAGCAACTTTTTCATAGGTAAACTCTGCCGCTCTTTGCGAAGCATTGCGACCAAGCTGATGTCTCAAATCTGGGGAGGCAGCAAGTTTTTGGATGATCTCAACCCAGGCATCTCGATCGAACTCAGAGCGGATAAAACCATCCACGCCATCCCGCACAATTTCTCCGCCACCCATGGGAGAGACTAGCATCGGTAAACCATGAGCCATTGCTTCATAGCTTACTAAGGGGCTGCCTTCCTCCAAACTAGGGAAGGCAAATAAGTCCGCGTCCTGGTAGAAAGTAGAGATATTGTTCACGTAGGGTTGGTGGATAATATCAGGACGGCGCAGCCAATCTTGACAAACTTCTGCGATCGCGGGTTCCATCTCTCCACACAGAATCAATTTCCCCTTGATTCCTGAACGAACATATGCATCCATCAACAGGTGAGCACCCTTACGAACGCAGACCGTACCGACAAAAAGAATCGTAAAGGGTCGATCGACGGCTTTTGGTGCAGGGCTTTGATGAAGCAAATCTGGAAAGCGACTGGGACACCACCCATAACTGCTGAGTAATAATTTCTCGGCTGGTACGCCAGCGTCTAAAAAGCTCGATCGCACGTGCGGACTAGGGCAGAAAATGAAGTCAGCCAGCTTGGTTTCTTCCAACTCATCCTGCACCGTTTGATCAGTCGTGGGATGTCGAGGTCCAAGCCCTAACCGAATATATTCATTATTCATAACTGATTTGGTAAAACCAGTGAAACAGTTGATTCGCTCTATAAGTATCGGTTTCCCCTTGCTTTTCACCTTTCTGATCGTTGCCAAAGAGAACCCTGGCCACAAATAGGCAGCATCAAAATGTTTTAGTGCCTGGAGATAGCGCCATTCGGTCATAGCATCATTGGCACGCAAGCGAAACACAAAGGGTCTGATTAAGTTAGGGATAGCCTTGACCACATTGGAGCGCTCAACGTTGGGATCACAGCTTGAGACAAGGCAGGTAAACTGAACAGGAACCTCAACTTCTGGACGGCAAAGGGATAGAAAGATATGGCTAATTGCCCGATTAGAAGCATAAGTAAGGTAAGAACTAAGAACACGTAGCATCATCACCTCCAAGATGTAGAGTAAATAAATATAGAGATATAGAGACTTGCAATGAAATAGCCTCAAAATGCAGAGAGAACATCTTGAGATCGATGTAGCCTTTGCTCTGTATGATCCTACTTCGGCTGCCCCAAGCCTTAAACAACTGCCCAACGATCATAATTGCTCTGTATGATCCTACTTCGGCTGCCCCAAGCCTTAAACGACTGCCTAACGATCATAATTCTTTAATGATCCCTTTAGCCTTTAACCCGTCTCAAGAACCAGAGACTAAAGCAACTGAAGGCTAAGATCGTACCGCCTATTTCAGATGGCTCTGGGACAGCGGCACTATTGCCATAAGTGACGGTACCCGCTAGAGTACCGCTGTTGAAGTTGTCCGTCGCACCAACATAAAAGAGTTCCCGAAAGATGCGAAAGCCAAGCTCATCTTGTGAAGCTTGAGATGGCGATGGGACGACCAAAAAGTCGAGTCCTAGCAGCCTTCCATTTGAGAAAAAGGCAACCGGGTAGTCATAAAGATAGGCATCACTACCGTAGTTCAGGTCGTTTTTCTGTGTATGAAGCTTGCTTAAGAAGTTAAATTCCAAGGTGAGGCTTCCTGGTGCGGCAGAGACATATTCGCTACCGATTCCCGTTAAATTAGCGTTGTCATAGGTGAGGCTACCGTATTCAGTAGCACCATTCATCAAGCCGTGACTTTCGTAGGCAGCGCTAGTAATTTGAACGGTAAAGTTATACGTAACGCTAAAGGCCTGGGCAGGCTTGAGCACTGTAACAGAGCCAAGGGTGAAAATGCCTGCGATCGTTGCCCAAAGAGGCTTGAGAAGAGTTTGAGCCATCGTTTTATTCACAGCAAGCTTGGCAAGGTGAGCGTTTTGTTTTGTACAAAACGACTTTTATTAAGCAGAACATAGGTTTATGTTCTACTAGCAGGTGTCCTGAGACTCAAAGTTAAAACTGGTAAGTTCATCAATTCAGTTGCGTTTGCAATTAATGCTTAGTGAAGACGCTGGTGAAAGTGTGCTCGATGAAGGCTGGGTGTTTAGACACTTCAGAGCGTGAATCCTAATCCCTCTGTTGGTAAATTATCTAATTCTCGATCGCCTTGCCTAGTGCAATTACGGAGACTTCACAAGCTAGTACTGGTTAAAATCAAGAAGTGCTCTGGCAAATGATTGAACTGTGTGGATTTACAGAGTTCCGGTTGCTTCCTGTTCCTGTTTTTAAGCGCTAGTACTTTATAAAGGCAGCATAAAGAAATGTACGCAGGAGAACCCTCTTAACCGTCAACATCAAAGGCAAGATGCCGTGGGTAAAGGAGAAAACCAAAGGAGACAAAATAAAAGCTAGCGAGACAGATATTGAGAGGGTTCATGTCTTGTAATTGTCTTATGCATAGAGACTACTAGCTGGTGAGTCTCTCTTCTGATAGGCGTTGCAGACGTTGAGCGAATGGCGAACTGCGCTTGCTAGCTCAAGCCAACCGCCAAAACGCCTTTCCACTTCACCGCCAGTCAAAGCAAAATTCAAATACTTTAAAGCGCTATCATAGCGTTTGTTACAGGGGTCACAGTATGGGAAGACAGCGATCGCTCTTAGGCTTAATTTTAGTGCTGCTGATTGCCGCCATTGTTGTTATCGTCAAAGTGCCAGCACGTCTGGGCTTGGATCTGCAAGGTGGTTCACAGCTCACGATTCAGGTAAAAACAACGCCAGAAATTCAAGAGATTACCGATCGAGACCTTGAAGGCGTTCGCAAGGTGATCGAAGGGCGAGTTAATGGATTGGGCGTATCCGAACCGCTCGTACAAACCGCTGGCAACAACCAGATTCTGGTGCAGCTACCGGGCGTGAACGATCCGAAGCAGGCAGAGCGTGTATTGGGTGGCACGGCTCAGCTCGATTTCCGCAGGCAAAAGCCTGGTACAGAGGCGCAGTTGCAAATTGAAAAACAAAATTTGCGTGAGAAGTTAGAAGTACAGGCGCAGCTAAGAAAAAATCCGGATCAAGCCGCGATCGCGAAAAATCAGGCAGAGCTAAAAGCGACCAATGACTCGATCGCTACCCTCTTTGAAAAAACGGAACTGACAGGCAAAAATCTCAAAGATGCCTATCCCGAACCTGCTGGTGCTGCCAGCATTTGGCACGTTGGGCTGAGGTTTGATCCACGCGGCGGCGAACTTTTTGCAGAACTAACGAAAAGCATTGCCGGTACAGGACGTGCACTCGGCATTTTTCTAGATGCTGCCCCCATTAGTGCTGACTTTGCTTACACTGTCGATGTGCAGTACGCTCAAACGGGCATTACGGGCGGCGGGGCCGTGATTGAAGGTAGCTTCACAGCTGAACGAGCTAGCGACATTGCGGTACAACTTCGAGGTGGCGCTTTGCCTCTGCCTGTAGAAGTCGTGGAAAACCGTACCGTTGGCGCGACCTTAGGACGAGACAGCGTGCAAAGCAGCATCTATGCAGGCATTGGCGGCTTGGTGCTGGTGCTGATCTTCATGGTGGCTTACTATCGGCTGCCCGGACTTGTTGCCGATGTTGCCCTACTAATCTATGCCGTTCTCACCTATGCGGCCTTTAATCTCCTGGGTGTGACCCTCACTCTTCCGGGTATCGCTGGCTTTATTCTCAGCATTGGGATGGCAGTAGATGCCAATGTGCTAATTTTTGAGCGCACGCGAGAAGAGTTACGCGCAGGCAAGACCCTTTACCGATCGATCGAAGGGGGTTTTTACCGAGCGTTTCCAAGTATTTTGGACGGTCATGTGACGACTCTGATTTCCTGTGCAGCTCTTTTCTGGCTTGGTGCTGGCTTGGTCAAAGGCTTTGCCCTCACTCTGGCGTTAGGCGTTGGCTTAAGTCTGTTCACTTCTTTGACCTGTACCCGGACTCTGCTGTTTTATGTACAGAGCATTCACAGGCTGCGGAAGCTAGAATTCTACGGTCCTAAACTGCCATCAGCGAATCAATCTCAGGTGGAGGCAACCCCATGAAACTGCAAATTGTGCGGCAACGCAAACTTTGGTGGACGGTGTCGTCTGTACTGATTCTGGCAGGCATCATTGCAATGCTGATCTCCTGGCAGCAGTTGGGTTCGCCTCTGCGCCCAAGCCTGGATTTTGTTGGTGGTACTCGTCTTCAGGTTGAGCGAGATTGCTCAAAGCCTAATGCCTGCGACCAGCCGATCGACATTGCAGCAGTGCGAGATGTCATGACGGCTGAAGGGCTTGGCGATAGTAGTATCCAACTGTTAGGGAAGGAGCAGCAAGCACTGTCGATTCGTACGAAACCGCTTAACCCAGACGAGCGGGTGAGAGTATTGGAAACACTAAGTAGTAAGCTTGGGGCGTTTGACCCGACTAAAAACCAGATTGATACAGTTGGTCCAGTGATTGGACAGCAGTTGTTTGCGTCTGGAATGCTAGCGCTCATTGTCTCGTTTGCGCTGATCATGGTCTACTTGAGCTTCCGGTTTCAGTTAGACTATGCAATCTTTGCGATCATTGCGCTTTTTCATGACGTTTTGATTACAGTCGGCATTTTTGCCATGCTGGGATTGACCATTGGCACTGAGGTCGATAGCCTGTTCATTGTGGCGCTGCTGACGATCGTTGGCTTCTCGGTAAACGATACCGTTGTTATTTATGACCGTATCCGCGAAACGAAAGCTGAAAGCCCAACGCGCCCGATCAATGACATTGTGGATGAAGCCGTTAACCAAACGCTAGCACGTTCCATCAACACGACTGTCACGGTACTGCTAACGCTGTTTTCGATCTTTTTCTTCGGTGGTGAAACCCTGAAAAACTTTGCGCTCGCGCTGATTATTGGCTTTGGAGTTGGCGCGTATTCCAGCATCTTTATTGCTGGCACACTTCTAGCCTTCTGGCGTGAGCGAGCGGAGGTGCTGACGCCCGCGACTGCCACTGTGGATCTAGGTGGAAGTAATCTTGCTTCTACCAACGATATTTCCACTAGAGCAGATGATGCCTGACCAAGCCATAGTATGGATCAATCAGAAAAGAACCCATCGGTAGCTGTAAATGCTGATGCGATCGACCCTACATTGCAGCAGGACGTTGCACGGCTCTATCGTCTCACCATCTATGCACGCTGGTGTGTGGTTGGAGTTTTGTGGCTTACCGTTGGCTTATTAAGCCTGTGGGGCTTGCGCTATCCCATTTCGCTCTTGCTGGATTACTTTACGTGGACTGCGGTGCGTTATGGGCTAGCCTTCAATCGGCTTCCCACGATCGGACTCGCTACTTGCATCGGTTTCACAATTGCCACACTGCTCTGGCAAAGTCGCAATGCTCTGTTTGGGCTTTCGCCTCGCGATCGACACCGGCTAGAGCAGCAGGTACAGCGCATTCGCTTACAGGGAGTGAGCCATCCTCTCTGGAGAATTGTCTGCCGGCATTAGCTATAGCAAAAGAATGAAGGATGAATCGAAGTCCTTGCTCAAACGAAGTTTCAAGGTTTACGTCTGTCCTAACGTCCTCTTCGGCTGCTATACCACCAGCACCAGTACGATCAATACAGGGCTGGTATTCAATAGCGACGCGCTTAACTAGCGAACAGTGCCTAATGACAAACTTTGCAAATCCTGTCTACCGCCCAGTCGTATACTATCGCTGAGAAGGCAATTTGCAGCGATAAGTGAATGATGCAAAGAATTTGGAAGGGTGTTGGAGCCTTGGTTCTAGCTATGCTGTTGACAGCTTGTGGGCTGCCGATTAGGGGTCCCAGCCATCAGCTAGTAGAACGGGCGATCGCGCAACAGCTTCACCAAACTCAAGCAGCGCTCAATCAGCAACTCCGGCTCAACGTGCAACCCACTGATCTAGAAATTAAGCGAGTGGCTATTGCCGAACAAACACCTCTCACCATTGAAGACCTGAAAGCCTTTCGCGTGCGCGGCACGTACAATGTCACCACCAAGCTACCTACTCGACGGATCACCCAGCAGAATCCGTTTGAAGTTTATCTGCAACGGCAAAAAGAGGGCAAAACCTGGCGTTTAGCTCATCTAGAAACCGATGATAATGGTCAATCGCTTTGGGTAACACAGCGTCTTCAGTAGCAAACCCGCAGCCGGAATGATGCAGTATTAAGCCCTCTTCCAGCGATCGCCAGCTTTTTATCTTTTCTAAAAAATCTCCCTCGCAGTGCCGTAGAAACTGCATAAGTGGCTTAGGTGCTAACCGCTTTCCAGCCGTTTAGCTGCACTCTGTGTTGGAAAGCGGCTTTGTTAAAGAAAGCTTGAGCATGACCCAGCTAGCCGTGCTGTTAGGCAGCATTTTCAAAAGAGACGTGAACAGCGGGTAATCTGTCACCTTCATGTCACTTTTATCCATGAAACTTGAATGGTGTCCCAGAACAAATGAAGCATAGGGTATGGATCACGGATCTGACAGACGAGACGAAGACCGACCCTTTGAAGAAGTTAACCCAATTCGGGCGGGCAGCAGCGATGGCTGCCCCTTAAACTGAGGCAATGCCCTGGAGACGTGAGCAAGAAAACGACGGTTTGCTTCTGTTTATAGGTGGCACCAGTGGCGTTATTTGACAGGTGTCGTACATGGACTAAAACGAAGAGCGAGACATATGAAAGCACTCCATATTCACACACCTTGGCTCATTCTTACTCTAGTAGGGCTGTTTGCCTGCACACCAACACAAGAGTCAGCTAGCGAAACGCCTAGGGCAACAGAGACAATAAGTCAGGAGGCTCAAACGGCTGCTAAACCTGTAGCGGTGCAACCAGCAAGCTGTAGGCTAGTGGAAAACGGCTTTGGTCCACAAGGGCAGGTCAAGGTGCGAGTAGAAGAAGTAGTGACAGGGCTAGATGTGCCCTGGGGACTTGCCTTTCTACCAAACGGCGACCTCCTCGTCTCAGAACGGCCAGGGCGAGTGAGGTTGGTGCAGAAGGGCAAATTGCGCCCTCAGGCGATCGCCACTATTAATGTCAGCGATCGTGGTGAAGGTGGCTTGCTGGGCATTGCCGCTCATCCTGACGTTGCCAACAATCGCTTCTTTTATGTCTATTTCACGGCAGACAAGAATGGCTCTCCAGTTAATCGAGTGGAACGATGGCGGCTGTCAACGAATGGCTTAAGTGCCACCCGCGATCGCACCATTGTTGACAACATTCCAGTCGCACAGTTCCACAATGGCGGACGGATTCGCTTTGGTCCTGACGGCATGCTTTACATCGGCACTGGGGATGCTAGAAAGCCTGACCTTTCTCAAAATGTGAAAAGCTTGGCAGGTAAGATTTTGCGCGTCACTCCTGATGGTCAAGTGCCCACCGATAATCCTTTTCCGGGCAACCCAGTCTACATCACGGGTGTTCGCAACACTCAAGGGTTTGATTGGGTCAATGCCTCAACTCTGTGGGTTAGCGATCATGGTCCCAGTGGTGAATTAGGGCGATCGGGACACGATAAAGTCAGTGTTGCTCAAGCAGGCGATAATCTGGGCTGGCCCACCACCTACCGCTGTGAAACACGGCAAGGATTAGTAACACCTGCGATCGTCTGGCAGCAAGCATTACCCCCTGGAGGCGCAGCGATTTACACTGGCAACGCGATTCCTGAATGGAAAGGCAGTCTTATTGTGGCAGGGCTGCGGTCAGAACACTTGCAGCGTGTGGTCATTGATCCTCAATCCAACCAGGTGAAGCAGCATGAAGTGTATTTGCAGGGTCAGCAGGGACGGCTAAGAGATGCTGTGATGGGACCCGATGGCGAATTGTATATCACCACCAGCAACTGTGATGGTCGCGGCAGTTGTCCTGCGCAACAAGACAAAATTCTTCGCATCACGCGCTAGCTTTTCCTTAAATCCCTGGTTATTTACCGCTCGTTTGCCGACAATAGAAAGGGAATCTAAGGGCTACCGATCATGACTGCTTTTGACCAGTCCCAACCAGAGTTTTGGCATGACCAGGGTTGCCGGCTTTGTGAAACAGAGCAATATGCGGCTGCGATCGCAGCCTTTGATCAGGCGATCGCCCTTGATCCTGGTAACTGCAAAGCTTGGAGCAATCGCGGTAATGCACTGTCAGGCATGAAACGCCAAGCTGAAGCCCTGCATAGCTATGACCGGGCAGTCGCAATAGAACCGAATTATCACCAAGCATGGTTTAACCGGGCGCTTTTGCTAACAGAGATGGCAGCCTACGGTAATGCCGTTGAGTCGTATGACCGTGCGATTGCTCTCGATCCAGATCCCCTTTATCAGCATGGCAAAGCAGCTCTTTGGCTTAAGCACAAACTGACATAGCATTCTCTGGCAGCTTGTGAAAGGAGAGTAACTTAACCACGTTCCTTACAGAGACACAGAGTCGCAAGCGCTGCCCTGGGCTATAGTGACTCAAGGGCTGCCTTAGGCTGTAGTGACTCTTCAGCAGGTTAGCGCAGCTTTTGATAATATTGGGTCACGGTTCGCACATAGTTAGCAGTCGCGCCACTGGTGCAGCCCTTGTCCTTGCCAGTCATCCACCAACAGGCAACAGCTTGTACAGTACTGCTTTCGTTATTAGCATTAAGCCGTAGCCTTTGGTTGAATTCATCCTGCACGACGCAGGTAATGACCTGCCTTGCCAGAGCCGGATTGCGGTCAAACTGGGCTGGTGTTACTTGCCGCTTCAGACAACTTTTTGACCAAACGGCAAGCGTACCAGGCTTAACTTGCCAGTCGCTATATAAGCCGTCGTTAGACCGACCCGTTTTAGGTGCCGCCTGCCGCAGCGCTTCTACTATTGCCGTTACTTGCGGTTTAGCGGGTATTTGCGCCTGGACTGGTGCTAATGCAACGGCTAAACCCACGCTCAGCACGAAGCTACCTAAGAGTATACGCATATTTCGCTGCCTCCGCTTACTGTTCGTTTGCGTCAATCGTACTGAGTCAAGCGCATTCCTCACTCAGTACTTGCACTTTTGGCTCAGTATCAGTCATTGCATAACGGCAAGACATTAAGGTGATCGCTATAAGAGCAATCAGCAGTTGAACTTTACAACATTATGTCAGGCAGTAAACTATGGAACAGGAATGCAACAGGATAAAGTGCGTGCCTCATCATCGCTTGAAAAGCTGATCGCTCATTTTTTCCAGGTAGTGAGTGGATATAATCATGCACCTCAAAGTTGGTCTTTAGCCCTTAACTCAGTTTAAAGAAATATCTAAAGTAAGCAAGTTTGTCTAAATTTGAGCTAATTTTGCATGTGCTGGGCATTCTGTGCAACATATATCCCCATTTAGTACCAACTTTAAAGAGCCTGCTAAATAATCAAAACAAGGGCTAAGCGATCACTTGCTCTCATATATTGTTTTAGCAATTGTTGTCTTTTAATTTAACTGTAATATGCCAACCCTTACTGAAAGCGAAAGGCTAAAGCTTTTAGGCAACAATCGTACCCATCAGCACTTAAACACGCCGCCCCTCATTCTCATTGTTGATGATAATGACGCTATACGTCTCTCACTCCGTCAGGCGATGGAATCTGATGGCTACCGTGTGATCGAGACTGATAATGGCTCAGAGGCACTTGATGCTTACGCAACCTATCAACCGCAGATAGTGCTACTCGATGCCCTTATGCCTGGTATGGACGGCTTTACTTGCTGCCGTAAGCTGAACGCCCTACCCGAAAGCCATTCCACGCCAATTATCATGGTGACGAGCCTGGATGATCGCGAATCGGTTGACCGAGCGTTTGAATGTGGTGCCACCGATTTTGTTACCAAGCCTATTCACTGGGCAGTGCTGCGCCAGCGAGTACGGCGCTTATTGCAGCATGTTGAACTCCATCGGCAGGTTGATCAGTTTAATGCTGAGTTGGAAGACCAGGTTGGCGAATATAGCCTAGAGACGAGGCAGCGCACGCTTCAACTCCACCGTGCTTTAGAGTTTGAAGCCACCCTAAAGCGAATCACTGATAAAGTGCGCGATAGTCTGGACGAGAGTCAAATTTTGCAGACAGCCGTGCAAGAACTAGCCTGGGCGCTAGATCTGGGCTGTTGCAATGCCTCGCTGTACGATCGCGAGCGCCTCACCTCTAGCGTGCATTACGAGTACGCTGCCTCCATTGCTGGCTACCACAATCAGGTGATTGATATGGAGGTCTATAGCGAACTGTATGCACAACTTACAGAGGGCTACCACTTTCAGTTTTGCTCACTGGTGCCAAGCCCAGTGCGTGGTCAGGTTGCTATGTTTGCCTGCCCAATGATCAACGAAACTGGAACGATCGGCGATCTGTGGCTCATTAACCCCAAAGAACGCAGTTTAAGTGAGCTAGAAATTCGTTTGGTGCAGCAGGTTGCCAATCAATGCGCGATCGCTGTTCGTCAGGCACGTCTTTACCAAGCATCGCAGGCGCAAGTGCAGGAGCTAGAGCGATTGAGCCAACTCAAAGACGATTTTTTGAGCACTGTCTCTCACGAATTACGAACACCTCTATCCAACATACGCCTCGCGATACAGATGCTTGAGCGATCGCTGCCTCAAGATAATGTAGACATTGCTCAGGAAGACGGCAAACCAGCCAGCAAATGCCATACCTATCTAAAAATTTTGCACGACGAGTGTGAACGCGAAATTAGTCTAATCAGCGACCTACTAGAACTACAGCATTTAGAGGTCAAAACGCCCCTAAGCTTTGAGACCCTGAACCTGTATGATTGTCTGCCTGCGATCGCTACAGCATTTCACAACCGCGCCCAGCAGCAGCAAACCTTGCAGGTTGTCTTGCAGCCGGGTTTGCCGTCTCTAATAACGGATCTTACTGGGCTGCGACGCATCCTAATAGAGCTACTTGACAACGCGTGCAAGTATACGCCGTCAGACCAAACGATTACTCTCGCTGCTAGTGCTACACCAACGTGCGTTGAACTCAAAGTCAGCAATACAGGTGTAGAAATTTCTGCCGACGAAAGAACCCGTATTTTTGAGAAGTTCTATCGCATTCCCAGCAGCGATCCCTGGAAACAGGGCGGTATAGGCTTGGGATTAGCACTTGTAAAGCGATTAGTCACGCACCTCAAAGGAAGCATTCACGTAGAAAGTAGCAATGGACAGACCCATTTCATTGTTGCTCTACCACGGATGCATGCAGACAATCACTTAGAACAAAAGTGACTTAGAACGGGTTAGGGCGTGATGCCGTTAAGCTTGCAGACTCTGATGAAGCGGCTAGGTTAGCTGCTTGAGCATTCGACCCAAACGTTACTTCTTCAACAGCTCCTGGTTCTCCTAGCGGTTTTGGTAGACCCTCATTGAGGCTAACCATAACCCCACCAGCATTACCAGCTCGTAGAACCAACTGCTTGTCCGCTTCCCAGGCACGCTGGGTGCCTTCCGATAGAACGCCCTCAAAGTCAGTTTTACCATCAACAACAATGCGAACCCAAGACTGAGATGTCATCGTCAACCCAATACGAACTGACTTTGGCGACACGACGGTAGGCAGCTGTGCGGTTTTATTACCTGCTGTCGGGCTAACAGTAGGTTGGGCAGCAATATTGACTGGTCCATTTGGTAGCACAGGTGTAATGACTGGTTCGCGCTTTTGTGCGGTTGCTACAAGCCCAGGAATTTGTGGGGTGGAGGAACGATTTAACAGGTAAGATAGCCCACTGACAGCACCCACGACTAAGACTGTGTAGAGACAATAGAGATGTAATGGGCGTAGCTGCGCTTGCACAGTACCGCGCCACGAAGGTCTGGGTGCCCTCAAATCTGTCTGAGCGGGAAACGCATTCGCCAGATCGGCTCCATCAATACCGATCGCGTCCGCATAACGACGAATAAAACCCTGAATGTAGACAGGCTCCGGCAATTGCTTTGTGTTGCCGATTTCGAGCGCTGCCAGCAAACGCACCGGGATGAGCGTTTTCTTTGCCACCGTTTCCAGCGAAATTCGCTCTTTCTGACGCACTTGCTGCAAGTAGGCACCCAATTCTTTGAGCCTTTCTATCTGCTCCGGGCTGATCTGAGTCATTTGGTTACTCATCGGCTGTACTCCTCGCGCGTCACTGTCTCCCCTTCTGATAGTAAGTCAAGTTGAGTTTTCAAGAAACTGGTTTCTGCATCTTTCAAGGGACGGTATTGCCCACTTGCTAATACTAATGCACTCGGATCTTGCAGTTGAATGGGACCGATCGCCGTACGATGCAGAGAAAGCACTGGATGTCCTAACTGTGCAGCAACGCGGCGAATCTGACGGTTTCTGCCCTCGGTTAAGATCACCTGTAAAAGTGTTTTACGCTCTGGATGACACTTAAGGACTGTCACTTGAGTTGGTAAAGTGAGACGACCTGCCAAGAGCACACCCTGCCGCCACTCTTGTAAGACTGCTTCAGTAGGATAACCTTCAACCCAAACTTCATATGTTTTAGGGATATGGTGCCGAGGATGAGTTAGATAAAAGGTCAACGCCCCATCATTCGTTAGTAGCAGCGCACCAGTAGAGTCTTCATCTAAACGTCCGACAGGATGAATGCCATGACCTTCTTTAAGGGACGAGGGTAGTAAATCAAGCACCGTTGGTCGGTGCCAAGGGTCTGTGCAAGTAGAAAGAACACCAACAGGTTTATGGAGCAGGAGGTA
This sequence comes from Phormidium sp. FACHB-592, assembly GCF_014695795.1. NCBI lineage: Bacteria > Bacillati > Cyanobacteriota > Cyanophyceae > Oscillatoriales > Oscillatoriaceae > Phormidium > Phormidium sp. FACHB-592. Next base: position 159,294 of record NZ_JACJOZ010000106.1, read on the forward strand.
AATCAGTTTGGGGCGCTGCGCTGGTTGCATCAGCACACCATCTACCGTGATGCGATCGATCGCAGGGTTCGCTTTTTGCCCAAGCTGAACGATCGCGCCATTAAGCTGCACCCGCCCAGCCAAAATCATCTGCTCTGCCTGACGACGCGACGCAATACCCCATTGAGACAACAGCTTTTGTACCCGTTCATCCATAAAAACGTGCTTCATCAAGGCAGCAGAGTAGCAGCACGGGCTAAGTAGCTAAAGGCAAACATAGGACAGAGAAGCCTTGCAAGAAAGATTGACTGTTAGGTAGGAGCAGGCGTTGCCAGAGTCTTTACCTTTAGCTGCCAACCTCGTTGTTAAACCTAGCTCCTACAGGTGTTTTGTTAGCTAAAAAAGTTTTGAGCAGGCGACCCTGATGATGTGTAAGAGAGAACGGTAGGCGCTTTGCCCCTTGGCAGGAGAGTTACAGTTCGGCTGACTGCTTACTCTAAAGCCCGCTCCATCCAGAAAATATCCCTAATTTCTTAATTTAGTGATGTCCAAATATTTATACACTATTTTAGTTCGCTTTACCATAAAGGGATGTACCAAAAGAGCCGCAATCGTTTAGGGCAAATTTTCTATAAGTAACGGGGCGGGTTGAGCGCAGTCGAAACCCGGTCTGCTTAATCTAGCCATCTTACTTATTTACTACTTATCTAGTAGATGAGCCATAGTGTTGGTGAAAAGGTAAGCCGTGAAACCTAGGCACACGTGTCGTTACTTTGCTCAAGCTCTAGGAATAATTAGGCGGCTACAAACATAAAAAATCAGAATGAGAAACCTAAAAAAATCAGAATAAGAAGAAACAGCATAATGAATCGACGCTAACGTAGACTCAAGGTAGTGCAAGCGATGAGGCACACTGACCGAAGCGGCTCTGCCATTCCTTGTCTAACCGCTTATTAACGCGATCGTACGGAATTTTTTATGACAAGCCAACAGATAGTTCCAGCCCCAAGCACCTTGGATAATGAACCAGCGAACCAGAATGCTGAGAATGCCGCCGCAAATATTGTGGACGTAATTGAAACAGTCATTGACAGCCTGGATAGTGATAACACAGCCATGGTGAGTGAGACTGATGGCGGCTATGTCTGGAAATTTAAATACGGTACGGTTGAAGTCTTTGTGCAGCTTACCGGGCTATCAAATGAAGATACGATCAGTGCATGGGCAGCCGTTTTGAAGCTGCCAGCCAGAGATGAGGCTAAACTGACTCGCAAACTGCTTGAGTTAAATTGGTCAGGTACGCTAGAAGCGCGTTTTGCCATCTTGGACAATGAAATTGTGGTGCTTTCAACACGATCGCTCGCTGATCTCTCTCCTGGTGAAATTTCGCGCGCCATTACCCTGGTAGCGACGATTGCGGATGACCAGGACGAGCCGCTCCAGGCTGAGTTTGGTGGTAGCTAGGTCTTAAAGGAGTTCTTACTCCTCCCTCCACCCTTTACTACTTCAGCCCCTTATCCCCAAATTTCTTCATGCAGACCTGGCGTTTGATCCCCTTGCTGGAAGCGCCGGGGAGCATTCAAATGGCGTTAGATTCTTGGTTGCTGACACAGCATCTTCAGGAGCAACACCCGCCAACGCTACGCTTCTACACCTGGAAGCCTGCGACAATTTCATTAGGCTACCATCAGCAGCAATGGTCAGCAGGCTGGCAGCAGTTGCGTTGGCAAGGCGTGCCACTAGAGGTAGTACGCCGACCAACTGGAGGACGAGCCGTGCTGCATCAAGGCGATTTAACTTATGCCGTAGTAACATCAGGTTTAGCTGCTAGTCGCTTACAGGCATACAAGACCATTTGTGAGTTTTTGATTGAAGGATGGCGATCGCTCGGCGTACCCCTCCAATATGGGCAGGCAGGACGCAGTTATGCACATCAAGCTAACTGCTTTGGCACAGCAACTGGAGCCGATTTAGTATTAGCAGATGGCTCTAAACTCATTGGTAGTGCCCAACTGCGTCGCGGCTTAGGGTTATTGCAGCACGGCTCGATGCCATTGCTTACTGATGCTGCCTTATTCCAACAGGTCTTTGAAGGAACATCAACTTTACCTACACTGCCACTAACGTTACCCAAAGAAGCAATCATCGAAACAGTAATGACAGCACTGATTGCAGCGGCGAGTGAATGCTTTGCTGCTAATCTGCAAGTGCAACCGTTATCTGACAGCGAGTGGGAAGCAGTATTAAGCCGTAGTGGAGAATGGAAAGTAAAGAGCGAGGCGTAGAAGATCGTCAGCACCTCTTCACTTCCTCCCCTCTTTACCCCTTTACCTCTTCACTTCCTTACCAACTAGTTCTGCCCAGCTTCAGCGGCAGCCTGAGCAATCGCGCCCAGTTGAAAGCCCGGTGGGTAAACCCCTTCTTCTTTAATTTGCTTGATAAGTGCGTCTGAAAGCGGAATGTTCACCTTTTTGGTCAAGGCACGTACCACATCACCACGATCGATGATGCCAGCGACTGCATCTGCCGGAGAAAGTACGGTGATCCGCTTAAGTTCTTGCGACTCCAGCAGTTGAATCACGTCAACCAACGACGTAGCTTCCCGAACCGTTGGAATGCTGGTCAGTGGTTTAACAATGCGGTGAAGGGTCTGCGTTTCCCATTCGCTGCGTTCAACCATTTGTAAGTCATTAGCACTAACCATGCCCCGGTAGCGCCCATCGGATGCAGCAAAGTAGACTGTCGGGCGATCGGTTTCAAGCAAGTAGGCATCAGCAAACTGGCGCAAACTCATATCGGCATCCACCACTCGAAAGTCGCGGGTCATCGCCTCGCCTGCATTAATTTGCAGCAGGGTTTCCTGAAGGTCGGTCATGCGATCGTAGCTGGTCGCATTACGGATACCAAACCAGCCCAAGAAGGCAATCCATAACCCACTAAAATCGCCTCTCACAAAGCTGGATGCGCCCCACAAAACTGCCAGCCAGCCCAGAATTTTTCCGGTTCGGGCTGCCCAGTGAATGCCTTTAAAGCGGCTACCTGTGATTTTCCAGATGGCTGCTTTCAATACTTGTCCACCATCCAACGGCAAGCCAGGAATCAAGTTAAACAGCGCCAGAATGAGGTTCGTCAACGCCAAGTTGACTGCCAGCACGTTAATCGCATTGGTTGGATCAGGAATCGCGTAAGCCACCGCGCCCAGTAACAGCGCCAGCACCAAACTTACGGCGGGACCCGCAATTGCCACCTGAAAGGCTTTCCCTGGTGTTTTTGATTCTTGCTCGATCGACGCAATACCGCCAAACAAAAATAGCGTGATAGAGCTGACCTTAATGCCTTGTGCTTTGGCAACCAGGCTATGCCCTAACTCATGCAATACAACTGAGCTAAACAGCAGCAACGCCATGACAACACCCATGCTATAAGCAAGAGCAGCGCCCCACTGCGGGAAGTTGGCTTGCCACAGCAGCCCTCTAGGAATGGCGATTAAAACCAGCACGCCGAGCCAAGATGGATCAATGAATAGTGGAATGTCAAACAGTGAACCGACCCGCCAACCTGACCGCATAACAAACCTCTAGTTGCAACGTGAGAATAAAGCACTGAGAAACAATTGCTGATCAATACGATGCAGGGGCGCAATCGGCATGATCAATCAGGCGTTTGTTCTTCAGTCAATGCGTTACTCTCTCCTTCTAGAGTAGAGGATGTACCTGTTAGACAGTCTCTTTCCTTAGCACGGTTAACCGAACGCGATCGCAGTAATAATGCGTGATCAAGTCGTTGCATGAGTAACGTCAATCCAACTTTTAGTGCTGAGGTTGGGTACACCGCTTACAGTAGGTTGGGTGCCACAGCGCGTTAAGGACATTTCAAAGAAACCAGTCTCGTTCTAACTCTTCAATGATCTGCAAGCCGCGAGGATCGCCGACTTTAAGCAAAGCAGCTTTGGCATCTTCTCGTACGCCCAGTTCACCATCTTCGGCAAACACTTCCAAAAGCGCGTCGATCGCCGTGCCATAGACAACGTTAGACGGTAACTCACGGCAAAGCTGCCCGATCGCCCAGGCACAATTACTCCGCACCGCTGCAATCGGGTCTTGGCGCATCGACTCAATGAGTGACGGTATGGACGCTACAACACACTCGTAGCCTACGTCTGCCATCTGTGCTAGCGAGCTGGCTGCCCACAATCGCACTGCCGAAATATCGGTTTTAAGCGCCTCAATTAAGGTTGGCAGCGCACGACGATCGCGGCAGTTGCCCAGCGCCCAGACAACACCCTTACGCACATAGCCATTCCAATCCTCGTTAAAGCGAGCAATCAACGGTTCCACTGCAGCCCGACTGGGGTTGCGACCCAGCGCATAAGCGGCGCTGACACGAACCAGTGGGCAAGGCTCGGTCAATAACCGAATGAGATGCGGCACGGCGCGAGCGTCTTGAAGTTCACAAAAAGCCCTTGCTGCCAGCATGCGCTGATTGGTGTCAGCCGCTTCAAGTAGTCGCAGCATTTCCTCCGGGTCAGGCTTTGGCTCCTCCGACCCAGAATCAATAGGCTCCATGTGATCCAGAGGACTCTCTAGATCACCCTCAATATCAAGGACGCTCAGATCATCGTCATCATACATATCTGTAACTTTACCGTACCAAGTGCCCTTCGCCGAGAGTCACCGACCAATTTTGCTGCTTGGCTCCAATCGCTCCTCTGCGTTTAACCCAGTGAACGGACTGGTTAAACCGCTTGTCTTTTGACAGCAAGGGTATAAAAGGCTCCATGGCAAAAGGATAAAGGATAAATAGAAGCCCTTGCTCAGAGGAAGTTGCAAGGTTGAGGTCTGTCCTAATATTCCCTTCGACTGCCACATCACGATTGCATAAGAATGGCGATCGCACGCTCTAAGGAGATTTCTGAGAAAGAATGTACCGCTTGTAGAAGGCAGGTTTTGCCAGAATCTTTGCTGATAACCGATCACGTTGGTATCAAACCTGCCCCTACGGGTCTTTTGTTTGCTGGAAATCTGCTAAGCCCCTGGAAACACCTGTACCGATCCGCCAGTTATGGAGAGCCGGACAGCCGTACCAATTGGGAGGTTTATGCTCACAGGTGTACGGGCGTAAAGTGTTTGACCACTAGGCGTTACAAGCCAGTAACGGTATTCACGTCCCAGAAATTGACGATCGCGAATTACCAGCTCACTTGTCTCATCGGCTGTCAACAGCAAGGCTTCCTGACGCAACATGACAGTGGCGTGATTGGGAGTTGGGCGATCGTCCTGAACGCCATTGCCCTGAACGCCATCGCCTGGAAACCAGCCAATCTCAGTTTGCCAACCGTCTTTTTGCCATTGAGCGGGTAGAAAATTTGCCTGCGTGACAAACTCGGCAACAAATTGGGATTTGGGCGCTTGATACAGCGCTTCCGGCGTGTCGATCTGTTCCAATGTGCCCTGGCGCATGACTGCCACATGATCGCAAATAGAGAGCGCCTCTTCTTGATCATGGGTAACAAAAATGGCGGTAGTCTGACTGGTTTTGAGAATGTCGTGGATCTCCTGACGCAGCCGCAGCCGCACCTGTACATCTAAATTGCTCAAGGGTTCGTCGAGCAAGACCAGAGCTGGTTGGGGAGCTAACGCACGTGCCAGGGCAACGCGCTGCTGCTGACCACCTGATAGCTGATGGGGATAGCGCTTTTCTAGTCCGGTCAAGCCAACCAGGGCGATCGCCTCTGCGGTTAATGCCTGTCTTTGCTTTGCCGAAAAACGCTTCTGACGCGGTTGCTGCAACCCGAACGCAACATTTTTTGCCACTGTAAGATGGGGGAACAGCGCATAGTCTTGAAACACCATACCCACATCGCGGCGCTCCGGTGGTTGCCAGATACCCTCACCTGCAACCCGTTGCCCTGCCAGATCAATCGTTCCAGACTGCGGACGCTCAAACCCAGCAATCAGTCGCAAGAGAGTCGTTTTACCGCAACCCGACGCACCAAGCAACCCTAACAAATCGCCTTGCTTTAGCGTTAATGAAACCTGCTTGACGGCCGGAAGGGACGCATTTGGAAACTGCTGCGACAGGTGATCGAGGTGCAGAATAGCATCAGACATCTAGTTGAAATTTATAAGCAATAGTCTCACCCTATAGTAAGGTGATCGTTGGTATCTTCCGCTATTGTTCTACTCGGTTTTCTGTATGCGATCGCCGCTGTCTCAGTCATCCACTAACCGCTTTTCGCTGCCCCATTGGGATGGCTGGACTGTTAGCACTTTATTGATAGCATTCCTGTTATCGCTGCCGCTTTGGGTCGTGTTAAGCAGCACCTTTGTTGATGCGCGATCGATCTGGCAGCATTTGGCAACTACCGTTCTAGGCACTTATGTCGGCAATTCTCTAGGGTTAATGCTAGGAGTGGGCATGGGTACTGCCTTTATCGGGGTCGGCACTGCCTGGTTGGTGACGCTCTGTTACTTTCCAGGACGACGCTTGTTTGAGTCGGCGCTGCTGCTCCCCCTTGCTGCTCCTGCCTATATCCTGGCGTATACCTATACAGAACTGCTGGAATATTACGGACCCATTCAAACTCAGTTGCGGCAATGGTTTGGCTGGGAGACAGTTCAGGATTACTGGTTTCCTAATGTGCGATCGCTGCCAGGGGCGATCGTGATGCTGACGTTAGTTCTATATCCCTATGTGTATTTGTTAGCGCGATCGGCGTTTCTCACCCAATCTAGTAGCCTGCTGGAAGCCAGCCGCAATCTGGGTTGCAATCCCTGGCGTAGCTTTAGGATGGTCGCCTTACCATTGGCGCGTCCGGCGATCGTGGCAGGTTTATCGCTGGCATTGATGGAAACGCTTAATGACTTTGGCACGGTTGAGTTTTTCTCAGTGCCCACGTTTACCACTGGCATTTATCGCACCTGGTTTAACATGGGCGAACGGTTGGCAGCATCGCAGCTAGCAGCGTTACTCCTGCTCTTTATTTTTGGCTTGATTGCGCTGGAACGGCTCTCGCGTCAGCAGCAGCGCTATTTTCAAAATGCGAGGCAGGGACGAACGGTGCCTCGCTATGTGCTCTCTAGGTGGCACAGTCTGCTGGCGATCGTAGCCTGCGTGCTGCCCATTCTTCTGGGCTTCCTGGTGCCTGCGGGGGTGCTGGTACAGTTAATGGGATTCGGCAACAGTGCAGCAGGAGCAGACTCGCGTGCTGATGCTGACTTTCCCAGCGCAGCGGGTTCCAGTGAGGCAATTGTACAGAATACGAGCAACAGCTTTTGGGAGTTTGCTCGCCATAGTCTGCTGCTGTCACTGCTAACGGCGGCGATCGCCGTACTGCTAGCTATCATCCTTGCCTATGGGCAACGGCTGCGTCCTGCCAACCGCTGGGCAACTCAAGTTGCTACTTTGGGCTATGCAGTGCCCGGAGCCGTGATCGCAGTTGGCATTTTAGTACCGTTGGGTCAGTTTGATAATACGGTAGATGCCTGGAGCCGTAGCACGTTTGGCGTTTCGACCGGACTGCTGTTAAGCGGAACGATCGCGGCGCTAGTGTTTGCCTATCTAGTACGCTTTTTGGCTGTGGGGTTTGGCGCAGTAGAATCGAGCCTGGAGCGTGTGAAGCCGAGCCTTGATGATGCCGCACGCTGTCTGGGCTGTGGCACTGTCAGCACCTTAAAGAAAATACATTTGCCGCTGGTGCGCGGTGGCTTGCTCACTGGTTTAATTTTGGTGTTCGTTGATGTGATGAAAGAATTGCCAGCGACGTTGATTGTGCGTCCCTTCAACTTCGATACGCTGGCGATTCGCGTTTACAATCTGGCATCAGACGAGCGGTTAGCAGAAGCCGCCGCTCCAGCCCTAGCGATCGTGGTCGTCGGCTTGTTGCCCGTAGTGTTGCTCAGTTGGCAAATGGTACAGGGCGATCAGCATTGATGATGCGATCGTCCCTGACACTCATCGCTATGCCCAGCCAGCCCGATCCATCAATTGCAGTGCTACACGGTTCTTTTCACCGAAGATACTTGCGTTTAGCTTATCTTCCTTGAAACTCCCAAAACTGGTCAAGACTGCATCTTTCGTCACGCCTCGCCGCACGGGATATTCATAATTGCTCCCTGCAAAAATCTGCTGTGCCTCTGGGCTTGCCAGATATTCCAGATACTGGATGGCTGCGTCTCGGTTGGGCGCATTCTTCGCAATGCCGCCACCACTAATATTGACATGGGTACCACGATCGCGCTGGTTAGGGAAAAGCACCCCTACTTTGCTGGCAATCTCACGATCTTCTGCCTTGCTTGATTTGGCAAGCCGTGCCAGGTAATACGTATTGGCAAGTGTGAGATCGCCAATGCCTGCTGCCACTGCTTTAATTTGCGACGTATCATTGCCCTCAGGCTTACGGGCAAAGTTTGCCACGACTCCTTTTGTCCATGCCTCTGCTTTTGCTTCGCCCAAGGCTGCCATGATGGAGCCAACAAGCGATTGGTTATACACATTGCCAGACGAGCGCACTAGCACCTTGCCGCGCCATTTTGCCTCTGCTAAGTCTTCGTAACGGGTAATCTCGGTGGGTCTGACTCGTGCTTTGTTGTAAACGATGACGCGGGCGCGCTTTGTAAAGCCAAACCAGTAACCATCTGGGTCTCGCAAATTTGCAGCAACGTTGGTGTAGAGAGCACTACCAGTGGGAACTTTTTGCAGCAGATCTTCCTGCCGGATGCGCCACAGATTGCCTGCATCAACCGTAATGATGACATCGGCAGGGCTATTTGCCCCCTCACTCTTGACACGCTCAATTAATTTATCTGCTGGCGCTTCGACGAGATTCACCTTAATGCCAGTCTTTTTAAAGAAGCCTTCGTAAACTTGATTGTCAGCATCATAATGCCGTGCTGAGTAGAGATTAAGGACTTTACCGCTTTGTGCAACGCCACTCATTGAGTTCCAGGCTTGGTGAGCCGCAACCGCTGTGATTGCAGCACCAGAAGCCAAGAACGTCCGTCTTTTCATGCTCATCGTAGATCCTCAACTGGTCAGAAAAATGATTGATTTAAGCAGCAAGTCCTCAATAGAGCGCGAAACTATTGAGATTAAATGTCAGCAGTTCGCATCATAGCGAAAGCAGTGCTTAAACTCAAGCGATGCGATCGAAAACGGTTGGTCGTGCCAGAAAAGAGCGATCGCCCCTACCAGTTCCTGTCTCTAGGGAGTGTCTATCCAGAACAGAGCCTTCTTACGTGGCTTACACCTAATTTGGCTGACCGCAACGAACTCAGATGTCAAGGTTGTTGCAACAATTGTTTACATTATGTTATATTCTTTTACATAAGATTAATTGCGAGGTACAGCATCATGATTCGTGGACAAGTGATTGAAGAAGGTGGACGTGCAAATGTATATGCTGTAGAACCCAAAATGTATGCTGACGACACACAGCAATTTGGGTTTAACGAACACGCTGAGATGTTGAACGGACGGTTAGCCATGATTGGGTTTGTTTCGCTTTTAGTGCTAGAAATTGCCACCGGGCATGGCGTGATTGGCTGGCTGACAGGTTTATAAAAATTCTTAACCGACAGGTTGAACAAACTGGTCATCGAGCAAACGTTTAATAGAGGAAACTACAAGATGAAAACTGACTTCGACATCACAAATAATCTTTCGCTTAAACCCGTTGTCTTTAGACCGGATTTCAATAGCCAAGCTGAAGTTATTAGCACCAATCAAGCTTGGTCACTCTTCTTCACCGCTGGTAACGAAGATAAAGCCCTTGGGTTCAATGCTGAAGCCGGTCAATTTTTCACAAACCTGCTGCTGGCTGTTGGTGTAGCTGGGGTACTCTGGGCATTTTTGTTTGGCAACGTCCTATAAATCTTGAAACATCCTTGGCGCTGTTAAAATTGCTTTGTTAAAGTCTCGGCTAGGCTTCCTACCGGGACTTTTTGATGTTTGATGACCTTTGCCACTTACATACGCTACTGAAGCACTCCTTTATCCTTTCCTACACCTAAGGCTGCGGCTAGCCCCTTTAAAGTGACGCTCTATGCCCCTTTCTCCCGCCCTGATTACGCTTGCTCGCTCTATGGCAGGCGAATTTGATAACCGCGAACAGGCGATCGGTGATCCTGCCTGGTACGTTCATCTACGCATGTGGCAGCGTCCCGTGCCGCTCTTTCGCGAGGACAGCTTGACGCTCTTTGCCGAGCAAGCGAATGTGCTGTATCCAGAGCAGGCATACCGTCAGCGCTTAATACGACTCAGGCAAGTTGATGATGCCGAAGCGCCACTGCAAGCACATTACTATGCGTTTAAAAACCCAACAGCTGCGATCGGCGCAGGGCTGAAACCAGAGTTTTTGAACGCAATCACGTTGGAGCAACTCGACTATTTACCTGGCTGTATCCTCAAAATTACACAGCAGGATGCAGAGAGCTTTACGGCTCAACCCCTGCCCGGTTCACAGTGTCTCTTCTCGTATCAGGGCAAACAGTCTCAGGTGCAGCTTGGGTTTGCGGTACGCGCCCAGACGTTTGAGAGTTATGACAAGGGCATTGATGTTGAAACGCAGAAAGCAACGTGGGGAGCAGTTTTGGGTCCGTATCGCTACACAAAACGACGTGATTTTAGCTCGGAGTGGGCGATCGAAAACGTCTAAGCAGCTTTAAGCGTTATGAGCAAAGCGGTTGCTGAGTGACGATGTCGATCGGGCGGTGGCTGCTACCCCAGAAGCCCTAGAGGGGCAGTTCCTAAAGAGCAAAATTTTGTGCTGAATAACGATCCAACTAGCGCTGGCAACTAGAGGCGTGAGTCTAACGATCGCCATTTTGATCAGTTCTTCAATAGCGCTGCCGCCATCAAGCGATGTGGGACAATGGTAGCTGGGTTTACCACTCCATCCAACGTTAAGACCAGTCATGTCCGACTCTCAAGCTATCAGTGCCGCTGTTGCCAAGCTCTACAATACCTATCCCTTTCCGCCCGAGCCATTGTTGGATGAACCGCCTCCGGGCTATAACTGGCGCTGGAATTGGCTGTCAGCCTACAACTTTTGTACGGGGCAAAAGCCCGCCCATCAAACAGCGCGAATTTTGGATGCAGGCTGTGGGACGGGTGTAGGAACCGAATATCTGGTGCATCTTAACCCAGAAGCCAGCGTGGTGGGCATTGACCTGAGCGCTGGAGCGCTAGCGGTGGCAAAAGAGCGTTGTCACAAGTCGAAGGCAACGCGGGTGGAATTTCATCACCTCAGTTTGTTTGATGCTGAGCAACTGCCCGGAGAGTTTGATCTCATCAACTGTGTGGGAGTGCTGCATCACACGCCTGACCCTATTCGCGGCATTCAGGCATTGGCAAAAAAGTTGGCACCAGGGGGCTTGCTACATATCTTTGTGTATGGCGAGTTGGGACGATGGGAAATTAAGTTGATGCAAGAGGCGATCGCGCTGTTGCAGGGAGATAAACGGGGTGATTATACGGATGGCGTTTCAGTAGGGCGACAACTATTTGCGGCGTTGCCTGAGGATAACCGACTCCGCAAACGGGAACAGGAACGCTGGTCTTGGGAAAATCAGCGCGATGGCTACTTTGCTGATATGTACGTGCATCCGCAGGAGATTGATTACAACATCCAGACGGTCTTTGAGTTAATTGATGCCTCTGGGTTAGAGTTTGTTGGCTTTTCCAATCCGCAGGTTTGGTCTTTGGAACGATTGCTGGCGAACGCACCGGCACTTATGCAGCGATCGCACGGGTTGAGCGATCGTGAGCGCTATCGCTTGATTGAGCTACTCGATCCACAGGCAATTACTCACTACGAATTCTTTTTGGCACGTGCCCCTCTGCCCCGGCAAGACTGGTCAATAGATGCGGAACTGCTGGCAGCGAAACCAGAACCCAGCCCTTGCATTCAAGGTTGGCGCGAGAGTCGGCAATTTTTTAATTACGATTATCAGGTAGTTGACCTGGATGACGCAGAGTGGAAGTTCTTGCGTGCCTGTGATGGCAACCAAACGCAGCAAAAAACGGTTGAGGAACTGTTGCCGTTGAGCGGAGCCAGGCTAGAAGATGTGCGATCGCTACAGCGGCAACAAATCATCCTCTTGACGCCATCTGCCTAGTATTTAGAGATCTATCCAGCATCAGCTTCAGCTTGTCACTCTATTCGCGCGATTATCTGTTTCGTTGGGTACCCCCGACAATTTGTTTTGCTTAAGCAATGCTTTTTAGGCGTGTGACTGAGCGCGATCGCCAATTTTCTCAATCCTGTTAATAACAATCTGGCAGTAGCTTCTCTTGAGCTTTCTTACTGCCATAAATTTTGTCAAGTACAGTTTATACAAAACTATATAGATTGCTTATTAGTTGACAGTAGTAGTCTTTGCCCTTGATTTTTCTGCTGAACTAGCATTGTTAAGATTTGAAAATAACCAACAAAGACGAAGTAACCAGGGTTACAAGCGCCTTGTATATAATGTCACGATTTTTTGGTTAATACAATTTTTCTGATGTGAAACCATAGGTATTAAACATTAAATTTAAGCGAGTTTCCTAAGGGTTTTCCTAACAATATAAAACCGCTATACCTATACCCTGAAGGCGCTTGGGAAATACTAAATAAGAAAAGCCACTCTTGATTTGGTTTGTGATTATGAGTGAAAAGTGGCTAAAAATAGCATCAAAAATAATACAAATTGAATGAGGCATCTCTAAATATTTTTTAATAAAAAACCCTGAATAGCCATTGTATAAAAATTCTTGTAAGGGCTTTGAGTAAAGGGAGCAAGGTTGTGGCTCAGCTTCGAGCGCGCTTTTAGTATCTTTTTCTTTGACAATCATGATCCTTGATCAAGCTACATGAGAAAAGGCTCGCTTTAGGTGCAGTTTGCACTACCGTAAAGTTTGGATTTTAAACTTTTTAGTCCAAATCAGATTCTTGACAAGCATGGTAATTGGCTTGAAAAAGATTAAGACAAGACTCCCTACCTTCTCTATTAAGTTCTTCCGCAGCCTCAATTAATCAATATTCAGGAGATTGAAAACGATGGTGCAAGATGCCTTTTCTAAGGTTGTTGCTCAGTTTGATGCGCGGGGAGAATACCTGCCTGCCTCTCAGTTGGATGCTCTACTGGGTTTAGTAAGAGATGGCAACAAACGGGTTGATGTTGTTAATCGGATTTCTAGCAATGCCTCTGCTATTGTTGCTAACGCCGCTCGTTCCTTATTTGCTGAACAACCTCAACTGATTGCACCTGGAGGCAATGCTTATACAAGCCGCCGTGCTGCTGCCTGTGTACGAGATTTGGACATCATCCTACGCTATGTGACCTACGCCATTTTTACCGGTGATGCCAGTATTCTGGAAGACCGTGCCTTGAATGGTTTACGGGAAACCTATCTAGCTTTAGGCACTCCGGGGGCTTCTGTGGCAGTTGGCATTCAAAAGTTGAAAGAAGCATCGATCGCGCTTGCGGATGACCCAAATGGCATTACCAAAGGTGACTGTAGCGCCATTATTTCAGAAGTTGCATCCTATTTCGATCGCGCAGCAGCGGCAGTTGGTTAAACCCTCTTTGCTGATGCCACTGGGATGAAGACATTAACGAACAATCAGGTTGCTGAGACGGATGACCTACCTGCAAGTAGGTTACTCAGTCCATCGTTTGTAAAAGATGTAAAAGAAATTAGGAGATCATAAAGTCAATGAGTAAGACTCCGTTAACTGAAGCAGTTGCTGCTGCTGATTCACAAGGTCGCTATCTGGGTAGCACCGAGATCCAGGTGGCATTTGGTCGCTTCCGGCAGGCAACTGTCAGCTTAGAAGCCGCAAAGGCACTCTCTCAAAAGGCACCAGGTTTGGCGGAAGCGGCGGCGGCGGCTGTGTATCAGAAGTTTCCCTACACTACTCAGTTGGATGGTCCGAACTATGCGTCTAGCTCGACTGGCAAAGCAAAGTGTGTACGGGATATTGGCTACTACCTGCGGATTGTTACCTACGCTCTAGTAGTAGGCGGCACAGGACCGATCGATGATTATTTGATTAGCGGACTGGCTGAAATCAACCGCACCTTTGAGCTATCGCCCAGTTGGTATCTCGAAGCACTTAAATACATCAAGGCAAATCATGGCTTAAGTGGAGATGGAGCCGTTGAGGCTAATTCGTACCTCGACTACATCATCAATGCGCTTAGCTAAGTAGCTAGATGTCCCGAAACTAAGAATACTTCTAGGAGGGAGTAGGTGAAGTCTCTATTCAGGGGCACCCCAAGCTCCCTTCCTGCAACTCATTATTGCTTTTGCACTTCGTTATTAGCAAGGGCACTAATGGTTGGGCTGTAGGGACTAATCGTTTTATTATGCTCATCTACTGACTATGGATTTTTCGGTTTTTGCGCGGTTGTGACAATAACTTGGTCTTGTGCGATCCACTACCAAGTTATGGTAGAAAGCCCACTATACTGTTGCAAAAACTTAATGCTAAAGCTTGCAACCGTAAGACGTTGCAAATGCGTCGAGCTTTGCGTAGTAAGCCTGAAGCGTTGTTTACCCATAATTAGAAGCGGTGCTTGATCGACTTTATTGGTCGAGTTACCAACGCTGTTATGGTAATAGCGGTTCACTGACTACGCAAATGCTTTCCTATTTTAAGTTTTTGACTGATGGGAATAACAACGATCAAGCATTGATATAGGTTGGCTCATGCTCTTCAACCTCTTCAATAGGTGCAATACGATCAACAGCATGATCCTGCTTCAAACCTGAACACCGTCAGATGGTTGAGCTATAGACGCTGCCAAGTCACGATAGCGGCGTGGATCGCCTTCTGCTAACACAAGTTTCTCTTGCTTTTTGCGATCGTACAGTTTCTCTAAAATAGTCTGCCAATCTGTTGCCGACAGGGGTGAAGGCTTCGCTACAACCGCTGGTGTAGGCGTTGCTTCCGTTTGGAGGTGCTGCTGTGCCATCCAGATGCGCGCCCGCACTGCCCAGTTTTCATCATTGGCGGCAATTTGCTCAAGGTGCGACTGAATGCGCGATCGCCAATCTGGATGCGTTGCGGCAATCGCCCTTGCCAAAGCTTGTAAACCCATGATGGCAGCATAGCGCACCACCCATTCTTCATCCTGTTGTGCGACAAAAAGCAAGGCTTCCAGTGCTTCTTCTTGAGCGATTTCTAGAAGATCATCTGGGAACCAGTGCCACTTCATCATCCCCAGTCCCCTGGCTGCTGCCCGTCGCACGCTGGGCGAAAAATCAGCCGTCGCCACTCCTAGCAAGGTGACTAAGCCTCTCGGATCGCCAATGCCTGCCAGAGCACGAATAGCCCAGGCTCTAGCGGTGTAATTATGAAGATCCAGTTGCTCCAAAAGAGCCGGTATAGAGGGTTCGCCTAGTTGAATTAACCCATCTACTGCTGCTACTGCCGCCCCTGGATTGTTATAGCTCAGAGCAGCGATCAGCGTCGGAATGGCTCCTTCTAAACGGGCTGCTGCCAGCTCTTGGACGGCGGCTAACAAACGATAAGAAGAATCTGCGTCTTCTACAGCCTGAATCAAGGTAGAAAGGTGATCAGTCATGACGGAGAAAAGGAGCCATAAAGTCTGCTGATTTTATTCTCGCTCTTTCTGCAAGACATTGCTGCTTCTAGCAATAAAAGCACTGGAGTTAGGTGCCGCTCTTGGTGCTGTAACGCTAACGTCATTTTGGCGTTGCTGAAGCTTAGAATGAGGGCAAAGTATCTCGCCTTACATCAACGTCGTCTGCTAAGAGCATCGGCTACAGTAATTCGTCCATTAAGGTCATGACTTTCATTGCGCCATCGGTCAAGTGAGGCGGCGTAGTGTGCTGGAGTTGTTTTTCCAATAAGCCCTTGAGGGCAATCAGCTTCAGACTGTTTTCTGCCGGGGTTTGTGCGATCGCATCGGCAGCAGGTAAATACCCGATCGCTCCCAAATCGGTCAGGACGGTGCGGCGGAGTTGCAATTCCTTGTTAGAGAGAGCTTGCACCAAGCGATTGCCATACTGCTGGGCTTCAGGACTAGGCGTGAGTTGATACATGGCTCGTGCAGCAGCATACTGAATCCGAGGAATATCATGCTCTAAAAACGGCAGGATGTCAGGAATCGCCGCAGTTGCGCCCAACGCGCCTAATGCCTCTAGAATGGCTTCAAATGGTTGAGTTAGCTGAGGCGGTTCTAGTGCTGGCAACGTTCCGGGCACTTGGTTGTTAAGCAACTCAATTAAGCGGGGCAGGCACGATGCATCACCTAACGCCTCTAACGCCTGTGCCGCTGCTTCCCGCACATAGAAATCAGAACATTCTAAAGCTCGCACTAGCGCTGGGACGGCTCGACGATCGCCCAGTTTACCCAATGCCCTCGCTGCATTACGCCGTAGCGGATAGCCACCAACCGTCGTCCGATCGTCCTCGTCATCTAAAGCGGCGATTAACACGGCAATGGCTTCTGGGTCGTTGACCCGAAACCGACCAATCCACCACGCGGCATAGACCCGCAAGCCCAAGTCTTCGCCTTGCAGGTTAGCGATCGCTTGTTCCACAGTCAGTGAACTATCACTTTTTATGACAGACTCGTCATCCATATCGATCGAAACGAAAGGTCGGCGAAAGAGCGTCTTGGTAAGCTCACTTTAAAAAAGCAATGCCCGGAGTGATGAACAACCTTAAGCGGCTGCTATGCATCTCTCCGGGCAGAAGCATTAGAGACTAGCTCAATGCATTGATGGCGTAGTCAATGTAGGAGTTTGCTTCAACAGCAGGATCACCACTCAAACCGTGGTTAGCTTTGATGTACTTCAACGCTTCGATATACCAGCTAGGAGACAGATCAAAGGTGCGGTTGATTTCAGCAACACCAGCAATCAAATAGTCATCCATGGGACCTGTACCACCTACAACTAGGCAGTAGGTAACCATGCGAAGGTAGTAACCGATGTCACGCACGCACTTGTCCTTACCACGTTGGTCAGCCGCGTAGTTGGGACCCTGCATTTGTGTGGTGTAGGGGAACTTGCTGTACACCGCGTTAGCAGCGCCAGAAGACAACGAGGAGGCTTTTGAGGTTAGTGCTTTAGCAGCTTCTAGACCGGCAGAAGCCTGACGGAAACGACCAAAGGCGCTTTGAAGTTCGGTGGAGCTAAGAAAGCGTCCTTGAGAATCAGCAGCAGCGACTGCTTCGGTTAAAGGGGTCTTCATCGTCAAATAATCTCCAAAATAGGCTTGTCTTGCGGGTGCCTCTGATGATAATCGCGATCAGAGGCTAATCGAAAAAAGGCTGTGTACTTGACTAAGAGACGGCAGCAGCAGCCTTGTCAAAGTAGCTACTAACTTCACTCATCAGGCTGGAGCAATCGCCTTTGGTCACGCCATTTTGGTCGCCTGCGATCGCCAGGGCAGCATCCTTCATCTTGTGCACACCAGCTGCAACGGAACCACCGGGAACGCCTAGCGCTTGGTAGGTTTCGCGCAAGCCATTGAGGCAACGATCTTCGAGAATGCTGGCATCACCCGAAAAGATTGAATAGGTAATGTAGCGGAGGATAATTTCCATATCGCGCAAGCAAGCTGCCATACGGCGGTTGGTGTAAGCGTTGCCACCGGGTGCAATCAGACCAGGCTGTTCTTCAAACAGTGAACGAGCCGCGTTAGCAACGATTGCAGACGAATTGCTAGTAATGCGGTTCACGGTGTCCATGCGCTTGTTGCCATCTGCGACCATAGCGCTGAGGGCATCCAACTGCGAAGCGCTGAGGTAGTCGCCTCGTGCGTCAGCTTGGGAAACCACTTTTGCAAATGCGTCCAACATAAACTTCAATCTCCTAATGGGTTTAGTCGAGGATGGCTCAGGTCACAACCAGACCAAATTAAGCTTAGAAGTCAATCTGCCTGAGCAGAGAGAAACAAGCAAACTCAGTGGATGGAGACCGACGAAATGTTTCTTGCTCTTCCAAAAAAGAAGCGGGAGAAAAGTTACATTTCTTAAACGATCGAGAAATTTAACTCATCTGGACGCTTGTATAAACCGCATCCGTTTTCTAGTAACTTTCTCAACCTCTATGTTTATACTATGCCGTTGGATCGTTGTTTGTTAAAAATTGTGAAAGGCTAGACCGCAATCGGGATGGGCAGCTTCGCTGAAAAAAGAGCAACTATGGCAGTTACACGCCAAAATGCACCCTACTCCCTAACTGTAACGACAATAACCATTTGCATGCCGTTCTCAAGTCGGCGCAAAGTTTAAGAAAAGTAAAGAAGATGAGAAGGCAAAGCGTGTTCACTCTAGCCCTAGAGGCTGCACTCCTTAAAAATGAACCTAGCGTTGCTGTTGTCGGTGCTTGGCTAGATTGCTTGGATCAGACTGCTTCTAACAAAAAGTGGGGTATGACAACGCCATACCCCACTTCCTTGCAGATGGGACTTCTAGGTCAGTTTTAGTTCTGGGAAAGGTTCTCTAACGTAAGGCTAGCAAGGCTTCTCGTTCCTCTGCTGATAGTTGGGTGAGCAAGGCTTTAGCTTTGCCAACATCATCTGGCTTGAGCAAATGCAGCAGGGTTTCGATCGTATTCGTTCCTTCCCGGTCTACGGCGTTTGCTGTAACCGCATTATGCGCCTCAGGGCGGCGGCAAACGCCATTTCTGCACAGCAAGCCAAGCTGCCGCCAATACATTGTGGGTATGGAGTGCCCGCGTTGACCAAAGTGTTCTTCGTTGAGGAATTTTGATTCCAGAAAGACTTCGGGCGATCGATAACAGGTTTGTTCGCGCGGATAGGGCACAGTGAAGCAGCCAAAGGCTTTGCGGTATTCTTCTGAATCCAGTATGGCTGTAACGAAGCCACCACAGCCTTGCTTGAGCAAAATCTCGTTGTAAGCCTTCATTTCCTGGTGATCTGCGATCGCACGTCCTAGAAAATGCTTGAAACAGACCTCCATAAACTTGACATTGGAGAGCTTGTCGTAATACTGGTTGCGATAGATGTCAGTGCAGGCAAACTGTTTCAAAAAGCGGCGCACACCAATTTTGTCTGTTAGAAAATCTTTTTCCAGTGCTGCAACGCTTTGTCGCTCTGCCATGTAGAGTTGTCGTTCCAAAACTTGGCGATAGATTTGCGTCAGTGCAAATTGACGTTCTTCAAGGGAAGACCGTCGGCTGACAGTCACTGGTGTAAAGTCGTGCATAGAAAATTCCTCTAACCTTAAAAATTGCAGATGTGTCTCGGCGAATAACACCAACCGAGTACTAGCAGTGGCTTCATCTGTATGGGAGAGAGGTGCTTTAACCTCTTGGGGCAATGTCAACCCATGACGCTCTATGGTGAGAGAGTGCCCGTTGTCCAGAACTCGATCGCACTGGCAGGCAAATTCTTAACAAAGCGTGATTTCTGATCGCACGGGTATCTTGAAGATGCAGTCTGGTGAACCATCAGAGGAAGGGCTAAAAATTTCAGCCTTTAGCCTTTTAACCTTGGGCTTTGTCTTTTGAGAGCATATCGATCGCGTCTCCTAGTGCTGTCGTCAAACCCTGACGCGTTTGAGCATGATTCTTTTGTTCGGTTTGGAGCGCTTGAGTCAACTGATCGCGCATGATTAAAGACTCAAGCAGCTTGTCCTGAAGTTCAGCAACCGTTTGCAGTTTTTCGACTTCGGCTCGAATCGTCGTTGAGTCTGCTGCCTCTGCCGTTGCGACGGACGCCATGCCCTTTAATTGCTGGATCTCTTGCTTCAACTCGGCGATCGTTTGACGTGCCAAACTTGCCTCCGTCCGACGCTGCTGCGCTTCGGTTTCATACAACCGCTGCCAGTTCGCCGCACTGCTATACGCCTGTTCGCGATCCTGCTGGGCATCTACCAACTGCTGCCGCAACGTCTTGATCTCAGTCAACCACTGGCTTACGTCATGGGTCATCAGCAATGGCTCCTTGGGCAATGCTAGAGAGTTTAACGGACTGGAAGGGGAATTTCTATAGCGAGGGAGGAGGGAGGAGGAGATTGAGGAACAGAGGGGCAGAGGAAGATTTGAGGTTTAAGTTTTTAGCAATTAGCCTTCAGCGATCAGCGATCAACTCTCAGCGATTAGCCTTTAGCCTTTAGCCTTCAGCCTCACTCCCTAATTTCTCATACCTCAATTTCTCATATGCATTTTCCACCAGATATTTGCCGCGCAAAAAGCCTGTATTTGCTCCAGGGCAAATGATTTGTAGCGTTTCTGGCGTGAATTGTTCCACTAGCTTCTGGACGTTTTGCAATTGTCTGCGCCAGTGGAAAGTTTTGGGCGTTTTGAGGGGCAGCAGGTTGCCTTGAGGGTTGGGCAACAGATGCCGACCTGAGAAAAGGACACCACCAAACTGGCTGTAATACAGGCAGGCAGAACCGGGAGAATGCCCTGATGTCCAGATTGCACGGGTTTGAGGCGTTAGCGTCAACGTTTGCTCAAAGGGTGTGACGGTCAAGCCTGGAAGAAGGTAGGCTTCTTGCTCCTGAATGACGATAGGGCAACCAAAGGCTTGCTGAATTTCGCGGGCTTTGCCAATGCCGCCACGATGGGTGAGGAAGAGCCATTCTACGCCGCCTTGTGCCTCTAAAAAGGTACGGTTGGCATGATCCCAGGCAGGACAATCCACGAGAATGTTGACTGCTTCTACAATAAGATAAGCAGTTCCTCCTAAAGTGTCTCGATTAGGGGGGAAGGCGAAGATGGATGGACGATCGCCCTGAGACCGGGGCAGCAGCAAGCGGGGTTGCTTGGCTACAGTGGAGCTTTGGCTGATAGGGCTTTGGTCGATCGCGGGTTGTGGGGGCAAGAGGGGTGCAGAATCGCTCGGTTGGTTTGATGGCACTGTTGATTTAATGACACTGTTGGTTAGAGGGCACTGTAAGGTGCAAAGTTAAAAGGAAACTGTCTGGCGCAGGCTACTTTAGGAGGGGGTACTTAGACAAGCACCTTGTCGCATTCTGGATATGTTCGCATTTGTGCCACTTGGCTTTTAAACTAGGTGAGTTCTGGATGCTAGCTGTGATGGAGTGAATGTGTCATTCACGAACACTGTTGTCTCGTAAGGCGATTATCTTGTAAGGCGATTGTTCTGCAAGCCGATCGTGCTGTATCGCTCCTAGCCACACTGATTCAGACTATTAGCATTCTTTTCAGACCGTATATTCTTCCAGACCGACGAGACTAGACGCATGAATCCGTTACTTCTGCTGGTCCTTTTAGGACTCATCACCTACTTTATCGTGCGGCGTGTGGCTGGCGTGACCCGAACGCCTGTTTGGCTGCTGTGGTTGGTGGCAATGGCTCCAGCGATCGTGTCGAGCGGTTGGGTTTTGGTGAAGGGCAAACCAATGCCATCGCAGCTCATCCTTCTTTTGTCGGCAGTTTGCTTGCTGCTGTATTGGTTTTTGATCCAGCGGAATCGCCTTTCGTCACCGCCCGTTAATTCATCGGTAGCAGAGGGGGAAGGGCAACCAACCGAGGTGACAAAGGAAGCGGTTACAATTCCGGCACTGCCGCGCCCGATCGACAAAGCAGAGGAAACAACCCTGCAAAACTGTTTTCCCTGGTCGGTCTATTATCTGCAAAACGTGGAGTATCGTCCGCAAGCCATCGTGTGCCGGGGGCAGTTGCGGAGTAAGCCAGAAGTGGCGTACCAAACGATTCAGGAAAATGTGGCGGAACAGTTTGGCGATCGCTTCTATGTCGTATTTCAAGAGGGTGCTAATCAGAAACCATTTTTTGTCTTGGTGCCTAATCCCCAAGCCCAAGGTGCGGCTGATGCTAATGGTCTGCCCGGTGCCAAACCGCGCAAACAGACAGTGGCTCGACCGTTTCTGGCGATCGGTCTGTTTCTTGCTACCTTTTTTACAACAACGCTGGCATGGCTGGACCTAGAGAAGCAAACCGTACAGCTTTCACCGGCGACGCTGGTAACGGGCTTGCCCTACGCGTTCACGTTGATGACAATTCTGGGCATTCATGAACTGGGGCACTATCTCGCTGCACGTCGGTACAAGATTCAAGCAACGCTGCCGTATTTTATTCCGGTTATCCCCATCCCGCTCTTTCCGTTTGGGACGTTTGGCGCGTTTATTCAAATCCGCTCGCCGATTCCCCATCGTCGTGCCTTGTTTGATGTGGGCATTGCAGGTCCACTCTCAGGTTTTGTCGTAGCGCTGCCGCTGCTGCTGTGGGGCTTGGCGCATTCGGAGGTCGTGGATCTGCCTGAGAAGCTTGAAGCATTTAATTTGCAGGCGCTAAACCCTAACTTTTCGCTGCTGCTGGCGCTGTTGAGCAAGCTAGCGCTGGGTGGTGCGCTAACGGCTGGTTCTGGTCTTGACCTGCATCCAGTTGCAGTCGCAAGCTGCCTGGGTATTGTGGTCACGGCGTTTAATCTCATGCCTGTAGGGCAGCTGGATGGTGGTCATATTGTCCATGCCATGTTTGGGCAACGGGTAGGCACGGCGATCGGTCAGATTTCCCGTTTGCTGCTGCTGTTACTCTCGCTGGTGCAATCTCATCTACTCGTTTGGGCAGTGCTGTTATTTTTGATGCCTGCCTCTGATGAACCCGCACTTAATGATGTCACCGAGTTGGATAACCGCCGTGACCTGTGGGGCATTTTGGCATTAGGTCTGCTGGTGCTGATTATCCTGCCGCTGCCTGCAGGGTTGGGTAAGCTGTTGAATCTTTAGAATGGCGGTTTTAGCTGGCACAGCTAAAATTCAGCTTCCCGATCGAGGTTAGCTTTCAGCCCACATAGAGTACTGCTTCTACCAGGCAATCAGCATGGTCGTGTTGGCTTAACCGTTGCCATTACTTCACCTGTTTGGCTAGTGTCATAGCCACCCAATGCTTCAAGCTGCAAGAGCACTCGTCGATGCCCCAACGTGCCGAGTAATTGCTGCACGGGAGCCTCATCGAGATACGGTTGCAGGACGACCAAATCGTAACGAGAGCGGTGCAGCGGCACGAATCCCAGCCCAAAGGCTGCGGCTACGGCTGCGGTGCTAACCCCTGCTGCGGCTTGACCGGCTGCGATCGCCTGCGCGACTTCTAGATGTCCATACACAATGTGATCAAAGCCTTTGACAGCTTGGTTGTTGATTCCTGCTTGCTGGAGCGATCGCTCCAAAACCTGACGGCTCCCTGCACCTGGTTCTCGGTTAACGATCGTCACTCCAGGCTGGGTTAAATCTGCCACTGTTTTGAGGTTTAAGGGGTTTCCAGGCTGTAGGAGTAAGCCTTCTTCCCAACTGCCCAGGTTGATTAAGACGGCTGGAATCTCTTGCAAGACCGCTTGTACAAAGGACACATTATGTTCTTGAGTAACGGGATCGTATAAGTGCATCCCAGCTACATGAACGTCTCCTCGGCAGAGCTTTTGTAGAGCGCTCATGCTGTTATCAAACGTCCAATGGACGCGCAGGTGCGGATGCCACCGTTCTGCTGCCCGTGCCCATAGCGACAGTGCTGGGGTGCAGCCTGCTAAAACAACCGTTTGATGAAGGTTCTCCAGGTCATCCAGCAATTTAACTCGCATAGTGGGTGCATTGGCAGTATGGCTGCCTTCCCCATCAGCAGGAATCATCTCCAGCCGAAAGGCTTGCTTGTCTTGTAGCGGGTGAGCAATCCAACGTCCACCGACCTGTGCCAAGCTTAAGCGCAACGGTCTGCCTACTGAGAAATCCTGGCTGGGAATCGCTTCAATTTCGGCAGTGTCTTGTTCTAGCCAGAACAAATCTTCGACCTGGCAACCCAACGCTTTTGCTAGCCGGAGCGCCACGGTTGTAGAGGGGGCATATTGCCCTGATTCCACCCCTCCAATGGTTTGTCGCGATACGCCCGCGATCGCTGCTACATCCTGCTGGCTCATGCCTAGGCGTAACCGAATTTGCTTCAAGTTATTGCAAAGGTCGTTTTCTTGCTTCACATTGGTTCACTTTGCGGGATGGCAACGGATCGATCGCAATGCGCTGCGGCGGTTAGTTGTTTCAAGGCTTTAGCAATAGTAATTGCAATAGCTCTATGCAGACAAACCAGGGGGAAGGACGGTTTTGCAAACGCTCCCACTTTTCTTTGAAGACTTCTGCCCGGAGGTGATAATCGTCGAGGTCGATCGGTGGTTGACCAAGTTTCAAGTACAGCGTCATGCGGTGAGGGGTTTCGCTAGTCCAAACCAGCCAACAGGGAAAGGTATTCTCCGACTGTGGCTGCTCAGGAAAGGTCAGGTGATGGGCGCGAATGCCGACATGGGTATGTGCTGACGCGGGTTCTGCTGTGTGGAGTGTACAGTGCCAATCAAGGGCATGGATAGTGTGGGCATCAAGCTGTTGAATGCGAGAGTAATTTTTACAGCCTGTGAGTTGAGCTACGGTGAGTGTACCGGGGCGATCGAAGATGGCTTGCTTCTGTCCATTCGCTACGACTTTTCCATAGGAGAGAACCAGCAATTTTTGACAGACACGGTAAGCTTCTTCCAGGTTATGGCTGACGAAGAGGGTAATCCCCTGGTAGTGAGTTAGTGTTTTGATGAGTTGCTTTTCGAGTTCATGGCGTAAATGTGTATCGAGAGCGGAAAACGGCTCATCCAACAACAGCACATTAGGGTCGGTTGCCAATGCCCGCGCCAGCGCTACTCGCTGTTGCTGCCCGCCTGAGAGCTGATGGGGATAGCGATCGCCCAAGCCTACAAGCTTCACTTGCTCTAGTTGAGCTGCCACTCGTCCAGCAATGGCACTGGTAGACAGCCCTTTCAACCCATAGGCGACGTTTTGCGCTACCGTCAGATGGGGAAAGAGGGCATAGTTTTGAAAGAGAAATCCCACTTTGCGATCGCGGCTCGGCAGATTGATCCCCTTACGAGAGTCATACAAGATCTGTCCATTTAGCACGATCGTGCCGCTGCTGGGGGTATCAATGCCAGCAAGACAGCGGAGAGTCATACTTTTGCCAGAACCCGAACTGCCCAAAATGCCTAGCGCTTCGCCCTCAATAGTGAACGAGACTTCTAAACAGTAATTGGGGAGCTGTTTCTGAATATCAACGATTAATTGCATGCTCTCTTTCCAAACGCCTCACGCCCCACAAGAGGACAAAGGCGATCGTGGTCATTAGCATCACCATCACGTTTGCCAGCCCATAGTCTTGGGATTGCACTGCGTCATAGATTGCCAACGGTAAGGTTTGAGTGCGTCCGGGAATGCTGCCACACACCATAAGCGTGGCTCCAAACTCCCCCAAGCCTCTCGCTACGCTCAGCCCAAAGCCAGCCAGTATGCCGCGATAGGCTAAAGGCATGGTGATCCGCCAGAGTACCTCCAGTTCACTCGAGCCTAAGGTACGGGCGGCAGCTTCCAGTTCGGGGTTGATGCTGGCGATCGCGGCTCTCGTTGATTCCACCATTAGGGGCAACGCGACTACCGTAGATGCGATCGCCCCAGCTTGCCAGGTAAAGAGCAGGTCAATTCCCAGCCATTCCTTGAGTGGGCTACCGCGTCCCAAGACCAATAGCAAGAAATAACCCACCACACTAGGCGGTAATACCAGCGGCAAGTTCAGCATGGTAGAGACAAAAATTTGCCCTGGAAATTGGGTTCTGGCTAGAAAAATTCCTAGACTCAGACCGATGATCAGAATCAAACCACTCGCAACGATCGTGACCTGTAACGACAACAGCGAAGGTTGCCAAATCATGCCCTATGCCCTCTTGTTCCTTTCAGCCTTCAGCCTCCCGTCAGCTCACGTTCTGGGAAACCTACCCTCTGCCTTCAGCCTTTTATCTTGTGCCCTCTGCCTTATAAAACAGCCTTTTCTCCGGGTAGCACAAAACCATATTTCCGCATCAGCGGTCTTCCCTTCTCGCCGTTGATGAACGCAGCAAACTGTTTAGCGACTTCAGGATGGGGAGCGCTTTTCGGCACTGCCAGCATTTGTTCTAATGGTTTGTGCAGTGTCGCAGGAATCAAGGTCCACTTTCCAGGCTTCTCGACGCTAAGAGAGAGAGCAGCGATCGCCACCTCCACATTCCCCGTTTCGGCGTATTGCTGCGTTTGCTTGATGTTTTCTCCCAGAATCAGCTTAGGTTGAATTTCGTCCCAAAGACCCGCCGCTTGCAACGCCTCCCGTGCTGCGACGCCATAAGGCGCATGGTTGGGATTCGCGATCGCCACGCGCTTAACCGCTGGCTTAGTGAGATCTTTGATGTCTTTCAGTTCAAGGGTGCTGCCGTCCCTTTGCCAGAGTGTGAGCCGTCCCACCCCATACAGCGCCTTCGTCTCAGAGAAAATCAACCCTTCCTTATCCAACGCCTCAATAAATTTCTTATTGGCTGCTGCGAACAAATCAACAGGCGCACCCCGCTCAATTTGCTGTGCCAGTTGCCCGGTTGAACCCAGGTTAAATGTCACCTTGTTCCCTGTCTCTTGCTCCCATAGTTTGCCGATCGCTGGAAAAACGTCATTCAAATCGGCAGCAGCAGAAACGGTTAGGGTAATGCCATTTGAAGTCGGCACAGGAGACGTGACAGGGGTAGGCGCTTGGCTGTTAGAAACTCCACACGCTGCCAGCAAACCCACTAAAGCCAGCCCTAAAAACCATCGCCACTTTTTCATCATCAACGCCTCAGTAGCCGGACACAACTAAAGCCTCCTCTGTAGGCTCTCTACTAGAGAGCGATAACTAGGATTGCACAAGGTTCTTCATGTCTGAGTACGTGTTGCCTTCATGCTGAGAGCTTATGCAAGTATTATTAACACGCTGCCAGTATACCTGCATAGGTCTTGGCTTCGTATTAGTTATTGATTGATTAGAAAATGCATTGGTTGGGCGATCGTATCTGTCAGTCTGAGCGACCTACTACTACGCCATAACTCTCTCCTGACGATTGTTATGAATACGTTATGACTGTCCTTATGGGAACTTCTTGCTCAAAACTCGATTCCAGGTTGGGCTTTCACGCCCTGTTCGCGGAAGGGATGTTTGACGAGCGTCATTTCGGTTACGAGGTCTGCACGATCACACAATTCCTTCGGTGCGCCTCGTCCAGTCAAAATGACGTGGGAATCAGTTGGTTTTTGTGCCAATCCTGCTAACACTTGCTCAATGGTCAAATAGCCCAACTTAAGCGCAATATTGACTTCATCGAGTAAGACGAGTTTGAAGTCGGGGTTTCGGATATAAGTAAGGGCGGTTTCCCAAGCCTCTTGAGCTTTTTGGGTGTCGCGATCGCGATCTTGCGTTTCCCAAGTAAAGCCTTCACCCATCGCATGAAATTCCAGTTGGTCTGACCAGTGGCTAAAGGCAGCTTTCTCCGCTGGTTCCCAGGCTCCTTTGATGAACTGTACGATCGCTACTCGGTAGCCATGACCCAGCGATCGCAAAACCATCCCTAGTGCAGCCGTGGTTTTGCCTTTGCCGTTTCCAGTATTCACGATGATCAGTCCCTTTGCCTCAGTCATGCCAGCAAGGCGTTGCTCCTGAACTTCTTTGCGTCGCTCCATTTTCTGGCGATGTTGATCAGCAGTGAGAGAAGAGGCACGATCAGATGGTGTTTGATTAGCGGTAGGTGATGCCACGGTTGTTTCCAAAGCTATAGTGTGTACTGAGAATAGGTTAAAGAATAGTTGATGTCGTTTTAGCTACAGTCTTAAACATCGACATGAAAAAATCATCCATTTGATGAAGAAGCCCTGAAATATTAGTGTTAAATTAGTCGTGCTAGTGTTTGAAGGCTGTGTAAAGAGCATTGAAACTTCCTTCCTTGACTGGGTATCCGTGGAGACCGCTCTGGTACCTGGAGATGAAACTGAAGCGGAAGCGGCAATGCGACCCCGCTCTATCCTGGGTTGACCGCTGTGAAGCGCCCAGTATGAACTGACCGACCTGTAACTTAAGGTTCACGATTAGTAGGATTTGGCTTGAATAGTTCCTTGTTGAACGATTCTTGCACCTATGGCTTGCGAACTGGGTCGGTCATGTTCTCTAAGGGAGAATTTTTAAATCAAATAAAAATCTGTTGCTATGCTGCCTTCCTTATAGGGGGCTTGCAAGCTCTGTAGTCGTTTTTTGGCTTGAACCGTAATGTCGTAGCTTGAACAGCGCGATAGTCACTGGAAGAAAGCTTCCCTGTTTGCATATGACTAAAGTTCAGGTTTTTCCCTCGTAGTCGGGAACCCTGAGTTTAGCTAGCTGTGTTGCAGCCAGTCTGTTTTAGTCTGCTTTTTAACAGCCCACCGATCGTTGTGTCGCTCGCCCTTGCTTGCGTTGGGGTGTCGGTTTCGTTGCGGTGCTGTCTGTAAACCCTCTCAATGCTTTTATGCTGTCCATTTTTGCTGGAGTCGAAAAATGTCGAAATTGCTCAGTCACAAAATCGCACCCTCCCCCATGCCTGCCTCGATCAGCGTCGTTGACCTGATTGACGGTTACTTTACGGCGTACAACTCTGCGCGTTTGCGCGAAATCTGCCATCTGTTGAGCCGCGAAGTGATGCAGCCGGGCGTTACAGTCGGGCTGAGTCTATCCGGTGCTATGACACCCGCTGGCTTTGGAGTCTCGGTACTTGCACCCTTGATGCGCCACGGCTTTGTGGATTGGATCATCAGCACAGGTGCAAATCTCTATCACGATATGCACTATGGTTTGGGACTGGAACTGTACTCTAGTAGCCCCTTTTTGGATGATGTGAAGCTGCGGCAGGAAGGGCGCATTCGCATCTACGACATTGTGTTTGACTATGACGTGCTGCTCGAAACTGATGCCTTTCTACGCGAACTGCTGAAAGCAGAACCGTTCCAAAAGCGCATGAGTACGGCAGAGTTTCATTACCTGCTAGGTAAGTATGTGAGCGAAGTGGAAAAGCAAGTGGGTGTAAAAAATTCCTGCTTGTTAGCGACTGCATACGAATGTGGCGTGCCGATCTACACTTCGTCTCCTGGCGATAGCTCCATCGGTATGAACGTCGCGGCGATCGCCCTCGAAGGCTCTCAACTGGTGCTAGACCCATCGCTGGATGTGAATGAAACCGCTGCGATCGCTTATGCAGCGCGTGACAGTGGCATTGCTGACGTAGAGGGAAAAAGTGCAGCGTTAATTATTGGTGGCGGTAGTCCCAAAAACTTCTTGCTGCAAACCCAGCCTCAATTGCATGAAGTGTTGGGTCTAGAAGAGCGTGGTCACGACTACTTCATCCAGGTGACGGATGCTCGTCCTGATACAGGCGGTTTGTCAGGAGCCACACCCAGCGAAGCAGTAAGCTGGGGCAAGGTTGACCCAGATGAGTTACCCAACACGATCGTTTGCTATACCGACAGCACAATCGCGCTACCCATCATGACTGCCTACGTCATTGATCAGTGTGAGGCTCGTCCGCTGAAGCGCTTGTACGATCGACGAGAAGCGCTGTTAGCTAAACTCCAGGCAGACTACCTGGCTGCAAAGGCGAACCCCACCCATTCGGTATCGTCTCCTATTCCAGTGGTGGAATCTGCTGCACGGGAATTGGTCGCGACCTATCCCTGTGGAACGCCCATTCGCAACGGGCACCGGAAGTAAGAAGCATCTGTAGGGACGTTACATGTAACGTCCCTACTACAAGGCGCAAAAGCTCTGTATTGCCTGCCAGATTTCGGTGCTAACGTCTGTAAGGGCGTGGTCGCTGTCAAGTTCCACCAACTTTATCCAGGGTCGAGTTCTCGCAAAGTCAAGGCTGGCTTGTAGGGGAATCACGTCATCATGCCTGCCGTGCAAAACCAGTGTGGGGAGCGATCGCGCGATGCTTTCCTCCTGGTACTGTGCGGCATCGGCCACAAACGCATAGTGGAGGGGCAGTTCTTTTGCCTCGCTATAGTGATAGACCGGCAGATAACCATCTGTTTGCCACTGCTCCACCTGATCGCCCAATCGCGGCAGCCAATGAGCCAAAAAGCCAAAGGCAGGTGCTAGCAAGACAAGACGATCAACCTGTAAATGTCGCTCTCCTAACCAGGCAGCGGTCAATCCGCCAAAACTAGAGCCAATCAGCGTCACAGGTGCAGGTGCGGGTGGAAAGAGTGCTTCTACTTGCTGAATCTGGCGGCTGAGGGTGAGATGGGAAAAGTCGTTCTGGTTCAGGTCTGGAATACTGAGGGAAATGTCTAGAGCAGCAAAGCGATCGCTTAGATCTCTTGCCTTCGTCGATCGTGGGCTGGATGCAAACCCGTGAAGGTAAATATAGTGCATGAAGATTTCACGACACGGGCTAGAACGCTGACTGGCTAGAAGTATAGCCTGGAAAGACATGTGCCAGTTTGGTTAAAGCTGATCTATCGCCTTAGTAGAGCGAGTGATGGCACAGCAGTTTCACTAGGCAGTAAGACATACTAATACCGAAAACGTTTAGCAGTAGGCGTTGTCCGTTGCCGTTCGATAGATTTCTTCCTGCACAAAGTTGATTGTGAGACAGGAAACCCCCAAAACAATGCGTGCATACCAGCGCAGTTGATCCATTTGGCTCAGGAGTTGATCAACAAATTGCGGTTCCAAACAATGAATGATTAAAGTCTGGTGCTCATCCAGTCGAAGCAGGCACGCACTGAGAGTGCTGAAGAAAAACGAGCGGAACCGTTGTAGCCGATACTGCTCTAGCGTAACTAAATCATTGGTGGTTAGTTCTAGGGACATAGCTTCCTTAAGAGGCTAGTGTGCATGGTCTTTAAGCGCGAATCCGGGCAACTCTATGAGTGCGATCACAGCAGATGTGGCGTAGCTGCTAACTCAATAAGGGAATAGCTAGCTTTGTGGTGGCTGCATTCGTTCTGGTCTGCGATCGTCGCCTTGTCGTCTCTTCATCACACGGTTAGCAAACGTACGACGCTGCTCAGCGTTTAGCACCTTGCGCGTTGCCAGCATACTTTCAAACTGGATATCGCCAACCTGCTGTTTGAGCGTTTTGACCTGACCGTACTTAGTGCGAAGCTCGGCTTCTGATGCCGTTCCTGCCATTAGCTCTCGCAGTTCCTGCTGGGCTTGACGGACATTTTGCCGACCCTGGCTAATTTTGTCTTGATACTGGCTTCGGACAGCACGCATTTGCCGCACCTGATCAGCACTGAGGTTCAAATCCTCTAACCATCCTGGTTCGTCTGGGCGAGGTGGCTTTGAGCTAGAAGCCGCTGTGGGAGCCTGAGCGATCGATGGCAGCCTTAGCACAGAGGGATTAGCGATCGCCACTGCCCCTCCAAGGGCAGCTACGGCAGCAATCAGTGCAAAAACATAGCGAGGAGACATGAGCTTCATATCCTTGAGAAAAAAAGAGGAAAGAGGAGTGGGGGAGAAGGGGAGAGCTTTAACCACTAACGACTGAGCACTGACCAAACTTTTAGCCTTCAGCCCTTCGCTTTGCTGCTTAGTTGGTTGCCACGTCACCAAAGGGTGCTTCGTCACTAGTGTTGTTGAGCGTGCCTTGCCAATTGCTCTCAACAAAAGCTTCCAGGCTCGCCAGTTCGGTAGCACTGGGTTGGGCAGGCATCAGTGTACGGTAGCCAACTACCGTTGCGACTAAACCTGCTGCGATCGCTGAGGGGACTAGCCACGCTACTGATCGCCTGGAGCGAGACGCTCGACGATCTGCCAGCGATGTTGGTTGCGCGGTAGCCACGATCGCGTCAAAGAGCCGATCTTCCAAAGCGGGATCAGCCGCGGGAACGGAAGGACGATGCTGCTTGAGAAAATCGACCAACTTATGGTCATCATTTGAGAACTGGCTCATAACTGAACTCCTTCCTTCTGGAGAAATTGACGCATCGCTGCGCGGGCGTGAAACAGACGAGACTTGACCGTACCAACGGGAATACTCAAAATTTCGGCAACCTCTTTCTGGGGCACTTCTTCCAGGTCATGCAGTACCAGAATCGTTCGATGGTCGGCGCTCAGGCTTGCTAAACCCCGTTTGACTAAATCCTGATAGTGTAACTGGGTGACACCAGGATCGTCGTACTGAGTCAGGGTTTGACTACCAATCACCTGAAGCCGCGTTCGCCCTTGCGCTACCGCTCGTCGTTGGTCTGAGGCAACGTTCCAGGCGATGCGGTACAGCCAAGTGGAAAACTGAGCAGACTGGCGGAACTTTGGTAAGCCTTTCCAGGCACGTAGAAACACATCCTGCACCAAATCATCTAACGCTGACGGGTCGCAAAGCTGGTAGAGGATTGATCGCACCCGCTGTTGATGACGACGATAGAGAACCCGAAAACTCCGAGTGTCTCCCTTTAGACATTGCTGCACCAGATAATGATCAGTCTCACCGTCTGGGCGATCGCTAGACGCAGTCGGCACAACTAACACCAGGAACGTCACTCCCTTCATTTTGCCGTTCTATAGAGTAAGACAGTGCATTGACCGAAAAGGTTCAATAAAACAGGGAAGTCGGTGTAAAAAAGTATCGGTATCCATAAGGGTAGTAGTTGATGGGTAATAGCCAGTAAAGATGAGTCAGTAGTGATCGTACAAAAGGCTACAACCAAAGCTCTTAGACTAAAAGGCTTATATCTTTTGGCTTAAACTGGCTGCAATGACCTCCAATCGACAGATAAAGCCCACCCACGATCGCGTGTAAAATTTCGCCATTCCCTTATTCACTTCCTCACTCTTTCCCTTCCTTACTCTTTCCCTTTCTCACTCTTTCACTCCTCTTCCCTATGTCCCATTCCCTAACTACACAAGTTGTTCTCATCACAGGTGCTTCAACTGGCATTGGTGCAGCACTGGCGAAAGTTCTGGCAGCGCGCTTCCGGGGCATTCGGTTAGTGCTAGCAGCGAGACAGGGAGACAAACTGGATATGGTAGCAGAGCACTGTCGGGTGGCGGGTGCGGATGTTTTGACTGTGGTGACAGATTTGGGGCAAGTAGACCAGGCGATCGCCCTTGCTGAGAAAACGTTGAGCCACTTTGGGCAAGTGGATATTTTGATTAACAACGCTGGCTATGGGCAAATGGGACCGCTTGAGTTGGTGCCGATTCGGGCTTGCCAGCAGCAGTTTGCGGTGAATCTTTTAGGACCACTGGCGCTTACTCAGGCGCTCATTCCTCAGATGCGCGATCGTGGTGGTGGTCGGATCATCAACGTTAGTTCCCTCGGCGGTCGCCTTGCCTTTCCGATCGGCGGGCTTTACAGCGCCTCTAAATTTGCACTCGAAGCCCTCAGTGATTCTCTACGTATGGAACTGCAACCCTTTAACATCCGGGTCAGCGTAGTCGAACCAGGACCGGTCAGCACAGAATTTATTAGTGTGTCTGGTGAACAAGTGAAGCAGGGCATACCTGATCCAGAAGCAACACCGTATCGTGCCGCGCTGAAAAAATTGACGCAGCTAGAGCAGCAAACTAGCGCCAATGCCTGGACTTCGGAACAGGTTGCCGATGTAATCATCAAAGCGATGACAGCACGCCGACCACGATCGCGCTATGTCGCTGCAACGGGTGGTGATTTTTTGCTGTTTATGATGCGCCGTGTGCTGCCAACCTGGATGGTCGATCGCTTCTGGCAGCAGTTTTATGGCATTGATCGCGTGGCGAAGGACTGGGAAACGAGGAGGAAAGGACTAGGAGAAGGATAAGGGGAGAACAAGAGCCGCACTGCAAACATAGGCGCTGTTTAAGGCTTTGAAGTAGGCAATTGCTTGGTAAACTCGAGCCATTGTGCCGCAAGCTCTGAGCGGGTTGGGACATTGCGCTGTAACAGCACAACATTGTCTTGAAACGTCTGGATACCGTAGGTCTGGGTTTGCAGCAATTGATTAATAGCTGTCACACTGGCTTGCAGCAGATCAAGATCGAGCCTAAAGGCAGGTTGATACTGCTGAAACTGCCACAAATCAGCCACGATGTAATCAACATTTTCAGCCTGTAACGCCTCATTGCGAAACTGAGTGGAATGCGGAAACCGGACGATCGCCCGCCGACCTGACAACGGTGGCACTAAAGGGGTTGTTGCAGCCACGCTGGCTTGAGCCGGGATCTGTGCCATGACGCTACGCGCCTGCGCTGCGTGCGGTATCTGCTGTGTCAGCGGTAAGTAAACCCACGGACGAATCGAATCAGGCACCAGGAACGACAACGTCCGATTGGGATTAGAGGTCACTGTAAACAACAGCGAGAGCGCCAGACATACGCTCCAAATCCTTTGGATTCTGGGTTTGAAAGCTGTTGGATGCTTCGACCACCAAAGAATCGCCCCATAAAAGAAACCTGGTACAACCAACGTGGCATAGCGAATATTAATTGCCAACGGAGTTTCCCCTTTCATCAGCAGCAATTCCAGCAGTGGAAACGCTGCCAAAAGCCAGGCATCCGCAGAAATTAACGGCACTAGCGCCAGTGGTAGGGATTGGTCAAACAGGTAGTACAGCTTTTTAGGAAAGCGCGAAAATAATTCTGCTAGCAGTTGACCCGGCTGTGCCAACATTGCACCGATCGCCTCCACTGGGGACGCTGCTTTCTCGCCTGTATATTGACCAAAGCGCTCCACAATCATGCGTTGCGAAACATCGGGCGAAAAAGCAGGCATAACCAGATTAGTCAACAGCAGAATATAGGCGACTGCAAGTGCAAAGAGACCCACGCCCACACGCCAATGGCGGCGGCTAATGACGAGATAGATGCCCACACTCAACAGCGGGACACCCGCATCTTCTCGCACGCTCAAAACAAGGAGCGCAAGCACCCAAAAGAAAATCCACCAGCGCTTTTCCATCGCCAGCAGCAAGCTAAACAGCAGCAGTGGCAGCGCATTGTAATCATGGAAATTGCCCAATGTCGGGCCCACCACCGCATTGGCACCATAAAAGCTGATAGCGATCGCGGCTGAAAGCTTTGGCGGCAACGACTGCCGTGCCAGCACATAGAGCACCAACCCAGCTGCCGCGACCAGCAACACTTGCAACACACTTAGGGTTTCTGGAAACGGCAACAGCGCGTAAAACGGCAACCAAAGTAAAAAAATCGGATTAAAATGCTGCCCCAGATGACGGTACGACACAAGGGGAATCGCACCCTGAAGCGTTACCTCTGCCGATAATCCAGACGATAAGGAGCTTTCAAAGAACCTGCCGTGCAGACTGTTCCAGAAAATTTGATTGAAAATGCCCTGGTCATAAGAGCTAAAGAGGCTGTAATGGCGATACAACAGCAGCAGTACACAACATACAATGAATAGCAAGGCGACTCTGATGACTGGATGAGCCACCCATTGCCGCAGAGCAAACGTTGATCGATTCACTGCTAGCTGTAAACGCATTTTGGGACTCATGCCTCTAAGTTCTAAGAGGGTACAGGGTTTTGGGTAGGGTATG
This sequence comes from Phormidium sp. FACHB-592, assembly GCF_014695795.1. NCBI lineage: Bacteria > Bacillati > Cyanobacteriota > Cyanophyceae > Oscillatoriales > Oscillatoriaceae > Phormidium > Phormidium sp. FACHB-592. The sequence goes on from NZ_JACJOZ010000106.1 coordinate 194,603, forward strand.
ACTGATCGCTCGGCGAGTAGAGAATAGCCTATAGCATCCTACCCCACCACCTTGCTCAATCTAGCTGTATCACAAGCGCAAATTGCCTTTATGCAGGCATCTGTGATTACCACGCACTGATTAACGTCACAAGTTTGGTCGGCAAGTTAGAAAAAGGGTACAGGCGATCACCGCTATCACCAGTGATAAGGGCAATTGAAAGAAACCATAAGGTTAAGTTTTGCTAGAATTCTGAAGGAGTTGATTACCGCTGTACAGGTCTAAATTGAAGCAGAAACGTTCAAAATTCCTTCTAGTAGCCCTGCTTAATTCGTTAGCTGATTTTGATGGGGAACTATCTGAGGAAGCGATTGGGCTACTAGACGAATTGGCAAAACGGGCTGATGTCGTGCCGCCACTATATGCTGATGTTTTTGTCTTACCAAGCTCTGCTACCTGTGCTGCTTTAGTAGAGCGGGTCAGGTCGCTGTCTCAAGAGCAGGTTGCGATCGCTAGCTATGCGTTTCAAATTTTCCGCTATTATGAGCAAATTTTAAGGGCTAACCCAGGCGATGCGTCGCCGCAGCAAAAAGCTGCCTATGACTCGCAGATAGAGCGAGTACGGCTTTCAGTAGCGCGATCGAAGACAGCTTTAGCTGAGTCTTTCAAGTAAGGGCTTGGAAGAGGGATAACATCTCCCAGGCAAAGGAATGGCAATAGTTATATCTGTATGGATGTAGCTAATCAGCCGGGAAACCTTACAACGCTTGACCGTCGTAAAATCGGTTGCCGCCACTAATAGCGTTCAATTTTTTACTGAAAAATACTAATCTGCTACCAATAGCTCAGCGGCAGCAAACTGTTACGATGACAATCACTTGTCACAGATGACACTAATTAGTCACTGTACACAAGAAGGGCGAACGATGGGGATCGAACCCACGAGTGGAGGAATCACAATCCTCTGCCTTAACCACTTGGCTACGCTCGCCGTGCGATACTGATTGTAGCATTTGAATGGCAAAGATGTCGTTACCCTAAATTAATTTCTCTATAACAAACCGCATACGACACCTTCACTGACAGATGCCTGGCTGAATCAGAAACTGTGCTGGCTTAGACAAGACCCGCCATAATTGAGTGCAGTGTGCCTTCCTAGAAGCATCCGGAGAAAGGTCAAAAGCTGGCTTTTGTTTCGCTTTTAGCGCATAATCCTTGCCAACACAACGATTAGCGAGGTTGAAACAACCTGCAATGGTGAACCGTCTCAAGCTTAGACAAACGACTGCAATGACTGACGGCAGCAGCATGAAAAAGATCAAAACGGGCGCGATCGTCGGTGGGTGTGTTCTTTTAGGGCTAGGTGGGGCGCTGGCAATCACCAATCCAGAGCAGGACGCTTACGATGATTTCGCCACACAGGCTGCGATCGCCTACTTGAAATCGGAAGTCTGTGCCAAAGTACCAACAACTTTTGGGTTGCAACGGGTGTGCCAGTCAGAGCTAGAGTCAAACCAAGCCAAAATCAAACAAATTATCGCCGAAGGTACGCAGCGACAAAATTTCGTCCTCTTCAGCCGCTACACCACAAATTTGTCTATTAGCCCCGACTTGCCGTCCTACCATGTCGAAAGCGTTGGTGCGCTGGGACAGTTCATCATTTATAAAACGCAAAAGCGGTGACAGAGAAAGGGGTGAAGGTGAGTTTTGAGCTGAAAGAAACAGGTATGGGCTTACAAACCATCCATTAATAAACTCAAACTAAACTATGCGGGTTGAGTAAACAATTATCCTTTCAAATTTGGTAGGACACGCCACCGTAAGGTAAATTATAGACGTTCATAACGTTCTACCAGCCAGCTCATCGCAATCACAAGCGGATAAATCAAGATGGATCTAGAAACCTTGAACTCCGAACTGCATCGGACGCAGCTTGAATTACAGCATAGTCAAGCTGTAATTCAAGCGATGGAAAGCAGTAAGTTTTGGAAACTGCGAACTCGATGGCTTAATGCTAAAACGCTAGTTCGACGCTACCCTGGCATGGCTTTAAAGCCTACTTTGAGGCTGGCGACGCGGCTATTGACGAACGCTAAAGATAAATGGCGTTCTTACGTTGAACCTGCTCCTTTAACGCCAGCTCCCGTAGTCGTTCCTCCTGAAATCACTCCTAGTGAATTTTGGAAAAAAATTGACCCTGTAATCCAAGAGCAAGTTAATTGCTTTGAAGCAAGCACTCCTAAAATCAGCATTCTTACACCAACATTTAACTCATCACTCAGTTGGTTCGTTGATACTGTATTGAGTGTCTTGCATCAGTCGTCGACAGAATGGGAGTGGTGCATTGTTGATGACGGCTCAACAGTCAGTGAGATCCGAAGTGTTCTTGAAACACTTGCTCAAAAACACCCTAGAATCAAGGTCTTATTACAGCCATCTGGTGGTATTAGTGCTGCCACAAATAAAGCTTTAGAACTTGCCAGTGGTGACTATGTTTGCTTTCTTGATCATGACGATACGCTCACACCAGATGCTATACAAGCGTCTCTAAAAAAGCTTTCGCAAGGTTTTGATCTGGTTTACTCCGATGAGGATAAAATTGATTCCTCTGGTCTTCATTATATAGAACCATTTTTTAAGCCTGACTGGTCGCCAGAATACTTTCGCGGCGTCATGTATGTGGGTCACTTTCTAAGCATACGAAGAGAGTTAGTTGTCGCTGCTGGAGGGTTTGATCGCCAGTACGACGGTGTCCAAGACTATGAGCTAGTGTTACGCCTTTCCGAAATTACTCAAAATATTGGTCATATTCCGAAGATTCTTTATCATTGGCGCAAAATCGAAGGAAGTGTTGCTAGTGATCCTCAAGCGAAACCTGCTGTCGAAGTACTTCAGCAAGCAGCAGTGCGTTCACATTTAGAACGATTAGGGCTGCCAGCTACGGCAAAGAGTCTTGGCAATCATCGATTAGGTCTTATTTCAGCTCCTCGTACCGAGCATCCGCTGATTAGTATAATCATTCCTACTAAGAACGCCCCAGACCATTTAGAGCGCTGCTTAAACAGTCTGTTTACCCTATCTAACTATCCAAATTTTGAAGTAGTTTTGGTAGACAACGAAACAGACGATCCAAGAGCATTGCAAACAATGCGGCAGCACCCTATCAAACGTTTAAACTTTCCTGGCACTTTCAATTACTCTCGGGCAAATAACTTAGGAGCAACCTATGCTAACGGCGAATATTTGGTTTTCCTAAATAATGATACAGAGGTGCTCACCGAAGATTGGCTACAGCAGCTTTTATATTACGCAGAGCAACCTGATGTTGGTGCTGTTGGGGCACTTTTGCTGTTTCCAGATAGGACAGTACAACATGCGGGCGTTGTAATGGGCAGTCGAGGAACGGCTGATCACATTATGAGGGGCTTTCCGTCGGATGTTGATGGTTACGCTGGCTCTCTAGTTTGTGCGCGTGAGGTTTCTGCTGTGACTGCTGCCTGTATGATGGTTCGAAAACATGATTTTCAGGCGGTCAATCATTTTAATGAGCATTTCTTTACTCACTATCAGGACGTTGATTTATGTATGAAACTTGTTAACCTTGGAAAGCGCATCATTTTTACACCGCGCGCTGTCTTAATCCATCACGAATCCGTAACCCGTCGTAATTACTATGACCTTGTCGATCGCTATCTTTTACTAGATCAATGGCAACACTATATTGAAGCAGGCGATCCCTTTTACAACCTGAATTTTGATGTGGCGCGTTGCGATTATGGAGTCAAAGTGTACTGATGCAGAATGTCCTTTTTGTTCTTTACTTTGATTTCAGAGCTAATAGTGCTGTACACGTTCATCATTTTGCTAATTGCTTAGTTGCCCAGGGGCTAAACTGTGTTGTCGCAGTTCCTCATAGTAAAGAGACTATCTCGGTCCTTGGTAAACATCTATATAAAACGATTGAATTTGATGAAATTCATCAGATTAAAGATGTGTTTCCTGATGGTAGAGGTCCAGACATCGTACATGCTTGGACTCCACGAGAAGTTGTTAGGCTCTACTGCAAACGACTCCAAGAGCTCTACGACTTCAAGCTTTTTATCCATCTTGAGGATAATGAAGAGCACATTCTGGAAAAGTTTTTACAAACGTCCTACAAAGACTTATGTAACAACTGTCCTGATTCAATTCCTCCACATCTTTCACACCCTCTCAAATACCACCAATTTCTTAAAGCTGCTGATGGTGTAACCGTTATTATCGATCGACTTAAAGAGTTTGTTCCTGACTATACCCCGACACTGCTTCTCTACCCTGGTGCTGATATAGATTGTTTTTTTCCAAGAGCGCGTAATCCCGAACTGGCATTAGAGTTAGGTATACCCCTAAATAGTGCTGTATTATGCTACACAGGCAATGTTCATCCAGCTAATGCCCATGAAGTAAGAAGTCTGTATCTGGCAACAGCAATGTTAAACCGAGAGGGTTATCCAACAATGCTGGTTCGTACTGGTCAAGGGTCGGTCAACATTTTAGGCGAGGATGATCGCTGGGCACAACGGTATTCGATAGAGCTAGGCTTTGTTGATCGCGACCGTCTGCCAGACATACTTGCTTTAGCAGATGTATTAGTGCAGCCAGGACGATCGGATGCTTTCAATGATTACCGCTTTCCGTCCAAACTACCTGAGTTTTTAGCAATGGGTAAACCGGTAATACTCCCTGCTGCTAACCTCGGCTTGTTAATGGAAAACAAAAAAGATGCTTTAGTCTTGCCTGTAGCTGATGCTCTCAGTATTGTTGAATCTGTTAAACTGCTGCTTGATAACAAGGAGCTGTACGATAAACTAAGCTCTGGCTCAGTGAATTTTGCGAAAAAATACCTTAGTTGGTCAACAAGTAGTGAAAACCTTAAAGCCTTTTACGAAACTGTTTTCAGGAGCGAGAAAACCAAAACAGGAACCGTTAGAACTCAAGCCAGTTGAGTTACCTAAGCCAGTTGAATTATTAAACGAGCATTCCAAACATTTCTTAACTGAGCGCTACAGCCAGAAAGAAACATCAGCGCTAAATTACGCCACTGTCAGAGACTTTTGTGATAGCGCTGACAATATGTCTCAAGTTTGCTACCTCAATGGTGATCTTAAAAACGTTCAAAGACCTTGGACGATTAAAGCGGTTTTAGGTGCTGTACCTTTGGGCGGCAAGCTGTTGGAGATTGGAGGCGGGATACCGCTAGTGGCGGGTATGCTTGCAGAGTTAGGCTATGACGTCACCCTAGTTGACCCGTACGAGGGTATGGGTAATGGTCCTACTGAATATGAAGCTTATGTCCAACAATTTCCAAATGTTAATTTAGTCAAAAGCTATTTTAATGCCGATCTGGTTGGGTATCCTGAGTCATCCTTCGACTGCATTTATTCTGTATCTGTATTAGAGCATGTTCCCCAGCAGGGAATTAAAGATGTCTTTGATGGCATCCGCAAGTTCTTAAAACCTGGAGGATCCTCAATTCACTGTATCGACGTTGTAATCCAGGGAGATGGAACTCAGGCTCACGAAGATATCTTCAAAGAAATTTTTTATCATCAAAAACGGCTGCAAGAACTTGAGTGCTTACGCAGCGATACTGACAAGCAATGCGACGAAATGCTAGTGACTTTGAAGAACGACTTGGAGACATTTTATCTTTCTGCAACAGGTCATCATCTTTGGCGTTGCGGACAGAGCTATGACGATTTTCCGTTTCGCAAGGTGGTTTCACTACAAACTTGCATACCCTACATTCCTTCTGAGATATAGTTCTTGACCGTTTTGCGCTCCGTCGTTCCATCCCTTTTCCTACTATCTCAAACCCCTAGAATTGAATATATCTTCTAGTAGGGCGAAAAGTAATGTGCTAGTCAAAAACTAGTACAAGAATTCCTTGCATTATAATTAACCTCTGAGCAGATTTCGCTTATAGAAAACTCTATGCTTTTAGCCCGACGATTTGCTTGCATCGTACCCAAACTTTCCTAATTTTCCAGAATTTGCTGCTTTCCATAGCAATGTTTCTTTGCTCAACTTGCTCTAATTGAGCTTGAGTTTGCTGAAGCTGCCTGTAAATTTGCTCCAATTGGACCTCAGCTTGCTGGAGCTGCGAACGAGTTGGATTCAACTGAGTCTGGGTTTGCTCCAACTGGGTTTGGGTTTGCTCCAACTGAGTCTGGGTTTGCTTTAATGGGGTATAAGCTTGCTGGAGTTGCGTCTGGGTTTGCTCCAATTGAGCGTGGGTTTGCTGGAGCTGTGTCTGAGTTTGCTCCAATTGAGCGTGGGTTTGCTGGAGCTGCGCCTGGGTTTGCTCCAATTGACCGTGGGTTTGCTCCAATTGAGCGTGGGTTTGCTCTAGTGTTCTCTCTAGCTGATTCCTCTGTTCTAGTAAGTTATTGCTATGTTCCTCCAATTTACCAATACGCAACTCACGATCACTAATCATTTGAGCAAATTTAGTGCGATAGAGACTGGCATGTTTAGTGCAAATATATTTCAATAAACGACTGCGATTTTCGGGTGTAGCACACTCTGTTACCATTGAATTCGCTCGAACCCGATAGTCATAGAGTACTTCAGGAATATAACGAAACTTCCATCCACGCTCAACTGCACTTAACCAAAGATCCCAATCTTCTAGACCAGCTATCGGCATACAAGGATCATAACCACCGCAATCTTCCCATAGAGCTTTGCGATAAACAGCACAGGCATCAATATAGTTGCCTAAAACGAGTTGGGTGACATCGAATTTTTCTGGCAGTTGCCACGATCGCTCCCCTTCGCCAAACCACTCAGGCTTCCCATACACAACACCAATGTCTGGGTTTTGATCAAGAACTTCAATTCCTTTAAGAATATAATCAGGACGTATTTTATTGTCTGCGTCTAAGGGTAAAATGTAGCGTCCTGAAGCTTTCGCAATACCGTTATTACGAGCATGCGCCAAACCCTGATTATTTTGATCAAGAACAAAATAGCCTTGATCTTTGAGATAGCCTAAGAGATTAACAGTTAATGGATCATTAGAACCATCATTAACAATAATGACCTCATAAACTGGATCGAGACACGCCTGAATGCTTGATAAAGCGTCTAGCAAATATTCGCCGTGATTATAACAGGGAATAACAATAGAAAGGGCAATAGATTGATCTAGCATATAGAATATTCGATGAATTAAGAAATGATCTTGAAAAGTAGCCAGGAAAGGCTAATCTCTACTTAAATAAAATTTATTTTAGTCTTCTTCTTAGACCTTTTTCAAGTGAATCAGCTTTCTGATTTAAGAAGCTGATTTGGATTTAAGTAATTGTTCTTTGAGTCGTAGCCAGTAGATACGTAAGCGCCAAAACTTAGAGGTTTTCATAGCTGCAATCTCATTTTTTGCCTCTAAAAGGGCATTTTGTGCAGCTATAAGCTCGCTTTGTGCTGTTAAGAGAGCCTTTTGAGTAGCCTCAACTTTCACCTCCATTTGAGAAATTTGATCTTTTAGAGGAGCAGTATAGTAACCCAGACTACTTTGATAGGTTTTGGGATGTACTACTTCTAACGGAAAGTGTACTGTGTCTAAATCAGGTTTTGGTAGACGAGGATAATGCTCAAGCTGCTCAGACTTAACAAAGAGTAAGGAATTTTGGATATACCAGGGTTGAACATACTCGTTAGACCAAAGGCGATAACGCAGGCAGTCGATCGCGACATAGCCGTATTGCTGAAAAAGCTTCACCCAGTAGCCCATCCACTGTTCATTTAAGTGTCCTGTTCCACCTTGAAAAGGTACTGCTGCTGAGAACAAAACGACATCTGACAGCTTGATTAGAGACTCAATCAAGGTACTAGCCGACTCAGCAGGTAAATGTTCAGCGACTTCTAAAGAGATAGCTAAGTCAAACCGTCGATCAAGTCTAAGCGGTTGAGTTAAATCTTTTGCTGAGAAGGCTTCGACAGGAATTTGCAGTTGGCTACGGTCAACATAGTCGCCATCTACCCCTAAATAGTCCTGTATGCCTAATTCCCGAAATACTGATAGCCAAGCACCAAGACCACAGCCTACATCTACAACGCTTTGAGGTTGGAGCCATTCTAGAATCATCGGTACGACTTGCCTTGCTGAGCCCCGAGCCCCCTCTAAAAGCAAGTCAAAAAACGCTTGATCGTACAGGGACGATGCTTGAGTGGCAGAATCTGAAGGTATAGGTTGATTCATACTCTGTAATCGTAAAGACGCATTAGGTTCTCCCTTTGATTTGGTCGCTGTAGCAAGATAAGTCAAGCAAAGTCGTCGTGTTGGAAAGACTTGATCTAGCCACAGAGCAACTCGATTTAACGCTCCAATACCAAAAGAAGCTAGGTTTTGATGTTTTGTCAGCCAGCTAGCATGATACTCATCAATCAACATTTGAATTAAGACTGCAAATAACCCCTCCAGTGGTTGAACTTCAACATCGATATAGCCAGCTTGCTCCAACAAGTAGCGCAAGCCGTATTCTGTATAACGGTAGAAGTCTACAGGCTCTTCATGCAAGCCCCAAACCATTGGAGCAGTTAAGATAAGGTTGCCGCTAGGCTTCAAAAGCCTATAGGTTTCTTTAAGCATTCGCTCGGGGGTATCTAAATGCTCCAACACTTGAGTTGAAAGGATTGTATCAACTGACTCATCAGGTAGTGGTACGTCATAACAATCTGCGCAAATATCAACGTTCTCCGCATACTGCCGATCAACGCAAAGATATTCACCCACATGGGCTTTAAATAAGTCTTCATACCCACGTGAATGTCCACTGCCAATATCTACCATTCGCCCTTTAAGAGTAGGAGCCAATTTTGCTAAAGCTGCAATAATTGTCGAGCGAGCAATGTAATGTGGGTTGTTAGGATGCGGATGCAGATAGTAATGGAAACCTTGCATTAGTTTAGGTTCTTAAGCATCACGATGAGCTTGTTTAATGATATAGGCTGACGAAAAGTCAGGTATTGACCGGATGCGATGGTTCAAACCGTTGCTGCCCAAATACTCATGTACCGCGACTGCACAGCCATCCCAAGCATAATAGTCGTCGATAATGATAATACCCTTCTCGGAAACAAGGGGATACAAGTTTTCGAGGCATACTTTGGTTGACTCATACCAATCGCCATCAAGACGAAGAATGGCAATCTTCCTTTCAGATTTCCCCTTCACAAATTCGGGCACAGTCGTCTCAAACCAGCCTTTATAAAAATGTACTTCAGAGTCTAAAAGCCCAAGTTGACTGAAGTTTCGCTGTACATCTTCCAAGGAGGCAGTGCAGTTATCGAAATACCATGGGCTATCAACCGCTTGCTGCCAGCCTGCTGCCATTGGACCATCGATCGGCTGGACTGGGGGTAACCCTTCGTAACTGTCGAAGAGATGAAGTAATCGTTGTGAGTGAGGCTGTAACGACCGTTCAGCTAGCTTCATCGCAGCAGCACAGCCACCTCTCCAAACACCACATTCGACAAAGTCTCCTTCAATTTGCTGCTCATAAATAGATTGAACAGCTTTGATCAGAAACTCTACACCTGAATCTGGCACCATACTGTAAGGACGAATCTTCTGAATGATTTGTTCAGTTTCAGTGCTCTCAGTAGTAGGCATTAGCTGTGTAAATGGTTCAGCCTCAGTCTGCTCAACGGTGGTGAGAATGGCAGGAGCTTCTACGCTCGCAGAGCCGCTATCCGCTTGAAGCACTTTCCTCAAAAACTTCGGTAAATAATCGCGCAACATAAGAAGTTTTAGTAAGTGACTAAGCAACATTAAATACTTTAAGCAAAGACAGCACTATTAAAGTACTTTCTACGTCTACGACCTCGGCAACAGAAACAAGTAACTTACAAGGGCTTTAGGATGAATCTAACGCTGACTGTAATAAATCATAACTCCAGTAAGACACTATTCCTTAATCCCGTTTAAATCAATCCTTAGGTCAAGCATCCGACTGAACAAGTTGTTTATGGCATACGTTCGCTTGTAGCAGCCATCTGGGTATGGGAATGCCATAACCTTACAAGATGATTAGCTCTTACTAAAAAAGGGGGATAAATGCTTAATGTCACTTATCCCCCTCTTCTATTAATGAGCGTATAGTTTAGCTAGCGAGATATTCTCGCACGTTCGCTTTGCGGCGACGCAGATGGTCAAGTGCTTGGCGCTCAAGCTGGCGTACCCGTTCACGGCTAAGGCTGAGGCGTTCACCAACCTTCGCAAGAGACAGTTCGTTACCGTCCTCCAAACCATAACGCAGTGCAATGACCTGCCGTTGCTGTGGCGTTAGGTCAGCCATTAGCGTTTCCAAGTCTTGACGCAGTGATTCTTGCGCCATGTAGGTTTCAGGAGAAGGACCATCATCCTCCAACAAGTCTTGCAGTTCGGTGTCCTGGTTATCGCCAACGCGCAGGTCCAAAGAAACGGGCTGACGTGCGATCGTCAGATATTCTCGAATCTGAGCAGGTTCTAACTCTAGAGCAACCCCGATCTCAGCCGCAGTCGCACTACGGCCGAGCTTCTGTGCCAGCTCACGCTGCACTTTTTTGATCTTGTTGAGCTTTTCAGTGATGTGGATGGGTAGACGGATAGTGCGTGCCTGTTGAGCGATCGCTCGCGTGATTGCCTGCCGAATCCACCAGTAGGCGTAAGTTGAGAATTTGTAGCCACGCATGGGATCAAATTTCTCAACGCCGCGTTCCAGACCCATCGTGCCTTCCTGAATTAGATCCAGAAATTCTAGATTGCGTTTCTGGTACTTTTTAGCGATCGACACAACCAAGCGTAAATTCGCCTCGATCATTTTTTGTTTAGCCCGCTGACCCCGCAGCATCACCTCTTTGAAGCTTTCTTCACTCATTTGAGCGTGATCCGCGAGTTCTTTAGCAGTCGGCTCGTGGTCAAGCGTTTGGGCAAGCACCTCTTTTTGCTCATGCAGCGCCATCATTTGCTGCACCTGCTTACCGTAAATAATTTCTTGTTCATGGGTCAGCATCGGCACGCGACCAATTTCGTGCAGGTAGGTACGAACCATATCTGCCGTAAAAGTGGGCTTCGTAGCTTTAGATTTGGTATTGGCAGTAGCCATGGATGCGTACAACTCCGTAGACAAAGGACAGGGAACTAGGACTGAAGCGAAACTTAGCGCCCTAAGCAACATCAGTTAGGACATTAGAGACAAACGTTCTATATCAGGACAACTCTCTCGGGTTTAGAGTCTTTAACCTGACTGTCAAGCCTTTTAGCTTTCGATACTTGTTTTTTAGTGGAGAACTAGAACACTATTAGAGTGCTCTCAGTTCACTAAAGACGACTAGTTAGAGAACAATTTCCTTAATGCGAAAGCACTTAACTATTGAGCAGAACACTTAAAATGACTAGGTTTAGACGGCAACCGAAGCACTAAGACGGAATCATTATGACTTTGCATCTGATCGTAGCCTACATTATAGACGCAACCAAAGTCTTTTAGTTTCGCCCTATAGTATGACCCAACCGGGTGAGTAGTCTCTCTTAAGTCGCATACAAAGCTCCAGATGTCTTAAGGTTTCGGAGACGATTGAACAGGATATTAACTGCGTTGTGCTGCTGCGCGGTACATTGCTTCATACCCTATGATGACCTGATTGTTTGCTTCTGAACAGTCCTAGATAAGAGGGATAACCGAACGGTAGCACCACTTTCAGGTAGGTCGTTGAGTACATTTGATTTAAGGCACCCTTGAATGGTTTACGTTCGAGTTTTGCCAGTAGATTCATCACCGTCACTATTTTCTAAGACGAGTCAAAGGAGTTCAGCTACAACCTGCGTAAAGAGGTGATGGGATGAAAGGGTGAAGAAGTGAAGGAAGATGCTGGTATAAGGAGACGGTTATGATGATTCAGAGCTTGCTATCTGCTTAAAAACCAAGGTCAGCTTTGGCTGCTTCAGCCGCTTTGAAAACTACTGCTGCTGGCAGTTCCTCCCAGGCAGGTTCGCTGATTTCAGCGTAAAAGGTTTCATCATAAGGACGAGTTTTAACGACGACTGGCATCGGGATCGCATGACCCAGGATTAAAGCTTGTTGCTTGGAGTCTAATTTTGCCAGCACCGATCGCAGGCTTTGTGCGCCCGAAACGCCAGTGAAAATGGCATCAATATCTTTCTCGTCGTTAAGCAGCGCTGTAATGCGAGTCCCGATCTGAGACATGACTTCGTTGTCGATACCGGATGGACGTTGATCGACCACCAAAAGAGTGACAAAATACTTTCGCATTTCACGGGCGATCGTGCCAAAAATAGTTTGTCCCACAGTCGAGGGATCAAGAAAGCGGTGCGCTTCTTCGATCGTGATCACAAGTTGGCGCGGGCGATCGCTCACCTTCTTGGTCTGTAAAAACTGTTCGGCTTTCCGAACATAGGCATGGTGGATGCGACGTGCGATCACGTTTGTTGCCAGCATATAGGACAGTAGATTTGACTGAGAGCCAAACTCGACGACAACGTGTTTACCAGCTTCGATCGACTCCAAAATCTGTCCGACATAATTATGCGGGCAGGTCTGGCGAATATACTTCAGCTCATCTAGACGATTGAGCTTCCGTTGCAACGCCATGATTGAAGATTTACTGCCCATTTTGGTTTCGCAAAACTCTTGAATTTCGCCGTTGCTCATTGCTAGTAGACGGCTAATCCAGGCTTTGCCAAACTCGTTGCGAAGAATAATCGCATTTTCTAGACTGGCTTCCGACAGATTGAGTTCATCCCGCACCAGCATCAAATCTTCTACGTCGATCTGATCGAAACTAATATAGAGCTCTTGTGCGTCCCGCACGCCGCGTCGCTTGGTCGAGTCCGGATCAAGGGTGTAAATTTGCACCTGACCGGGAAAAAGTTGTCGAAGCCCCTTGACTGTGCTGAACTGCTTGCCTTCGCGTGCGGCTTCCCAACCATATTCGGAGTGCATATCAAAGATAAGGTTAACTGCTGCCTGTTTGCGGATGATGCCTGATAGCAGTAACCGCGTCAGAAACGATTTCCCCGTCCCAGATTTGCCGAAGACGCCGTTGCTGCGCTCAACAAAGCGATCGAGATCAATGCAAACGGGTACTGCCATGTCGATCGGTTGCCCGATTGCAAAATTCCGTCTACTTGGGTCATCCTCCCACCCAAAGACTGCCCGAAAGTCTCGCTCGCTGGCATCATAAACCTGGCTAAAGTGACCGGGGATTGTTTTGACTGGAAGCAGTTCGATGTCTGCACTAGTTTGAGCGGTGTAAGAACCGGCGCTTTCAGCTTTTAGCTTTCGGCTTTCAGCTTTCCGGTTGCTAACGGTTGACGGTCGATCGCTAACTGCTTCTCCTGGTGTAAACATCAGCATCGGCGTCAAGGCGATCGTGCCAAAGGTGCCTGTACCAGCAAGAACTTCCTGCAAAAAACTGTTGGGATCAGGTGGATTGGCAAGAATGCGGGGACTACCTGTACCCAGAGAAACGTCGGTGAGCATACAAAAGAAGCGCGATCGCATCCCCTGCACTACCAGAAACTTGCCTACGCGCATATCTTCCACAAACACATCGGGGTGTAAGCGGACTTCTAGCCCCTGACTAAGGGAACCCTGAACGACGGAACCGAGTGGTTGCTCTGGAGCCATTCAATTACTCTAAACTTCACTGATCAAGCGATGTCTAGGCAGCAGACATTGCCTAACCTCGATCAAGCAACATTTTTTCAAAGCCGACAGGTTAAAGCAAATGTACTAATGACGTAAAACAAGCGTACCATTTTGCTTGCTAAATGCAAGCGATCGCGCTTATCACAGCAAAAAATCGACTCTTTGCAGAATCGGACGAATGTCAACTAAACGACTTGAAGTAGCTCAGCGTTGGCAGTATACGAGCGTCTGTAATCAATCAATGCGCCTGTCATTGCTTCAGAGAGCAACTTAAAGGTAAATGCTTTTATGCACCATGCCAGTCAGTTTTGGGTGGATCTGTTTTTGCCAGCAGCTTGCCCTGCGAAATGACATAACGCACCGTGGCGCGGCGACGGATCGCATCGTAACGATCATGAGCATCCAGCACAATTAGATTTGCAGGTTTGCCGACTTCAACGCCATAGCGATCGCTCACATTTAGCGTTTTCGCACCATTCCACGTCACCATGTCATAGCAGGCATCAATCTCGGCAGTACCTGTCATCTGGCAAACGTGGAGTCCCATAGAGGCGACATCCAGCATATTGCCTGTGCCGAGAGAATACCAGGGATCTTGGATACAGTCGTGTCCGAAACTGACGTTAGTGCCTTGCTGCCAGAGTTCTTTAACGCGAGTCACACCGCGACGTTTGGGATAGGTGTCCGTGCGTCCTTGCAGCGTGATGTTGATCAAAGGATTGGCGATGAAGTTGAGTTCGGTGCGACGAAGAAAGCTGAGTAGTTTGAAGGCGTAGGCATTGTTATAAGAACCAAAGGCAGTGGTGTGGCTGGCGGTGACGCGAGACCCCATACCAGTACGCATTGCCTCCGCTGCAACCACTTCGAGAAAGCGGGACTGATCATCATCAATTTCGTCGCAGTGGATATCGATGAGGCGATCGTATTTCTGAGCCAACTCAAAAATGCGATGCACTGATTTCACCCCATCTTCTCGCGTCAGTTCATAGTGAGGAATGCCACCAACAGCATCGGCACCCATTTCCATTGCTTTCTCAATCAGGCTGTCATTCTGCGCTCCACCATAGATACCGTCTTGCGGAAAAGCAACAACTTGGAGCGTCATCCAGTCTTTTACAGCTTCGCGGACATCTAAAAGCGCCTGAAGTGCGGTGAGGCTGGTTTCGCTGACATCGGCATGGCTACGGACAAAGAGAACGCCCAGCATGGCTTGCTGCTTTAGGGTTTCAATGGCGCGGGCTTTGCCATCTTCTAGTGAAAGGTTTTGCTTACGATCGCGCCAAATTTCAATGCCTTCAAACAACGTACCGCTTTGGTTCCAGCGCGGGTCGCCAACCGTCAGCGCTGAGTCGAGATGAATGTGCGACTCGACAAAGGGTGGACTCACAAGCTGCCCCTGAAGGTCAAGGGCAAGGGTAGCAGGCTCTACAATCTGAGGCTCAATTGCGACGATCGTCCCCTGCCGCACCACAATATCCACTGTTGCGATCGTCCCATCTCTCTGAAGCAAGCGACCCTGACGCAGGAGCAAATCGTACATCTTTACACCTTAATTTCGTCTGCGTTTACACCTTAACTTCGTCTGCGAAGCTCGCCCAGCGCACAAATTCAAACGGTCCTGCAACCGAACCCCACAAGTGTTCATCAGTTTCAGGATCACGTCCGCGATCGAGGCTAATGAATTTTTCGCCATCAATCTCAAATTCACTATCAAGGTAGGTATTTACACCACGACGGATGACCATACAGGCTTTACCGGGTTCAACCGCTCCTTTAAAACTGTGTCCCGTCCATTGCACTCGCACATTGCACCCTGGCAGCTTTTCGAGGTGGTCAGCTTTGAGCGTTGGCAATCGTTTGACATCGCGAGTCGCGCCATAAAACTGTGCTTCATCGTGCACACGGTAGTTTTCGATTTCGATGCGATCGTTTGTTGCCATCAACTTCAGCACCCGCACTCGATAGGGATCGTTCAGCGCATAATCATATGCCTGCTCCACCAGCAAACTCACGCCTGACAACAGCTCTAGCGGCAAGGGACGCATACAAACGCGGATGTGGGCAAAAAAAGGCGGATTTTCAAACGCTTGCGCTTGATTGCTAAAATCTGCTGCCATCCAACGCCCCAGGGTCGCGATATCAGTGGAGTGAGTCATTGATCGTGTGCTCTCCAAAATACTGACACTATCTTAAAGCCGTCGTTGTTCTTTCGGTAAGGAGTGAGGAGTGAGGAGTGGAAAGTTTTGAGTAGCGCTTTGCGGCAGGGTAAGGATAAGAAGGTTTGAAGTGATGAGTTGGCTCCCTACTCCCTACTCCTGACTCCCTTAAGCCAAACCCTTCAGGCGAAACAGCAAAAACTGCGTCACCTGTTCCTGGCGGAAGTTGTCGTCGCTCACCAGTAACAAGCTGCGGCTACCGTCAGGCAAACGGGGACCGATCGTCATCCCTTCAAGATTATCCAGCGGCACGTTTAAAGAAGAGAGATCCAGCAGCAGCTTTTTAGGAATGGCTACCGTGCTGCGTGAGGTGTTTTTCACAGTGTCGAATGACGAAATATCAGTCGCGCTACCCAGTGCGAGTTGAAAGAGCTTCACCTGAAAGCCTTCCAAGCCAAACGATCGCTCCAGGCTCAGGAAATGTCCGCCCTGGTCGATTGCTAATAGTTCTGTTAAACCGTGACTAATGGCACCCTCAGGTGGTGGGTCAAGTTGGTATAAATGCTCCGACAGCAACAGTGCTCGACGAGCCTCCAGCAGGTAGTGGAGTAGGCGATTTTTGGCTCCTTGCGTTGGGTCAGCCGCGCTAACATCTTGCGTCAGGGCAGACTCAGTCGCAGCAAACAGCCGAAACGGTTCGACTGCCGTTTTGCCATAGTTGCCAGAGGCGATCGTTAAGGATTCAAACCCTAGATTGTCTTGCACGCCCTGCGGCGGCTGATCATCTGTTGTCTCAGGGCTGTAGCGTTTGGGAACCTGGAGGCTGCGCTTCCATTGCCCTGTTCTAAGGTCAAATTCGCGCACAAACGGCGGAATGCCATCCTTTGTGACACCTTCGCTCGAAATAAAGACGGTTTCTAGTGGCGATAGTGCAATGCCTTCTGGGTCGATCGTGCCTTGGGGGTAGGGTTTGCCGTCCTCACCCAAAATTGTCGTAACAGACTCAATCGCCACTTGCTTAATACGTAGCGCTTCAGCCTTCGTACTATCCAGATCTAACTTGAGCGTGTAGAAACGAGCGGGCGCAAAGTCGCTGCGATCGTCTGAAAGGGCATAGAAGCGATCGCGCTGACGATCGTACGTAATGCCCGATAACCCACCCACGCGAGTCCCCTTAAAAGGCTGTTTTGGTAACTGATAGTCGCCTAAAAAATCTACTGACAGATTTAAAAATAGCCGATCCTCGGCACTGACTTGCGGCAGGTCGCAACTTGTTAAAAGTGGCATGAGCGCCAGCAGGAGGGCTAGCAGACAAGATGTTAGATTGAATCGTCGATCACTCACAGTCTGCCTCTCGCTTACCAATAGATACACCTGAATTATGAGGGATCTTGCGATTGTGGTGGGTTTGGCGTGTGATTACGCTTAAGGATCGTGAAGTTAATAAACCCGCAAACTGTATGGGCGGATTTGGCAGACCAAACTGCATCCTGCCATGGCTTTGGCAGCAAAACCCGCCCATACCAAAGATCGAACTTATTTAATTCCCAGTCCTAAGTAGCCGAGCCTTTTTAACAAGACTTCTAGAAGTTGAGCAGACTACCGATGGCTGTTCCTAATGAGGCGGTTATCATGATGCCATCAGGTTTTTAGGTTGGACGTGAGTCTATGTTAAAGGCAAAGCCATCTAAGCCTGCTAATTAGGGGCATCGTTGCGCCCCATGCTGATGTACCTGACCGCCGCTTTAACAGAGTGCCGAGTACGGCATTTTTGATCGCACTTTTACACTCAATGGGAATGTAGCCGCCGCGTGAAACTAACCAGTCTTTACAACAATGGCATTAGCAGCGTCGTGCTGATTGGCACGCTCCTCCAGATCAATGCAACGTTGGCTGATCCATCTAAGTTTGTGCCCCAAGTGGCTGATCTTGCCAGCACCGATCGCGTCAGTACGAGCGCCAACAGCAGCGTTTCTGTTACTGCCCAAACGGTTGCCCCAATGCCCTCGATTGCGGCGAATGTTGCGACAATGATTGCTGGGAGTGGAGCAGGCAGTGCCCGTACCAGCAGCAAAGAGAATGCTCGTTCACCGCTGGGTATCAACCTGGCTGGCGTGACGAGCTACAGTGCAGAACGCCCGTTTGTGGACGTGTTTAAAACCACTCATCCCTGGTTTTCCAATGCGGAGGGCAAGAGTTGGGCACAGGGCGGCGACTTAGCACTTACCGCTGAGGGTTGGGTTGCGTCTTTGCGACTGGGGCAGTATGCGACGACAGGTGTGCTTGATGGCGATCAACGCTATCCTACCGGAAACTACACGCTGCTGTATGACGGGCAGGGGAAGATTGAGATTCGCGCAATGAGCAACAAAGGTCTGACCACTGTGAGCGAAGCACCGGGTCGATCAGTGTTTAAGGTGACGACTGAAACTGAAGGCCTTTTTGTTCACCTGCGTGAGACGAATCCAGCTAATCCAGTCCGAAATATCCGGTTCATTATGCCGGGACACGAAAAAACTTATCAGACACAACCGTTCAACCCACAGTTTCTCAAAGCCCTGTCCAGGTTCAAGTCCATCCGCTTTATGGATTGGCAGAAGGCAAATGGGTCTAAGCTCGCCAACTGGTCTGACCGCACCACACCCCTTTCTGCGACCCAGGCAGTAGAAAACGGCGTGGCGCTGGAGCATATGATTCAGCTTGCCAATACGCTACAGGCTGATCCCTGGTTCACAATTCCCATCAGGGCGAGTGACGACTTTGTGCGTCAATTTGCAACGCTGGTACGTGACAAACTCGATCCTTCGTTAAAAGCTCATATCGAATACTCGAATGAAGTCTGGAACTTTGGTTTTGAACAGGCGGGGTATGTGAGAGATCAAGGGGTGCGGCTGGGGTTAGACCGCGACCAATACCTTGCTGGCACAAAGTACTATTCACAGCGATCAGTCGAGATTTTCAAAATTTTTGAAACCGTGATGGGTGGGACGAGCCGCATCGATCGTGTGTTGGCAGGGCAATCAGTCAATACCTGGTCTGGCAATGAAATACTTGCCTGGAAAGATGCTTATAAGCACGCCGATACTTATGCGATCGCTCCTTACTTTGACGGAAGAGAAACGCTGCTGAATGGAGAGAAAGGTGCCCAGATTGCCCAAATGTCGGAGGATCAAGTCCTCGATATTCTTCAGACAGATATTAGAGGCAAAATTAAGGATGATATGGTCTCTAATGCGAAGCTGGCTCGCAAATATGGGATACAGCTTAAAGCGTACGAAGGGGGGCAACAGCTCACGAGTTTCCAGTTTGGGGGCTACGAACCTCAAATCACCAAACTTTACACTAATGTCAACCGCAATCCTCGCATGGGCGACCTATACACCGAATATCTCAACAATTGGAAAGCCTCAGGTGGCGGTCTTTTTAGCCACTACAACGATATTGCCCCGCCAAACAAATATGGGGTGTGGGGCGTGTTGGAATATCTCGGACAAGATCCGAAAACAGCTCCTAAATACCAGGCGTTGATTCGCTACATCGACGCGAACCCGACTTCTAAGTAAAGGCTGAGTTAGGACTGCTGAGTAAGGCAGAAGGCAAAACGTTACCTGCCCTCTGCCTTACGTGCTACTTCAACCGTGCTTCCGCCGCTTTCAGCATACCTTTAGCATCGATGTACACAGTCGTACCCGCTTTTACCTCTCTGAGCTTGTCTGCGATTCTATGTAGTTGTCTCGCTTGAGCAGGGTTGAGTGCTTTGGCATTATTGGCTGTAGAGTCAAGCAAATAGTTTCGTAGCTGTTGAGCTTCCTTAAAGGCTTGTACGGATGCTTGCTCTGTTTTCAGCCGAATCTGTACATAACTGAAGCGCTTTTCATAATTTGCAAGCAGCGTTTGAGCTTGCCGATAATCAGGGTCTTTAAAGTCAATTGTTTTCAGGCGATCGATCGCGGTTGCCCACTGCTTTTGGTTTTCCTCCCACTCAATTTCGGCATGAGGAACCTTTAAATTCAACTCTTGAGCCGTTTTGGCAAAGATCTTGGCTGCCTCAATTAAGTTACTTGTCTGAGTGCTGCCAAGTGCCAAACCTGATACTTGTTGAAAATCTCGCTCATACGCCATCAATTTCGGTAGTGCCATACGAGCCGCGAGAGTCTGATCAGGAATTTGGTGAAGCTGATCGATCGCCTGCTGCCACTGGGCAATTGCTGCCTGCTGCTCAGCGGTATTGGGTGCTTCCTGATACTGCTGCTTGGCACTACCCAGCAGTTGGTCGGCTTGATTGAGCTGCGTTTGGGCATTCTTTTCCTGAAACAGCTTGGCATCCATCCGGGCAACCTCTTTACGGGCACCTTGAAACTCATCAAGCGTAAAGCGCCAACTGCATTGAAACAAGCCGCAGTACGTCTGTGGATAGTAGCCTAGAAACCAAACAGGTAAAGCATCCAAGCTTTTTTGTGCGGTTTGCACTTTAGTGGTGCCCAGCTCTAAATCGGCGGCGCTGGTGGCTCGATTTACCAGTTGGTCTGCCTGCTCGGTAGTGGCGATCGCCTGTCGATAGTTTTTATCCATGCTGATGAAACTGGGCATCAACACGAGCGGTGCGACTCGCGCTACCGTCCAGCGAATAGGGGGATAGGGCAGGTTGAGTATCCAAACGCCTCCGGCTAGCCCCGCGATGCCAACCAATACTGCCGATGCTAGCCGAAACCGATTTGCAGTCGGAGAGGGGCAGTTGGCGCGAGCTGCTGCTTTCAAAACCTTTTCGCTAAAGTCGGGAAACAAGTCGACGATCGCGTCCCGCAAGTCTTCCAGCGTCAACGGAGCGCCTGGTTTTGCCTGAAACCGTTCTAGCCGACGCAGGGCAATATCTCGCTGCACCTTCCCAACAGGATCATCAGCACTACAGCGTAAAATTTCAGCTTTGAGAATCTCGAAGGCACGCTGATTAAGACGAGACATAACGTTTATGGAAGAGCCGATTGAATGGTTTGTTAGCCAGTAACTTCATTGCAGGACGATCGATTCCGTCTGCTTCATAACGACATTAAAGAGCGTCCGGCTTCGGTTACTATTTAGCTTCAGTGTGCCCAAAAGCGTTTGAGTGAACACAAAGTAGCGATCGCTCTCCCCTAGCTGATCTCCCTAGACTGTTTTTGCAAAGCGTCTGGTGTTGCCTGATTAGGCACCATTTGTAGAGACGTTACCCGTCATGCCGTTACTTCTGTCTATTTGAGGATTTTGAGTCACTGCTGGTTGGTTAGGCTGCATAAAGAAAGACTCTCAGAGGAGCCAATGCTCATGACGATGGCTGACGACCGAAACTTGGATTTACAAACGAATGATGCCTTAGACCTGATCCCGGATGCTGACCTTGAAGAGCTTGAGGAAGAGGATCTGGGCGATGCGCCACAAGTGATTACGCAGTCCTATGGCACAGGCGTGCAGGAAATACCTGGCTATGTGGCAGGTGGACGAACAATGGGCGATCGCCAGGGTAATTTTAATGAAGCTGATGCGACGCTAACTGGTGGCGACATTGATGCAAACTACGAGCAAGCAAATGCGGTTGGCGACGAGTCGGTTGGTGGTACTGTCAGTACGCCAGACATGGATGTTGTTGATGAACTGGGCGCGGCTGTGGGTTTAGAGATGGACGATCGCGCCTTTCTTCGCACCACCGAGATCTTAGAACAACGCGATGCTCGCCGTTGGGAGCTAGAGCCGTCTTCCTCTGAAGATTACGTTGATCGAAGAGATGAGGAGTAAGGCGATCGGGTATCAGCAAAAACCAGTTGCTACCCCTCGCTGCCAAATTTATGGCTAAACAGCGCAAACGGACTAAGCAAATTGAGCAGTCGGCTCAAGAGCACCTTGGCTATGACGATCTGCGACCGGGGCAGGAAGCAGCCATTCAATCTGTATTAAATCGACAAGATACCCTGGTAGTCATGCCAACGGGATCTGGTAAATCTGCCATTTACCAACTTGCAGCGGTTGAGTTGGCTGGTGCAACAGTGGTGGTTTCACCGCTTATTGCGTTGCAAAAAGACCAGGTGGAGTCGATCGAGAGCCAGGAACTAGGGGGTGCGGCACAGGTTAACTCGACTATTGGCGAGGGCGATCGACAGGAAACGTTCGATCAATTGAAAGCGGGTGAGCTTGAGTTTATTTTTTTAGCTCCTGAACAGTTGAAAAAGCCTGAAACGCTAGCGCAACTCCAGGCAGCAAAACCGTCACTTTTTGTCGTGGATGAAGCCCACTGCGTCACCGAATGGGGACATGACTTTCGTCCCGATTACCGCCGACTGGGAAGCGTGATCGAAGCTCTGGAGCATCCTACTGTGCTAGCTCTGACTGCTACAGCCTCGCCGCCTGTACGGCAAGGCATTCTGGAGCAGTTGGGCATGAGAAACGCTCAAGTCATTGTGCAGGGTTTCGATCGCCCCAATCTTTGGTTAGGGGTAGAGCGCTTTGAGGATGACGAGGAAAAACAAGCGGCTCTGGTACAAGGGGTATTAAAGGCAGCAAAACCAGGCATTATCTATGCAGCGACGCGCAAACGAGCCGAGTTACTGGCAATCGCTTTGAGCGATCGTGGCATTACTGCCGTTGCTTACCATGCGGGTTTAAAGCGTCGTGAGCGTGATGAGGCTCAAACCGCTTTTATGGCAGATGACATTGAAGTGATTGTGGCAACCACTGCCTTTGGCATGGGTATTGATAAACCAAACGTGCGCTTTGTCTTTCATTACGATGTCAGTGATTCGATCGACTCTTACTATCAGGAAATTGGTAGAGCCGGACGGGATGGCAACCCAGCCAGCGCCAAGTTATTCTACAACCCTAAAGATTTGAGCCTACGTCGCTTCTTTACGGGCAGTCATCTTGATCTGGATCAAGTGGCACAGGTGGCAGTCATCATTCACAAAGCCGACGCACCCATGCCGCTCAAGGATGTACAGCAGGAAGCGCATCTTTCTCAAACGAAGGTGATGACTGCCCTCAATCATTTAGAAGCGACAGGGGTAGTGGAACTGCTGCCCACAGGTGAAGTCGTTGCCTGTGCAGAACCGACTGATTTAAGTGAGGCGTTAGAAGAAGCTGCTCAAGCAGATAAACAGCACCAACAGTTTGAGCGATCGCGCCTGGAAATGATGCGTGGGTATGCGGAAGTTCACGGCTGTCGGCGAGAATACTTACTCAACTACTTTGGCGAAAAAATCGACACTCCCTGCGGCGCTTGCGATAACTGCGACGCTGGCATTACGGTGGAAAAGACCGATCGATTAGAACCCTACCCGCTTGACAGCCGCGTGAAGCACAAAAGTTGGGGTGAAGGTACGGTGATGCGTTACGAAGGAGACAAAGTTGTTATCTTGTTTGATGAAGTTGGTTATAGAACCCTTGAAGTTGGCATGGCGCTTTTAGGTAGGCTGTTACAACGCTTGGAGTGATAGTAACAGGGGCATAACACGATGGTTTAGGACTGCAATTGACTCAACATCTGCTTAAAGTATAGGGATTTACGTTATGACATTGAACCGCCGTCATTTTCTGGGCTTGTTGGGTGCAGGCTCAGGCGCGATCGCTGCCAGTATCTACGCACCTCGTTTTGCTTGGGCTGCTGATGCGGCTGCCAAGCCAGCCGCATCAGGTGCTTTTACCCTGCCGTCCCTACCTTATGCCTACAACGCCTTAGAACCGTATATCGATGAACGCACGATGCAGTTCCATCACGACAAGCACCATGCTGCTTACGTTAAAAGCCTTAATGATGCTATTGAGAAGCACCCCGAACTTAAGGGCAAAACTGCTGAGGAGCTCATTCGCAACCTTAACGATGTGCCTGAAGACATTCGCAC
The DNA here is from genome assembly GCF_014695795.1 of Phormidium sp. FACHB-592. Lineage (NCBI taxonomy): Bacteria > Bacillati > Cyanobacteriota > Cyanophyceae > Oscillatoriales > Oscillatoriaceae > Phormidium > Phormidium sp. FACHB-592. The sequence goes on from NZ_JACJOZ010000106.1 coordinate 218,297, forward strand.
AACCGTTCGTAACAATGGCGGTGGGCATCTTAACCACACCATGTATTGGGAAATTATGGGACCGAAAGCAGGCGGTGAGCCAACTGGAGCGCTTGCTGCCGCTATTCAAAAAGACTTTGGCAGCTTTGCTGAGTTCAAAAAGCAGTTTAACGAAGCTGGCACAAAACGCTTTGGCAGCGGTTGGGCATGGCTAGTACAGACAAAAGACGGCAAACTCCAAGTTACTAGTACTCCTAATCAAGACAATCCGCTGATGGAAGGACTGTATCCCATCATGGGTAATGACGTTTGGGAACACGCCTATTACCTTGCGTACCAAAATCGCCGTGCTGACTACCTGCAAGCCTGGTGGAATGTCGTTAATTGGAATGCTGTGAGCGATCGCTTTAAACTGGCTAAAGCAAGCAGCCGTTGAGGACGAAAGAGAGGGCGAAACCTTAGTGATCGCAATTTCTTTCGTAATGCTGCTAATCGCGCCTATAATAGCTGATACAGATGAGGCGCATGGATGAGCTCACCCTCTCATTAGTTGAGGGAAAGGCGCTCGTAGTCAGCCTCTTTAGCCTTTAGCCCCTTGTCTTGCGGGTATAGTTCAGTGGTAGAACGTCACCTTCCCAAGGTGAATGTCGTCGGTTCGAGTCCGATTACCCGCTTATTCACACTGTCCTACAGAACGCTGAAGCCTTGAAAACTGTCCTAAAGCTGTCCTAAAAAATAGCACTAAAAGAGGCTGTTACAAGAGTCAATTGTGAATCGTCTCGGTTGGATTTGAACCAGCATCGTCGTAACGATTGGCTCAGTAGTCTGCCCTCTGAGCGCGATCCAGTTCCATACGACGCATTAATTCTGCTTCACGCGATCGTCTTGCCATATCGAGGTACGCGTTTGTTAAGATTCCTTAACTGTAGGGAACCTTAGAGCTATTCCTTGCTGGAAAATATAGCGTTCCCTTCCTAAAATGTTGTTAAAAGCGATAAGTCGATACACAGTACCTCAGCAGATGCCCTTGCGTCTGATTCTGGTTGTACCGTTCGTGCTACAAATCTTTGTGGCAGTGGGCTTAACGGGGTATCTGAGTATTCGTAATGGTCAAAAGTCGATTAACAATGTTGTCTCCCAACTACGCAGCGAGACCAGTAATCGAATCAATCAACAAATTCTCTTCTATTTAGAGAAGCCTTACATCATTAATCAGACGATCGCGACTGGCATTTCAACAGGACAAATTGACATTAAAGATATTAAAGCTCTAGAGCATTTCTCCTGGCGTTTGGTAAATCAAAATACAGTAGACTTTCTTCAAACTGGTACGCCGCAGGGAAAGAGTGTTCTGGTTGAACGGTTAGAGGAGGGTTTTATCGTCGCTCGTACTGGCGACACCGATCTGCCCAATCGCCAGAGCTACCGTTTAAATAACGAAGGAAAACGGGCTACCTTGCTAGAAACTAAAAAGTTTGACCCACGTACTCGCCCTTGGTATAAAGCTGCACTAAAAGCGGGTGAGCCGAGCTGGAGCAAAATCTTTGTCTCGGCTTCAGGATTATCAAAGGCGACGATTTCTCTGTCGCAACCGATTTACAGCGAGACTGGCAGCCTCCTGGGTGTGCAAAATAGTAATTTTCGCCTTTCACGGATTCATGATTTTTTGAAAAGCGTGAAGGTAGGACTGACTGGACAAACCTTTATTGTCGATCGCTCTGGGCACTTAATTGCTAGTTCAGTGATTGAGCAACCTTACAAGATTCGAGCTCAGGAACTAGAGCAGATTCCAGCGGCAGCCATTGAAAATCCTGTTATTCGTGCCACAGCCAAGGCTGTGCTTGAGCGCTTTAGTGATTTTGTCAGCATCGATCAGAGCCAACAACTTGATGTTGTGCTCGATGGCAAGCGCCAGTTTGTACAGGTTTCACCCATTCAAGACGGACACGGCGTGGACTGGTTCAGTGTTGTCGTGGTGCCTGAGTCCGACTTTATGGCAGAAATTGATGCCAACACGCGCACAACTATGTTGCTTTGTCTGGGGGCACTGGCTGTTGCAACCGTTTTGGGTATTTATACAGCTCAATTGATTACTCAGCCCCTCAGGCGTTTAAGCCAATCCGCTGAAGCAGTGGCTGATGGGGCACTCGATCAAAATGTTGCACTTTCACACGTGCAAGAGCTTAATGTGCTGGCTCGTTCGTTCAATGAGATGACCCAGCAGCTACGCGGCTCTTTTGCCAAATTAGAACAAACGAACGAGCAGCTAGAGCAGCGAGTGGAGGAGCGAACAGTAGATTTGAAGGAGGCGCTTCAAGAACTACAACACACGCAAACTCAGATGATTCAAGCCGAAAAGATGTCGAGTCTCGGACAGTTGGTCGCTGGAGTCGCACATGAAATTAATAATCCTGTAAACTTCATTCACGGTAACGTTACCCACATTAGTGAATACACTCGAGATCTCCTGGCGCTGGTGCAACTCTATCAACGTGAATGGTCAAACCCTACTCCAGCCATTCAAGACAAAATTGACGAAATTGACTTAGAGTTCCTCAATGAAGATGCCCTCAAGTTACTGACATCAATGGAGGTTGGTACCGATCGCATTCGAGAAATCGTTCAGTCTTTACGGAACTTCTCACGCCTGGATGAAGCGCAGGTGAAAGAAGTTGATATCCACGAAGGCATTGAAAGCACGCTACTGATTTTGCAGCATCGCTTGAAAGCCAAGGTAAACTGTCCACCAACCTCAGTGATTCGAGCTTACGGCGACTTGCCGCTCGTGGAATGCCACCCTGGGCAGCTCAATCAGGTGTTCATGAATATCTTGACGAATGCGATCGATGCTTTAGAAGAAAGTAATCTTGACCTCACCTATCAAGCGATCGAAACTCATCCTAATCAGATTACAATTCGCACCGCAGTGATTGATGCAGGGTGGGTAGAAATTACGATCGCCGACAATGGTCCTGGAATACCGGAGGAAATCCGTCAACACATCTTTGATCCATTCTTCACCACTAAGCCCATTGGAAAAGGTACGGGTATGGGTATGTCGATTAGCTATCAAATCATCATTGAGAAGCATGGCGGCAAACTAAACTGTTGCTCTACTGTTGGCAAGGGGACTGAATTTATGATTCAGATTCCGATCAAGCTGAGGGATACAGCAGACGGTTAAGTGTAGCGAACTGTATCGAGAATGCTGACCTATATTACTCCAATGCTAAATCGCTTCTATATCTATAAAAGATGCGCCTTAATGCCGCTAACTACGGTCAGTTGAGTTCATAACGCCTGATTGAGGCAGTCTGCGGTGCCGCGAATGAAGGGCTGCGAATTCACGAAAAGGTAAAGCAATGCCCGATAAGACTAGAGATAGTAGACCGCCTGCAGGAATCACGAGGAATGTGCCAGTTCGTAGTTGAGCAAATCTGCAATCAAGTTTCAGCGCAAGCCAAACCGTTTTCTGCGATTGTGGTAGCGTCCCGAAAAGATGCGAAAGATCTTGAACCGACGAATGACATGCTCGACTCGCACTCGGAGTCTGGCTAACGCCCGATTGTGTTCCTTTTCCTCCTTAGGCAAGGGCTGTTGGGGCGGTTTCTTAATGGGGGTACATGCGCCGGTCTAACGTGTGGCAAACCCCTGATACCCTCGATCAGCTAAACATAGTTGCGAAGCAACAAAGGGTAAGCGACTGCGCTTGAGCAGTTTGAAGTCATGAGTTTTGCCCTCGCCTACTGCCGTTGCCACAAGCTGTCCCGTGTCGAACGCCACCAGCAGTTGTGCTTTCAGGGTATGGCATTTTTGCTTGCCACTATAGTAATGTTTCTGTTTTTTGGGGGCGTTCAATTTCGATTTCGCCGACATCCACCACCAACCCCTTCCATGCCCATCCAGGTTGATACAACTGCCGTTGGCTGGGCAGGCGAAAATTACCGCCTTTGACCAACAAGTCTTCGACCTTGCGCACAATCCGTCCTACTGTCGTCTCGTGTAACCCCAGCTCACTCCGATGTGAAACTGGCTGCGGTACTCACGCCAATAGTCCAACGCTACTAGCAACTGGTCTGCCATACTCAGCTTGGCTTGCCCCCCTCAGTATCCTCGTCGTTCTAGAACCGGACGCCCCACTTCAACCATCTCGCTGAACGTATTCCGACTCACTCCACACAGCCGTTTGAACTCAGGATTTGATAGATGCTCCAACTCGTGATATCGCATGTCTACTGCTGGACTTAATTGCTATCCAAAATCTAGCTCGATTGGGAGTAGAAGACGCGTCAACTGTCACACCATCTCGCCATTTGTGCAGGAGGTCTCATGATTTCATTGCAATCAAAGTCAACGTGTCGCCATTGCAGCCCGATAGCCTCTCCGGTACGAACACCCGTCATAAATATGAACGCCACAAAGGGAGCGTAATGGGGATACCGTTGTGCAAAGCCTTTCACGATCGCACTCATCTCGCTCGCTGTGAAAGGCTTGATCGGGGGTTTTATCGCTTTCCTGGATTTGATGTTCTCGAAGGAGTTAACGTGAGCTATTCCCGTTTTTACTGCCCACCGGAGGCACGCCTTGACATAGCTCAATCGCTTGTTGAAGGTTGAAGGTGCGAGCGCCGCACTCGTTAACCATTCGCTGTCCGCGAGACTTGGCTCCGATTACACCAGCATTCCACGCACGCACCCGTAGTGATTCGCGCGCGTCGCGGCTGGCAACTCCAGACTCTCGACCCAAGCGTTCCAGACGGTCAGCAATGAGACAGCTTGGTTCTTCGGCTCCTCGACGTGAGCGCACGGCACTGCTTTCAAGGTGGATACAGCGCGGTAGCGACACAGGGTCGGATCAAACACGTCCGCTAAGATGTCGTTCTGAATCCTGACCGCGACAGCACTCGCTATGGCGACGTCACGCTTGTTAACGAACTGACCGCCTTTGATGGGGTTGAGGCTATACCGTTTACCGTCAACCGTGAACTTTAACTGGATACTTCCATTGTTGTTCACTGGCAAAATATCTCGCATCGTCCTAAAACTGTCCTAAACGAGTGCTTAGAACTTAGAACAATCGCTGAAGCCCCTTGTCTCGCGGGTATAGTTCAGTGGTAGAACGTCACCTTCCCAGGGTGAATGTCGTCGGTTCGAGTCCGATTACCCGCTTATTCAATGTTTAGAAAGCACCGTCGAAGCTTTAGAACATTTTCTCAAGACCAGGCGGGATGTGCCAACAGAGAGGCAATGCCGCGCACGCCGCGCAGTTGGTTTGATAGTGGCAAATGCCCTTTTGGTGCAGACAACGCCCATGTAAAACCTTGGGGGTAGCGTGTCCAGAGATTACCCGATCGCCAGCCAATTTTTGACCAAAGCTGATCCCAGTCTTTGCCGACGCTCAGCCAAAGCTCACGCTGGACAGAGAAACCAAAACGACCCTCAGAATGGGCAAGCCAAAGCGCATTTAAGGTTTGTAGATCGGCGATCGGAAACCGCTCAATTTCTGTAAAGTACAGCCATTTTCGTTGTACAGCCGCAGCACCCACCACTTCGCACATTTTTTGTAAGGTAAGCTGATCAGCCGCTTGAAAGTTTTGTTCAGCCAGAAGTTGTTGCAGTGGCGCGTAGTCGACTTCTGCGGCAGACCGTAGGGGAACCACGCCTTGAGGAAAATGGGTTTGTAGAAAGACTGTTGCTGCTGCTGAACCAGAGCTAAAGAGTACCTGATAAATCGTTCCCACAAGGGGTAAAACGGTATTTTCTGAGGCTTTATTTTCTGAGGCTTTGCTAGTCGCGTCGCTTGTCGCAGCCGGTGCAGCAACCGTCGTCTGCTGATATTCTGCAAGAAAGCGCATTAAGGCATCTAAACCAGCCTCACCAACTGCACCCAAATCTCGAACGATTTGCACTTGATTTTTAACGGAGGCAGCTTTCAGTTGCAGGTAAAGGGCATTTGCAGAGTCTGCATTATCGGTCACGGACATAGCGATCAAGTTGCCAGTCGAATTAGCCATCCTATCCATCAAGTCGCGTACTGCTAAGAGATTACCAAAACATTTGAGAGACGTTTACAGCACTCAAATGTTTGTGCAACACGAAAACACCAGTATAACGTTAGCAGGTCTAAAGACCGTTTTCCAAGTCGTGTGAAGCAGCCAGCAAACGGATCAGCAGTTGATACGACGCGCACGGTCAGCGCATGGTCGCAAAACTGTTGCAGTTAGGTAACGTTGGTAGCCAGAATACGCTTGACGATCGCCGATGTAGAACTGGGCACTTCAATTTGCACTAACTCTATACGACCGCCGTATGCCTGCACAATCGCGGCTTCTGGCAACGTTTCTAGCTTGTAATCGCCACCCTTAACATAGATATCTGGCTGAAGTGAGTCAAGAAGCTGGCTAGCTGTTGTTTCAGCAAAGATCACCACACCATCCACTGCTCTCAGCGCTGCTAGCACTTCCGCCCGCTGCTGCTCTGGCACAATCGGTCGTGGGGGCAGTCCTACAGCCTGTGGTTTGATTGCCTGTACTGAACGATCGCTGTTTAACCCGACTACAAGTGCTCTTCCTAAACTTCTTGCGACCTGTAAGTAGCGCACATGACCAGCATGGATTAAGTCAAAGCAACCATTTGTAAAAACCAACGGTCGCCACCGCTGCGGGTCAGCCGCGATCGCCTGTCTTAGTTCATCTAACGTATAAAGACCAGAAACCATAGGGGAAGATAAACAAAGATGGCAGAGATGTTTTAGCCTTTTTAAAGTTTACCGCTAGCTGTCGTCTCGCAATAAGCTCTCAGTTGGCAACTTGTAGCCCTGCTCAAAGGCAAACCGAACAAGCTGAGAGCGATTTTCTAGCTGCAACTTGCTAAGAATATTGCTGAGGTGAGTTTGCACCGTGCGAGGGCTAACAAAGAGATGATCGCCGATCTGTTTATTAGTAAACCCCTGAATCACCTCCCAAAACACCTTTTCTTCAGCAGGAGTCAACGGCAAGGGCTGAGGCGCTGATGTCCCCTGTCCATTTTGATTAGAATTACTAGCTTCGCGCTGCATAAGCAGCACAATTTCGCTGTGGATACGACGCGATCGCTCCAACTGCGATTCGATCTTTGCCAATAGCTCTCTCGGTTCAAAAGGTTTAATCAGGTAATCATCTGCACCGATCGAATGCCCCTGTACCCGATCTTCTACTTCTCCTTTGCTAGAGAGAAAAATGAAGGGTACGAGCTGTCCAGAACGGGTCGATCGCAAGCGGCGGCAAAATTCAAACCCATCCATCTCAGGCATCATGACATCTGAGACCACCAGATCTGGTGGATCTTGCTCAAAGACCAGGAGCGCGTCAACGCCAGACGCGACATCTTGCGTCTGATAGCCCCGTTTTTCTAGATACCGCGTCAACGCCATTCGCAGCGTTGCATCATCGTCCACTACTAAAATTTTTTTCATCTAGATTCCTACACAGCAGTACGGGGTACAAACACAAAACCGCTTGAGCTTTCTCCACGCACATTGTCCAGTATTGGCTTAAGCACGGTATGAGATGCCTTGAAAACTTGCCAAAAGACCGTTTCAGGTAGAAGCAGCAATCATTTTAGAGCAAGCTGATTGAGAGGCTCTGTGAGACGTAGTTCTTTTAGAGTTAGCTAACTACCCTAGGCTGCTGAGTCGTTTGCCCATTTGTGTGGGCGGCGTTTCACCATTGCTATCATCAAACGACGTCTTTAGGTTAAGCAGGCTGAATTGCTGATAAAGTTCAGCCATTACCTTGTTCCTATCTTAGAGTTCCCAAAGAGTTTGAACAAAGCAAATATAAGGTTTAGAACTCATAAAAATAATTTTTTTTAGAGCGTTTAATTTAGAACACAAGATTTAACCCATCAGGCAGAATCGATCACCACTTGGTTTTAGTGATTGATCGTAAGTAGCTAGACTGTGATTACCCTGAACAAACTTGATGCTTACTTTTTAAGTATCTGAACGTACAAATCACTTTGTGTCGTTTCCTTCGCTGTAGCCGTCTCTCGTCGCAAAGATAATGACAGGGGATGTGTTAGTTGTACGGCTGCTCAACAAGTCCTCAGGTCAAATTCGGTGCAGTCATTTTACGTATAGTAGACGATCGCTCCAGCGCAGTCAGATGGACTACAAACCTGCCTAGCCGTTGGGCTATTCTAACCACAGCAGTGCAGCTAAACGATGCTGTTAATGCACGTTGTCTGGTTAATGCCATTCAGCCGTTGCTTGTTTGCGCTGGTGCGCCGCTACATAAATACAGGAGTGACTGTAAATGACTTATGAAAAGATTGCACCCCCTACCACGGGTGCCAAAATTACGTTTCAAAACGGTGAACCAATTGTTCCTGATAATCCCATCATTCCCTACATTCGTGGGGATGGCACGGGCATTGACCTCTGGCCCGCTTCTCAGCTCGTTTTTGATGCAGCCGTAGAAAAAGCGTATGGCGGTAAGCGCCAGATTAGCTGGTTCAAGATTTTTGTGGGTGATGAAGCTTGTGATACCTACGGCACGTATCAGTACCTACCAGACGATTCGCTGGCAGCAATCAAAGAGTATGGAGTCGCGATTAAAGGACCGTTGACCACACCGATTGGTGGCGGCATTCGATCGCTCAACGTGGCGCTTCGCCAAATTTTTGACCTGTATGCCTGTGTACGTCCCTGCAAATACTATGCGGGTACACCGTCACCTCATCGCACGCCCGAAAAGCTGGATGTCATTATTTACCGTGAAAATACTGAAGATATCTACCTGGGCATCGAATGGAAGCAAGGGAGCGAAACTGCCGATCGCCTGATCAAGCTCCTTAACGAAGACCTGATTCCCGGCACCCCCGAACACGGCAAGAAACAAATCCCCTTGGATGCAGGCATTGGCATTAAGCCCATCAGCAAAAAAGGCTCTCAGCGGTTAGTGCGCCGCGCCATGAAACACGCCTTGCGTCTGCCCAAGGCAAAGCAAATGGTCACGCTTGTCCACAAGGGCAACATTATGAAGTACACCGAAGGTGCCTTTCGCGACTGGGGTTACGAATTGGTGACCTCTGAGTTTCGTGCTGAATGTGTAACTGAGCGCGAATCCTGGATTTTAGGTAACAAGGAGCGCCAACCAGACATCACGCTTGAAGAAAACGCGCGTCAAATCGATCCAGGTTACAACGCGCTGACGGCTGATAAGAAGGAAAAAATCTGTGCCGAGGTGAAAGAAGTTCTGGAAGCAATCTGGGAGACGCACGGTAACGGGCAGTGGAAAGAAAAAATAATGGTGAACGATCGTATTGCTGACAGCATCTTTCAGCAAATTCAGACGCGACCCGATGAATACTCCATCCTGGCAACTATGAACCTGAATGGCGATTATTTATCTGATGCGGCAGCGGCGATCGTCGGCGGACTCGGTATGGGACCCGGAGCTAACATTGGCGACGAGTGTGCCATCTTTGAAGCCACCCACGGCACCGCTCCCAAACACGCTGGACTCGATCGCGTTAATCCCGGTTCCCTGCTTCTATCTGGGGTCATGATGCTCGAATATATGGGCTGGCAAGAAGCGGCAGATCTGATTACCAAAGGTCTTAGTGCTGCGATCGCCAACCGCGAAGTTACCTATGACCTTGCCCGCATGATGGAACCGCCTGTAGAGCCACCGCTAAAGTGTTCAGAATTTGCTAAAGCAATTATTCAGCACTTTTAGAGGAAGTGGAGGAGGCAGAGGGGGCAAGGGGAGGTGAAGGAAGCATTCTGAGTTTTGCGCCCCTGCATCCCCTGCTCTCTTACACTCCTTGCTCTGCCATAGTTTCTTTATCGGCTAATACGAACCAACAAAATACCGCCAAAGACTAATCCAATGAGCGTTGGTAGCCAGCCAGCCAAAAAGGAGGAGAGAATATCAAATTGGTAGAGGGCTTCGCAAATGCTGATGAAGAGGTAGTAGGACACAATCAACACCAGGCTAATACCGAAGCTAGTGCCACGACCAACGCCTCGACGGGGCTGGGTGCCTAACGTTGCACCGACCAAACCAAAGACTAGGCAGGCGAACGGAAACGCCATTTTTTGATCAATCCGCAGCGTCAATTTGCGAATTTCCTTCTGGTTACCTGTCTGGTTCATCAGGCTCAAGTATTGCCGGATTTGAGCAATATTCATCTCGCCAGGGTCGAGCGAGGTCTGAGCAATGTCAAGCGGTGTCCGTGGCAGTTGGATCTGCTGTTGGACGAAACGAATGATATTACGGTAAGAGCCATCCGGCGCAACGACATAGATAGTGCCATTGAAGAAATCCCAGGTTTTCTGGTCAGTGTTCCAGAGGGCAGATTCAGAAGCAACGATTTGATTCAGTCCATCTTGCGAGAAGTCCAGAATAGTTAGCCCTTTCATGCGCTGACCATCAAATTGCTTGGCGTAAAAGATGCGAGACAGCTCGCTTCCGCGACCACCATCCGGTAGGCTAACGTCTCGATACTCCTGATAGAAAATATTTTGCTCCTGAAACGATGGCTCTTTTCTATTCAGCGCTGTATCGAGCGTTTCGGATGCTTGTCGATTCGCTGCTGGGACGATCGCTTCATTAAACGCGAACGTAATGCCCGTGACAATTAAGCCCATGATGATCGCAGGTGCAATCAGACGATAGATGCTGACTCCACAACTCCGGAGCGCCACTAGCTCACTATCGCTCGAAAGCCGACCATATACCGTCAAGCATGACAGCAGCATCGACATGGGAAACGATAGACCAATAAAGTAAGGCAGCTTGAGCAAAAATACCTGTGCTGCAATAGACACAGGCAACCCTGCTTCTGTCACCCGCCGCACCAGATCAAACAACACGCCGATCGCAACCCCGATCGAGGAAAACGCGCCAACCCCAAACAAAAACGGCATGATGAGTTCGCTAGCAATGTAGCGATCCATCACCGAGAAGAGCGACGGGAACCGACCAAATGGTTTTATGGGCGGCAGTTTTGTAGTGGAGAGAGAAGCCATAGGTGATTAGGGAATGGGGCGTTGGGCATTGGGCGTTGGGAGTTAGAAGTTGAGGTGGAAGGGTGAAAGAGTAAGGGTATGAAAAAAGCAAGTAGAAACGCCTCTCACTTAAAACCTTATCCTTCAGCTCTCATTCTTCATCCTTTTACTCCTCATCCACTCCTTACCGCTTCTAGGGCTGAAAACTATCGCCCAAATAATACTGTCGAACGAGTTGATTGCTGTAGAGTTCTTCAGAGCTACCAGAAGCCAGGATTTGACCGTCTCGCATAATGTAAGAGCGATCGGTAATTGCCAGTGTTTCCCGAACGTTGTGGTCAGTAATGAGGATGCCAATCTGGCGATCACGCAAGGCGGCTACGATTTGTTGAATTTCAGCAACGGCAATCGGATCAACGCCAGCAAATGGTTCATCCAGCAGCAAAAACTTTGGACCACTGCGTCCAGCCGCCAATGCTCGTGCAAGTTCTGTGCGTCGCCGCTCCCCACCAGAAACTTGAGAGCCTTTGGTATCAGCAACCTTTTCGAGCCGAAATTCCTTCAGCAGATAGCTCAGTCGCTCTTGCCATTCCTGGCGGGGGACTTGAGACTGCTCCATCACAAGAAGAATATTTTCCTGTACGGTCAAATAGCGAAAAATGCTGGCTTCTTGCGCCAGATAGCCGATGCCTAGCCGTGCGCGTCGATGCAGCGGCAGTGCAGTAATTTCCGTATCGTTTAGCCACACTCGACCTTGATTTGGCTTCTCTAGCCCTGTAGCCATGTAAAATGTTGTCGTTTTACCCGCACCGTTAGGACCCAGTAGCCCTACAATCTCTCCTTGAGAAACAGAAAGGCTAACGCGGCTGACTACAACCCGCGCACCGTAGGATTTATGAACATTCTCAAGCGCAATCTTCAACCGTCCACTCCTGGCTGTGCTGGGCAAAAAACACAAGGCTATCGACGATTTTATCGTGTATCAGTCGTCACTAGGTTAGGGCGAACCAGGAGATGACGGGCGAGAGAGCGGCGGCGCTAAATCTGATTGTGTCCGTGGCAGTGCAGGCACAGCAGGCGTAAACTGCGGTTGGTTGACAAACGGTGCAGGGTTCGCAGTAGGGACAGGCGCTGCGGTCGCATTCGGAACAAGGTAAATTGACTCGACCTGCTTAGGCGCATCTGGCAGTGCCAAGAACTTGCCCTCGTCAATCAAATAGGTGACTGTTTCACCTCTCAAACTGTTGCCCTGCTGCAAGACGTAAACATTGCCACTCAGCACAATCCGTCGTTCGCGGCTGTAGTATTGCGCTTGCGCCGATGTTGCCTGAATTTGTCGTGCTGGATAGTTAATCTGCACATTGCCACGTGCTGTAATAACTCCCGTTCTAGAGTTTGCTTCCTGCACGTCCGATCGCAATGTCAGCGATTGGTTTGCCCCTGTTTGTGCCCCAGCAGGCGGACTAACCAGAAAAAGATTCACGAAACTGTCGAAGACGACGGCAGTTGCCAACGCAACCGGAAGGAGAGCCGCTAGCTTGAGCAGTTTGAACGGAGTGCGCGGCGATCGGAGAGAAGAAGTCATGAGGCAAAAAACTCAGCAGTAGGGCTAAAAACGGACGCTTACGGCGGTTGCAGATGCTTTACGTAGTCTACCCAATCTTGCTTCGGCTGAAGCGAATTCTTCTAGACAGAATCATGGTTGAGTGCCGCTCTAGAGGATCTGAGACTGATCATCCCTGCAAGAAGTTTCATCGATCGCTAGCTTGGCTGAACGCAAGACGCTACGACTGCCCTTGATCGACTGTTTGCAGAGTAGGGAACGTAAGACGCTGGGGATCAGCGCCAGATTGGGCTTCAGCTAGATCAGGCTCCGGTTGCAGTAGCTCTAGTTGCTGCATCACAGCAATAACCTGGTCGGGTCCTGCCTGCTGAAGCGTGGTCAGAATGTGAGCGCTCTGCGCCAGAAATTGCTCTACGTTGATCGTCCCGTAGCTTGGCTGATAACCGCGCAGACGATTGATGCCTTCGCCCAGCAAAATGACAGCTCCACGCCAGTTTTGATTGCCTAGATGATAGAACGCAACCGCCACCTGCAAAATGCCCTGGTAAAACTTCTTGTCAGGCTCAGTTGCCTCAATCCACAGTGCTTCAAGGGTGTCATGGCAAGCATAAAACTCCTGCTGGTTAAATTGCTCAACCCCGTGCCAGAACTCGTCTGGTAATATCTCGTCTGTTAAGGCGTTGCTCAAAGTCTTCATCCGATTGTGGTGGCGCGTTAGAAAAGCGGTCAGCCTTCAGCGGTCAGTAGTGAACGTAAGAGCGTTATTGCCTAAAGAGCAAAAGTCTATGCCCCAACTGGTCTACGCTTGACAGCTGATTGCTGAAGGCTATTACTTGCAACTCTAGCGCTGGATCGGGTGAATGGAGCTAGCTTTCAACAGTTGACGTTCAGTGGGATCAAGTGCCACCTGATCCAGCACGGAGAGCCGAAGCGCTTGCAGCCGCGTGGTGCTGCGAACTGGAGTAAAAGCCGTTTTTAGTACGTCATACCAGAGGTTTGCCTGGGCATAGAGCTTGGCGCGATCAAGGTGATCGCGAGACCGTGCCAATTGGGTCTTCAAACCTGCTTGTAGCGGCACTACTTCGATCGTGGCTTCAGCAAAAAGGTTGCTAGAAGGGCGGCTTGGGTTGCAAACGAGTTCAACCTGCCAGCGGTAGCGCTTACCCACTGTCAACTCAGGCAGCCCATCATTTGCTGACAGCACCATGATGCCAGGGGCACTTCGCAGGCGCTTGTCCTTAATTGCTTGCACCAGTACAAAGCGATCGCCGTCCTGCTCATACAGCCTGAATTCCAACGGCACAGGTGCAGCATCACGTACAAACCAGGCAAAGGTCGGGCGTGGCGAAACCGTTTTCCCTGATTGCCCATTAGGTGTGATCAGGATCAGTGCAGGTACATTAGCGGCAGGACGTGTGTTGCTACCACAGCCTCTGCCGCCCGATGATCTGCCGCTTGACGGTGCTTTATCGTCATCTGCTAGAGCGATCGCAGGCATAAAGCACAGCCCCGCGACTATACCGGCTAGTAACTTGGTGACAATTTGTTGTTGCTTGAGAAGCGCTGAAGCGAGGTGATTCATGGCTCTCCAAAAAAGCTAGGACTCAAAAACTCTTAAGACCATTAAAGCCTTTTACGTAGGTATTGCATTGACTCAAACAGGTGAGAAAGCCGCCAGGAGCGGGAGCTACGCCATATTAGTTCACATACTACGCCGTGGGGTGTATGAGGATGACGTTGAAAACGACCTCTCAGCGATCGCGCTAATTCTCTCGCCTGAGCGGTACCACGTCCTTCTCTAGGGCTGTCAGACGCAGCGCGATCGAAAGCGGCTAGCTCCTTGCCGTTGTCAATCACCTGCAAAGTATAGCAATTTTTCTCTTGGCAACAAATAACGTCTAGACAGCTCGCAGCAACCGCGTGATTGCCAACATTGCACAATGCCTCCTGCAAAAAAAGGCAGAGCGCTTGCTTTTGATCGGTAGAAAGAGTGCAGTGTTTGAGCAACGTAAAGTCTGGTGGGATAAAAGTGTGAATAGAGCTAAACCCTGGCAAGTCACGCTTTAAGGTGTCTTCATAAACCTGATAGAGCAACGCATCAATGGGGGTTTGGGCATAGTGTTGATCGCCTGTTACTACTGCCTGCTGCATTGATTCGTACACCGATCGCAGTTCTTGATTGAGATTTTGCAGTTGCGAGCGTACGGTTTCAGCTGGCAAATCGTCTACACTGCGTAGCATGGCTGCCAGCGTTTGTAGGGGACCGTTATGCACCGCATCGTAGGTACGCTTGAGCGTCAGGCTTCGCTGCTCTAGTAATAGTCGAGAATCACGGTCAAACAGGGCAGTGGTTAGTCCTGCTGCACTCAACGCCAGCAACGATGGCACCACAGGTAACCACCAACTGAGGAGGATGCCGCCATAGGCGATCGCCACCAGGCACATGCTACCGATCGCTAGACCCAAAAGCGTTTTCCAGGGTGATTGCAACAGCAGACCGAGAGCAGTGCCAAGCAACCCCCACAGCAAAATCCAGGCATATTCCCAGCCTTCTGCCCAGGTATGTAGCAAGGGACGCTGGTCTAGCACAGCACTAATAAGTTGGCTAATTGCATGGGCATGATTTTCAATGCCGTAGAGCAACTGATACTCGTCAGTGCTACCTGTTGCCTCGCTGAGCAAGCTGCCCTTAAGAGCATCGGTCATAATGGTGTCGTTAAGGCTGTGAGAAGCAGTTACGCCTACCAGGACGATGCGATCGCGCATTAGCTCTGGTTTGACTCTGCCTTGCAGCACATCCATCATCGAAACAACTGGAAAGGGGGCTGGATGGCTGCGAAAGTTGATTAACAGTTGGTTGCCTCCCGCCTTTGCTCTCACGTAGCCGCCTGTATAGGCACGAAAGCGCGGCAAAGTAGTTGTGCCAAGTCGAATCGGGTCGCTGGCACGGGTGCCGTGTTGCAGGGCAATGCCTTTTGTCTTGAGGTAGCCTGCCGCCAACAACAGCGGTAACGAATATTTCACAGTCCCAGAATCTACCTTGCTTGCCAGTAGACAGCGCCGCAGTTTGCCATCTGGGTCAAGAATAATATCAGCTAGCCCAACCTGTGTGGGAGGCAACTCTGGAGGCGGTTTGACTTTGAGCGTAGCGACTGAACTCACATCTGCTTCAATGCCAATTAAATTAGGGCTAGCTCTCAAAAGCTGCGCTAATTCAGCCCGATCGGGATCGGTGGTGATATCGCGAAACAGATCAAGCCCCATGACTGCTGGCTGATAGCTTTGGATCGCTTTGAGAAGCGTTGCCAACTCGCGATCGGGGATCGGGTACTTTCCCACGCTGCGAATGTCTTCTTCATTGATGCCAACAATGACAACCCGCGAGTCTGGTGCTTCTAAAGGACGCGATCGTAGAGCGCGATCGAACGCTGTCCATTCCAACCGTTGTAGTGAACCAGTCATCCGGGCACCTGCGACCAGCCCAATCACTAGCAATCCTGGCAGTAACCCCACTCGCCAAACCCTAATGTGCTGACCAATCTGCGTCCAGAATCTAGCATTCACTTTAATTTCCATGTAAGCAAAGAGGGGCTAGGCTTTGATAATGTGTGACGACGAACAGATAGCTTGCACGGTAGACCCTGAAGGAAGACTGATTCACCACTGCGGTAATGAGCTTAGGGCATTCGCACTCAAGGGGAGGGAGGGGTATTGCCCAATAGCCACCGCCTCAACTTAATAAACCGAGTTTACGAGCCGCGATCGCAATTTGAATCCGCAGATCCTTATCGGGTTCATCATAAATACCCAGAGCATCTTGCAACCTCACCCAGTAGTTGCGAATCGTGCGATCGCTTACCTGCATCCGCTCGGCGATCGCTTTATCGGTCAGTCCCTCCTGAAACTTCAGCGTGAGTACCTCCAGCCATTTGCGGTCAAACTCCGATCGGGCACGCAGTTCTGGTGGCAAGTAGATCGAACCACGGAGCGCAAAATCGACCAGTCGAATCATCTCCCGAATCGGCGATGACTTGTCCATAGCTGCAAACCCACCTTCGTAGGCGTTAATCATTGGCTTCAACTGCACCAACGGTTTGATGTTGGTACTGACCACCAAAAGATTGGGTGCCAGTTTACTTTCGATTAGCAGCTTTAGAAACTTGATGCCCACGTCGGCACTAGCAGGCGCGTAGGGTTTTGGAGGCACGCTTAAGTCCAGCAAAACCAGGGTGGGATGGTAATAGCCGATTTGGGTCTGAGCCGTTTGAATATCCTGAGCCGTGAAAATTTCGACTGTGGGATAGGCGCGCTTGAGGGCAGGGACGGTGCCTTCTAGAATCGCTTCATGGTCATCAATTACTAAAAAGGTGTGGGTCGGGTCCGTAGACGCACGTTGACTCATTGCTTACACCTACATAACTGCTGTCTCATAGCGTGGCTCATGACTATCAGCAAATGCTACCAGCAACGAGAATGAGGATGCAGTAATCTTTTTTAGATCCGCTTTCAGTTTGCTCCAAGGCTGGCTCTCGATCGCTTGTACCAGCGTACTTTTGCTAAAAGCTTTGAGACTGCTTTAACAATGTATTCAGGTCGTGAAGCGATTCAGACCTCTTAATGGCTTCAAGATGCTAGGTTTTGGTAGTCGTGAATGCTTGAGACTGTCTTGGCATCCAGTGCTTTGACATCAGTTATTAGTAGATATTGATAGAATCATGGGCTGTAGGCAAAACGCAGTGATCGAGCGATAGCTGCCCTAGTCAACAAACTTTCAGCCTAAGCTTTTCAGTCAGAAAGCTTTCCTGTAATCTAATTGGTCTGCCAACTAAGCGACGATGCTCTGTCAGAAAAACGTATGTCAGCAAAAGTAATTGTGCGTCAGCAAACCCCTCTCCTTATAAGCCTGGTGCTGCTCCTGGGGCTGTGCCTGCCACAAGGGGTAGCAGCACAAGCCCGTAACAATCTAAACGATGATCGGGTGACAGAACTGCTAGCGGAAGGACGCAAGCTCGTTGATGCTGGCAGGCTGCCTGATGCGATCGCCGTCTACCAACAAGCAGCAGCACTCGATAGCCAAAATCCGCGCATTTTCTCAGGTATTGGCTTTCTGGAAGCCAACCAAGGACGCTTTCGCGAGGCAGTTTCAGCTTATCAACAGGCGATCGCCCTTGATCCCAAAAACGCTGATTTTTACTATGCGCTTGGCTTTAGCGAAGCTAATCTCGGTAACAACGGTGCAGCGATCGCGGCTTACCGTCAGGCGACGCTCTTTAATCCTCGCCATATGAATGCCCAAATTGGCTTAGGTGTAGTGCTGACCCGCGAGAAAAACTACGGCGAGGCACTGCGGGTGACCCAGCGGGCGATCACGTTAGAACCTCGTAACTACAGACCTTATGAACTCATGGGCAACTTGCTGCTGCAACAAGAACGACCGCAAGATGCCGTTAAGCCTTTGTTGCAGGCGGCTCAACTCGCTCCCCGGCAGGCTAGCATTCAGGTTAGCTTGGGAACTGCCCTACTCGACGAAGGCAATCTCGAACGAGGTGTTGCAAGGCTGGAATACGCCGAGCAACTTGAACCGCGCAACGCGACACTTCAGTTACAGATCGCCAAAATTTTGCAAGCCAAAGGGCAGTACAACCGCGCTCTAAAGTCTTACCAGCGGGCACTCTTCCTCAAAGCTGATCTCGTAGAAGCGCAGGTGGCGATCGGTGATATTTACATGGAGAAGCAAGACTATTTTTCGGCAGCCGTTGCTTATCGTCAATATACTGCTGCAGCACCACAAAACCCCGAGGCGTATTATAAGCTTGGCAAAGCACTGAAAAACCGCGATCGCAAAGACGACGCACGTACAGCACTGGAGCAAGCAAAACGGCTCTATAAAGACCAGGGCAAGCAAGATGGCGTGAGGGCTGTTGACCTCCTGCTAAGAGAGCTAAAGCAGAAAAAAGGCTGATGATCGACGGAGTATAGGCTAACGCTTCCCTTACTCCTTCCCCCGCTGGCGCAGGATAAACTCCGCGATCGCCAAATCCATCGGTGTTGTCACCTTCAAGTTGCTCTCTTCCCCCGGCACAACGGTCACAGGCAAGCCGCATTGCTCAAATAATGCCGCATCATCAGTCACTTCCCAACCCTGGCGAATGCCCTCATCGTGACAACGCGTTAATGGCTCTACTGCAAAGCCCTGAGGAGTTTGGGCTGCCCAAAGCTGACGGCGATCGGGTGTGCTGGCAATCAACTGCGTCGCGGGTGCCACTACTTTGATCGTGTCTTTTACTGGCACCGCAGCAATGAGACCGGGAGAGCGAAGAAGAGCCGCCGCGCAGCGATCGATCAACTCAGGCGTAACCAAACACCGAGCGCCATCATGAATCAACACGCGCTCTGCCACAACTGGTAATGCCTGTAAGCCCTTGTAAACCGATTCCTGACGAGTGGTTCCCCCTGGAATCCAGTGAACGCACTTCGTCATCCCCAGGCTGATCACAATTTCCTTAAAGTCAGGAAGGTCGTCTGGCTGACCAATAATGCCAACCCACCGCACCGATCGTGATGCTTTGATTGCAGCCAGCGTCCAAGCAAGGACGGGCTTATCTAACAGGGGAAGCAGCAGCTTGTTGCGACTACTGCCCATACGGCGACCAGATCCAGCGGCTGGAATCAAGAGATACACGGCAGACCTCTAAGGTTGAGCGTTCATTAGTCGTGACTTCAACAGCGTTTCAGAAAGACAGGCTTTTAGGAATGAACTTTCAGGAAAGGGCTTTCAGGAAAGGGCTTTCAGGAAGGTAAGCGAACGGTGGTACTCTTACAGAGATGAGTGAGTCAGCGTATGAGGTTAAGACACCGTTAGATGCAGCATAGCCATGACATAGTAAGCGATCGCCAGGAGGCAGGAAAAGGTGCTGAAAGAAAAGGTGCTGAAATTTGGCTGCTGACGGCTCAATCAGAGCCTAATTTGCCGAAACTGCCTCTATACCTTCGCGTTTCAAATTATGCGCGTATGGTGACGTGCAAGACGCAAAACTTTCCGGTTTCTTCACGTAAAATTAAGAGCGAATTAGCGTAAAGAATTATTATGCGAATTGTAGCCCTCGTCCCCGGTGGAATTGGCGATCAACTTCTATTCTTTCCAACCCTGGACGATTTGAAGCAAGCCCATCCTAATGCTCTGATTGATGTTGTGGTTGAACCGAGGGCAAAAGATGCTTATCGGGTTTGCAAATCGGTGCACAGCACAATTTTGTTTGACTTTAAGGGGCGCAACAGTCTGGCAGATTTAGGCAATCTTCTGGGTGTTATTCGCGAACGTGAGTACGATTTGGTGCTTTCGTTGGGGCAACGCTGGGCAGTTGGCTTACTCCTGTGGTTGACTGGCATTCCCAATCGGGTTGGTTATGCTGGCAGCGCTGGCGAATTCTTTCTCACCCGTGCCGTTCCCCTCAAGCAAAATCAGTACGCGGCTCAGATGTACCACGATCTGCTGCAAGGGGTAGATATCCATAAGCCTTGCCCTGAGATGGCGATTAGCGTTCCTGCCCAAGATCTTGACTGGGCAGAGGGTGAAGCCAAGCGTTTAGGCATTCAAAGCAATGGCTATGTGCTGATTCATGGCGGGTCTAGCCAGCTAGCAAAAGAGAAGGGCATCGACAAAATTTATCCTATCGAAAGCTGGAAAGGCATCATTCAAGACTTTGAGCACCGACAGCCCGACCTACCGATCGTCATCGTTCAAGGTCCTGATGATGCCGAATTTGTGGCTGCGCTGCTACAAACAAGCCCTAAACTGAAAGTCACTGCGCCTGCTGATGTGGGCAAGCTGGCAGCGATGATCGCGGCAGCAAACTTAATGCTGTGTACCGATAGCGCTCCGATGCATCTGGCAGTGGCTGTAAAAACCTACACAGTGGCGCTCTTTGGTCCTACCGAGCCTAAAAAACTGCTGCCTGAAAGCAACCGCTTTATTGGCATCAAATCGCTGACTGGCAAGATGTCTGACATTTCGCCGCAAACCGTGTTGGAGAAAGTTTGGAGCAGTTAGGGCGTGACAAGACGAGCCGTTTTTCTCGATCGCGATGGGGTGCTCAATCAAGAAGTGGGCTACATCCACCAGGTTGAAGACCTGCACTTGATGCCGGGCGTTGCGCAGGCAGTCAGGCGCTTAAACCAGGCAGGTTTGTTTTGCTGTCTGGTGTCCAATCAATCGGGTCCGGCTAGAGGCTACTATCCAGCCAGCCATGTCGATGCCTTACACGATCGCCTCTGCCATTTACTTAAAACTGAGGCAGGTGCAAAACTGGATGCCCTCTATTATTGCCCGTCTTTAAGCGCCCCCGAAGGCGGCATTGAGCCAGAGTATACCCGCTGGAGCACTTGGCGAAAGCCTAATACAGGCATGCTGGTAGCGGCTGCCTGGGAACACGATCTAGACCTTAGTCAGAGCTTTATGGTGGGCGACAAAGCAACGGATGTTGATATGGCGCACAACGCAGGCTGTGTTGGCATTTTGGTGCAAACAGGCTTTGGCGATCGTGTCCTCAGCGGCAAGTACCAGCACTTTACCCAGCCAGACTTCACCGCGACCGATCTTTCCATCGCAGTAGACTGGCTGTTGCAACAAGTAGCGGTCGGCAACTAACGTTAGCCACACACTTTTTTCACATCGGGACGCTGGCTAACGCCATCCCACCACGTTCGCAGTTTCGGCGTTTGAGCGGTAACTGCCTCAAACTCTGGCGTTTTTGAGAGATAGATAAAGATAGGAATGAGATAAAAATCAGCAATGCCCACGTCACTACCGAGAAGATAGGGGCTGCCAACTGTTAGCGACTCGATCGCCTCTAGCGCTGTTTTGGCAGGTGCAACGGCGTTTGCTATCAGAGCTTCATCCGGCTTGCCACCCTGGTTAGGCACAATTAAACGCTGAATCACAATCGTACTAATTGCGTTTGCATAAAGATAACTATCAATGATGGAAATGATTTGACGCATCCGCGCCTGGGCAAGCGGCTCTGATGGGCTAAATTTGCGATCGGCAAGCGTTGCATCCAGGTATTCGACGATCGCATTTGTTTCGTACAGCAACGTCCCATCAACCTCCAGCGTCGGTACCTTCCCAAACGGATTTTTGGCTAAGTACTCTGCCGACTGGCTTTCGCCATTAAAGATATCCACACTTTTAAGGTCATAGTCTGCACCAATGCCCTCAAGCAGCAACCGAGTGGTACGAACGTAAGTGCTAATGGGCGTACCGTAAACTGTAAGCTTTGCCATGTTGTGTCAATACCTGAGCGAACGATGAACATTATGAGGATACTCGTTGTTATAGCAATCGCCTCAACTAAAAACCGCATGACATCTTACTAGCCCAGCGTTGCGTGGATTAGCTTCTATCGGTGGGCACGCCTACACGTTAGAACAGGCACGAAAGAGCTAAAACGGTACAACCAACGATGCGCCTAGCAAAAGAACCGCGATCGTATCAACAATGCCGTGAATGGTGATGGATGCCCACAGGCGATTTGTTTCACCAAAAGCAAGCGCGTAGAACATAGAAGCCAGGGTTGCCAGCGCTGCATAAATCGCTTTGTACTGGAAGGGCGAGAGCGCGATGCCTGCACCCGGCTCATTGCCAATGTGGCAAAGACCAAAAATGATAGAACCAATGACAGCGGAGAGTAGAACAAGCCGCTTGCGATCGCGTTGCAAGGGCGCTTGAGCTTGAATCTGATCGCGAATAAACACCATTAGCCCTGATCGAAACAAAATTTCCTCAAAAAGACCCACTCGAAAGCCAAACAGAATGGCATAGCTCAGAAAAAAGAGAACAGAGTGAGCGATCGTTGGCAAATTAAACGTAGAAGCTTGAGGTTGTGTAAATCTAAGCAAAAGCGCCAGCGGCACCAGGATTAAAGCCGCCGTTAAAACAGCTTTGACTGTGTAGAAAACGTCGGTTTTACGAATTTGAAAGCTGTAGCCAAAGTGTTCTCGTCCTAACCTGGTGCCAAAAATAACGACAAGGACGAAAAGAGTTAAACCAATAAATGGTCCAAAGCTAAAAAACGGTCTAGAAAAGCAAAACAAACTTAGTAGACAAGCCCCAGTTAAAAGCAGATCAAACACCGTCATGCGGGTTGCCGAGGGGGTGACGAGCGGCGATACTAGCAAAACAGTAATTAAAATGTAGGCAGAACCAATAAAATAGCCCGAATATTCTGCTTTGAATGCAGTTGAAATCAGTGATGTGTGGATAAGACTGAAGTAAATAAAGTTGGCAATCAGCAGAAAAGTAAGCTGGCTATTTTGCTTGATCGTTGAGAGTAACGTCGGTGGCTTGAAGCCGTGTGGCTTGCGCTCGCGTAGTCCCAGCATCACAAACGGCAGCCTCAACACCACAAAAGCGCCCAGCAAAAACAAAACAACGTTGAGCCAAAAAGAATCCTGAATGATTAAGCGATCGAATTGGTTAAGCCAGCCAAACCGAGCCGGATTTAAACCAAGTAATTTGACTACGCTAATATAAACTCCAAGCAAAAAACAGGTGACTGTTTGAAACCAAAGCCCGTTATTTCTTAACAGCACTCGTCTGGCAAGTTCTGCCCCTTCATAGGTTGCCAGAAAGAAGATTGGTACTGCTGCAAAAACCACAAATGATGCCGCTTCAACCAGCTTTTCTGTAAGCGTCCAGGGTTTACTGCTAAAGCCCAAACGAATGACGATCGCGCTAAACCAAAGAACACAGCCAATCACCGCAAATGCCAGTTCGCCATTGCCGCTGTAGCGTTTTGGTGCAGCAAACTCGCAGCGGTTTGTTAAAAAGCCCAGATTCATTAATTGATCACAAATGAACTTTGAAATCATAACACTCTGCTTTTTACACCAGTAGTGAGAGTGCAGGACGGATTGGTGGCGTAAGACTTGGTAGCATAAGCTGTCATGCTTGAGCGTGTAAGCACGAGAATGGAATGCAAGCAATAAAAAAATGGCTGACACAGCGAGAGAACAAGCAACTGGTGAGCCTTCTCATAGGCGGCTTTTTGCTGCGAAGTGCGATCGCCCTTTGGCTACCAGTCGGTTTTGATGAAGGCTACTACTACCTCTACAGCCTCCATCCAGACTGGAGCTATTTTGACCATCCGCTGTTAGTAGCACTGACCACAGGCTTTGGTCCCTTGTTGACCCATACCGTGTCCCCCTTCACCATTCGGTTAGGATCGCTGCTGCTACACACAGGCTCGCTGCTGTTGCTGTATTTGACTAGTGTGCGGCTGTTTTCCAGGCAAGCAGCAATCCTCACGCTGGCGATCGCCACCCTCATCCCCATCTTTCAACTCGGCTTCGGTGTATTGACGTTGCCAGACAGCCCACTGATGTTCTTCTGGACAGCGACTTTATATGTGGCAGTTTGCGAGTTTTTTGATCAGCAAGAAGATAAGGAATCGCAGCAACCTAGAGAGGCAGACCACTCTCTCCCCCTGCTGCCCCCTTACTTCTCTCCCTACCGTCCCACCTATCGGCTCGCGATCGTCGGTTTACTCATCGGACTTGCCTGCTTAAGCAAATATCACGGACTGGCACTTGGTTTCGGACTCATTGGTTTCTGCCTTACCAGCCCACGTTCCCGTTCGGCGCTGCTTTCGCCCTGGACATTCGCAAGCGTGGGGCTGTTTGCGCTAGCAGTTCTACCGATCGTCATTTGGAATGCTCAACACGACTGGGTTTCACTGCGGTTTCAGTCTGGGCGGGCAGTTCCCGATCGTGGCTATAGTGTCCTCGATCTGCTGGTTACTTTTCTTGTGGGCGTGGGTTATTTGTTTCCAACCTTCGGCTTTCCGCTCTGGTGGGTCAGCAGTAAAGCAGTGATCGAATCGATCAACCGAAGAAGATCCGTGAAAACGCAGAAGCGTAGGGGAGCAGAGGCGCAGGGGAGCAGGGAAAGCAAGAGCAAAGAAACCGGAAGCTACGCCTTAGCCCTCTCCCCTCTCCCCTCTCCCAAAACTGCCTTCCTCCTCTGGCTGTCCCTACCGCTGATGCTGACCTTTACCTTTATGGGTGGGTATCGAGCGATTCTGCCAACCTGGGCAATGCCAGGGTTTTGGAGTGCCACACTCTTACTAGGACAGCAGGCAGTTAGTTGGCAACAGCGATCGCCCAAAGTTATCAAACGTTGGTTATGGGGTTCAGGCTGGGTAGTCACCAGTGTGCTGCTGCTGCTGCTGCTGCATCTAACGCTTGGCACGCTACAAAAACCGAGCCGTTATGCCCTCCTTGGCGGGTTTTTGACTCCCAGCAATGATGCGTCTACGCAGTTGATTGACATCCAGCAACTGCGACAGGGCTTTGCGTCTCCCTTACTGACTGTAGCTATGAGCCAAGCCAATTTTGTGTTTACTAATGACCTGTTTCTCGCAGGACAGGTGGGGATGGCGATCGCACCGCTTCAGCCCAAACCAATCACCTGCTTCGATCAAGACTTGCGCGGTTTTGCCTTCTGGTCAACGCCCGATCAATGGGTAGGGCAGGATGGCTTGCTGGTCACATTAGCCTCGCAGTCAAGCAGAACGGTTAAACAATATCAGGCATACTTTCAGACCATCCAAAAGGTTGCGGATCTGCCGATTCGTCGTGGTGGGGCGATCGTTCAGGTGGTCGAAGTGTATCAATGCCAACGCTTACTCAAACCCTACCCACGACCCTACGGGCAAAGTTAGTTGATTCAGCTAAGAATAAGGGATGTAGAGAAGCTGTTTTTAGCAGCATACCCCAGAAAATAGAGTGATTGTCTGCATAGCTTTGCTCCCCTCACATAGGGACTCAGAGCACTCGCTCCTATTGGGCACCGCCCTTTTCCTTTTTACAATAAACCAGTTCTGCTGCTTACGGGGTGCTTTGCAATAGCACTCTGTCTCCTGCGGCACAAATGGCTCTCCCTCTTGAGATACTGTTAAGCAACTGTTACTTTGTGTTTCACTCGCAGTATTAGTGAACGGTGATGTGCCTTCAAATGATCCGATACGGTCCAAGATTCAGTTGAAGCGCTCCGCTTTACGCCCCTGTTAATGCACTAAGCGAGGTCTGGATGAATACTGACTTGTCTACTAACGATTTAAAAAATAACGTCAACGGAGCGATCGTAACAGGCGTGCTGCTCATACTGCTGGGTGCCGCCGCGATCGCCTTTCCCTTTTTTAGTACACTTGCTGCTGAAAGCTGGATCGCCTGGATTATTCTTTTCAGCGGTATCTCTAAGCTAACTTATGCGTATCAGACGCGGCAGCAAGAAGGGTTTGTCTGGCAGCTTTTACTGGGTCTTCTTTATATTGGTACGGCAGTGCTGCTGCTGGTCTATCCGCTACAGGGAGTCTTAACGCTGACACTGGCCCTAGGCGCTTTTCTGCTTACAGAAGGCGTTTTCGAGATTGTTTATGCGTTCAAACGACGCTCACAGCCTAACTGGGTTTGGTCGTTGGCAAATGGCATTACAACACTGGTTTTGGGTGGTCTGATTTGGTTTGAGTGGCCCCTGAATGGTCCCTTTGCGATCGGGCTACTGGTCGGTATTAGCATCGTCTTTACAGGTACTTCTAGAATCCTGCTAGCGCTTGCTGCTCGTTCTGGCTTGAATGACGCGCAAACAACCTAAGACATTACGCAGAAACTCTGTACCAACCTTGTAGATGATTCGATGGGTGGAGGGGCGATGTTTTTATGCTGCCATTGCCTCTTTGCGCCATCATCAAACAGTGATTCTAATAAGCAGTACTAAGGGCGATCGTTAATGGGGCAACCCTTATTGGGGCGATCGCTAGTCATGTACTGAACCATCTGGCATTACTGCCTCTTTAAGATAAGCGCCCGAGAGATTTGCTTCCCGCAGGTTAGCCTCGTGGAGGTTCGCTCGATGTAGGTTGGCATCCTGCAAATTTGCCATTGTTAAATTGGCTTTCGCTAAGTTTGCGCCCTGAAGATTTGCCATCATTAAGTTGGTGCCATGCAAGTTCGCGGTACTTAAGTTTGTTGTACTTAAGGTTGCTTCCCGTAGGTCAGCTTCCCGTAGGTTGGCTCCAATCAAGGTCGCTTTGTAGAGGTTTACTCCAATAAGAGTCGCACTGACAAGATTTGCCCCATCCAGCGTTGCGTCAATCAGGTTTGCCATACAGAGATTTGCCAGACTGAGATTCGCCTGCTTCAGATTGCTTCCATAGAGCGTTGCACCAATCAGGTTTGCCATACAAAGGTTTGCCATACTCAGGTTGGTCATGCTTAGGTTAGCCTCTCGCAGATTCGCCATGCTGAAATCTGCCTCGCGTAAATCAGCTTTGTAAAGGCTGGCTTCGTGCAGGTTAGCTTTATGGAGAATAGCTGTGTAAAGCGTCGCTCCTTCCAAAATTGCGGTGCTCAAGTTAGCCTCCCGCAGGTTTGCCATGCTAAGGTCAACCTGACTTAGATCCGCTTCGCGCAAGTCGGCTTTGTAAAGGTTGGCTTCCCGCAGATTGGCTCTATAGAGTATGGCTGTATAAAGCGTGGCTCCCGCAAGCATGGCAATGCCGAGGTTTGCCCCTTCAAGGTTTGCCATACTGAGATCAACCTTTTGAAAGCTCACTTCCCTGAGGTCAGCTTTGTAAAAATTGGCTTCTCGCAGATTAGTGTTTCTAAAGTTTGCTCCCTCAAGGTTGGGACTCGTCTTGGGATGGTTATGCCACCACTCATTCCAGGCGGTTATGCCTTGCTTAAGCAAAGCAAGGTGCCCCTCGTTTGCCATTTAGTCATTCCTCTTGTTGCTGCTAGTTTGCTTACGGCTAGTCTTATTACCGCCAAGACATGGCAGCAGCTTTGCCAAGGCTACTGTTGTTAGTGTTCCCACTTAAGCGGTTGTCGGTAGCAAATTTTTCAGTGGGCTTTCGGTGTGCAGCAAAGACTTCCACAGCAGCAAAAGGATGAAGGATGAATAAAAGCTTTGCTCAAAAGTTTTAAGGCTTATGGCTGTCCTAACGTTCTCTTAACTGCTACATAATCGCAGGCATTCGTGTTTAAGCTGACTGAAATTGCCTCTGCTAGCTCTCTTCGTGTGTCAAGATGTAGCATTAAGCAGCGTGCGTGCTCGATCGCTGTCTGCCTGAATTTGCGCTTTGAGGGCATCAAGGGACGGGAACGACTGTTCCGAGCGCAAAAAGGCTTCTAAGTGAACGATAAGCGTTTGTTCGTATAGATCGCCTGCCCAATCCAGCAAATGCACTTCGATCGTCTGTGTTTTGCCATTTACCGTAGGGCGGTAGCCAATATTCATTACGCCTGGTAAGGACGGGACGGCTGATAGGTCAACCGCATGATCGTGATCGCAGACATGAACGCGCACAGCATAGCTGCCCAAACGTGGTAAGAATTTATCGGGTGGCAGTTGCAAATTGGCTGTCGGAAAGCCAAGCGTGCGTCCCAGTTGTTGCCCTTGCGTGACCTTACCAATGAGCCGATAGGGACGCCCCAAAAGCTGATTAGCATAGGGCAAATTGCCTTCTTGTAATGCCTGCCGAATAGCAGAACTGCTAACGCGCTCGTCTCCTAAATGCTTGAGCGACATAATTGTAACGGCGATCCCATAGCGAGCCGCAATCGCCTGTAAATCTTTTGCCGTCCCCGATCGCTGCTGACCAAAGCAAAAATCTGAACCAATGCTTACCTGCACTGCCTTGAGTTGCTGCACCAGCACTTGCTCAAAAAACTGCTCTGGATTTAAGCTTGCTAACGCACGATCAAAGGGCAAAAGTACAAGCTGTTTGACCCCAAGCGTACTTAGCTGTGCTGCCTTTTCTGTAAGCGGTGTCAGTAACAGGCGTGGTTGTCCTGTAAAAAACTCTTGCGGATGTGGATGAAATGTCACCACAGTCGCATATGGATGAGCGCCTTTATCAACGGTTACAGGCTCTGGCAAAACAGGTTGAATGACCTGTCGATGCCCCTGATGCACACCATCAAAGTTTCCCAGGGCAACGGCAGTCGGAGTCAGAACAGTAGTTGGCGATGAAGTAACCCACACGCTTTACATTTTTACACACAAAGGAACAAAGGCGAGAGGCATTTGTGTTGAGTGCATTCTGTCTTTCTTTACTCCCTGTACCCTACTCATACCGATAGTCCTATTTCAGCCGCGATTGCTCTAGGCTCCAAAGCCATAACAGGCGGTGCAATATGAATCACCAAACCTTCGCGCGCCATTAAGCTGTTAGGAAACGCAGCAGCGACATCTGCCCCCACCTGATCGAGAAAGTCGTCGCTATGCAATGGATCGTGATGGAAGATGACCAGCGTCTTTACATGAGCGGCTTTGGCAATTTTGACAGCTTCTTGCCAGGTTGAGTGCCCCCAACCAACTTTGCTGGATTTCTCCGAGTGGTATTCTTCGTCGGTGTAGGTCGCATCGTAGATGAGTAAGTCAGCTTGATGCGCCAAGGAAAGGACATTTTCATCCAATCGATCAGGAAAATGTTCGGTATCAGTGACATATGCTGCCGCATGACCTCGCCAGTTGACGCGATAGCCTACCGCTTGACCAGGGTGGTTTAGCAGTGCATTTTCGACCACTACATCGTTGATCCGAACCGTTTCGCCGATTTCAATATCATTAAACTTCAGGTCTGCACCCATAATTTGTAGCGGGACAGGGAAGTTTGGATGCAGCATCTGGTCATTTAAGCGCTGCTCCATGGTGGAGCCGTTCGGTGCGATCGCCCCGTAAATGTTGAAGCGGTTACCCTTAGCAAAGGCAGGGACAAAAAAGGGAAAGCCCTGAATGTGATCCCAATGGGAGTGGGTGAAGAACATATGTGCGTCAAGTGGCATCTGCGACAGTAGCGACTGCCCCAGGACACGAATGCCTGTCCCTCCATCAAAAATCAGGCGTTCGCCGCCGACGCGCATTTCAACACAAGGGGTATTGCCGCCATAGCGTACTGTCGAAGAGCCTGGACTGGCAATACTTCCCCGAACGCCCCAGAAGGTGACTGTAAACTGGTTTTCCGTGTTGGACATGGGTGTTTTTTGCAAAATTCGATCAAGCCTCCAGGCTCAGTAATTACCTCAATCACAAAAAGACATAGCCTGGATAAATGTGACATCAAAAACAGTTATTCAACGTACCCTTAAAGACAGCTTCATAAAAAAAGGTGCTCTCTGTCAGTGATCATGATCGCACAATGGACTAAATCTCAGTAATCATGCGGTATTATTTCAGCCACTTAGACGAAACACCGAGCATAAAGCTAATGCGAATCTAATGAGCTTCTAGTTAAAGTACCCCTTCGATCGCGCACACGCACAAAAGTCAGAAGATTTTCTACCAGTATGATTTTTAGTCGTTTTAATTACCTCGTCTGTAGATAACCTCAGTCCGGAAACGTAAAATTCCAGTTTTTTAGGCTGGCTAGTCCTGTTGCTGCGGTTAGGTTGTACTGCAATGGCGTTATTGTAATGTAGTTGTCGCGAATTGCCTGCACATCAGTGGGGGCTAGTTCGCTCAGGCTTGAGTCCTCGTCTACTTCCTCCAACAGCTCGCCAGCGAGCCAGTAATAGGTTTTACCACGCGGGTCGAGCCGCTTCTCAAAAACATCAATATAGCGACGAATGCCCTGTCGTGTAACCTTGACACCTGCGATCGCTGCTGCTGCCACCGCAGGCACATTTACATTCAACAGCAGCAGTTCGGGCAGAGGTTGCTTGGCAAGTTGAGCGACTAGCGATTGGGCAAAGGCGGCGGCTGACTGAAAATCGGACGAGGAAAAACTGGTGAGGCTAAACGCAATACTGGGAATACCCTCAATCACGCCTTCCATTGCTGCTGATACGGTGCCAGAGTACAGCACATCGGTTCCCAGGTTAGACCCGTGATTAATGCCAGAAAGTACCAGGTCGGGTGGGTGATCTAGCAACGCCCACAGTGCTAGTTTAACGCAATCTGAAGGAGTGCCGGAGCATGCCCAGGCTTTGACGCTGGGATGAAAGATAGACTCGACAATTTCAGCGCGAATGGGCTGGTGTAAGGTCAGTCCGTGCCCAGTCGCCGATCGCTCACGATCGGGGCACACAACCGTTACATCATGCCCTGCTTCGGCTAGACTGTTCGCCAGAGCACGAATACCCAGAGCGTAAATGCCATCATCGTTGCTGATGAGTAGTTTCATGAATCAGTGAGAGTGAGGAATGGGGCGTAGGGAGCAGGGAGTAGAGAACTTTGGAGCGCGATCGCTTATGCTTCCACTCAGCTACTAAACTGAAGAATGGATGCAGCAGAAGAAGCCGCATTAGAGCCAACGTTCCCGTTCCAGATCTTATTCAACCCTTTGGGCTGGGAAATTAACTAGTTGTTCGTTGTTCGATCGTGCTTTGTCCTAGAACAACAACCCTAGACCAACAACTAACAACCAACAACTTTTAGTATGACTGTTCAGCTTCAAGAACTCGCCGCACAATTAGAATCCATTCGTCAGGAAGCCCAACAGGCGTTAACGGCGACCGACTCGTTAGACCAACTGGAGCAACTGCGGGTGAAGTACCTGGGCAAGAAGGGACCCATTCCTCAAGTGCTGGGTGGCATGGGGAAACTAGACGCTGTCGATCGACCCCGTATTGGTGCCTTAGCAAATGAAGTAAAGGAAACTATTCAGAAGGAACTCGATCGTCGCCGCCTTGCTCTACAAGCAATTCAGATTCAGGCGCAGCTTGAAGCAGAGACGTTAGATGTCACGATGGCAGGGGTTTATCGTCCTCAGGGGCGCATTCATCCGATTAACGGCATGATGGATCGAGTCACAGACATCTTTGTTGGTTTGGGCTACACTGTCGCCGAAGGTCCAGAAATGGAGACAGACTACTATAACTTCGAGGCACTGAACTTCCTGCCTGATCATCCCGCACGCGATATGCAGGATACGCTGTATCTACCCGACGGGAACATCATGCGAACCCACACCTCCTCGGTGCAAATTCGCTACATGGAGACAAACGATCCGCCTGTACGAATTGTTATGCCGGGGCGCTGCTATCGTCGCGATACAGTTGATGCTACCCACTCGGCTGTCTTCCATCAAGTAGAAATTTTGGCAGTAGATGAGGGACTGACCTTCACCGACTTAAAAGGCACAATTAAAGTGTTTTTGGAACAACTGTTTGGGGAAGTGCCCATTCGCTTTCGCCCCAGTTTCTTTCCTTTCACAGAGCCATCTGCTGAAGTCGATGTGCAGTGGAAAGGGCGCTGGCTTGAGATCATGGGGTGCGGCATGGTAGACCCTAATGTGCTAAAAGCGGTTGGGTATGACCCCGAAGTCTACACAGGCTTTGCTGCTGGTATGGGTGTTGAGCGACTGGCAATGGTGCTGCACCAAATTGATGATATCCGCCGTCTCTACACAAGCGATTTGCGTTTCTTGCAACAGTTTTAGGTTGCTGCAACAAATAGCGCATCTTTAAAGGGAGCCAGAAGCCAGAAGTAGTAAGTAATGCTAAAAGCTACCTTCTGGCTGCGGAACCATGTGGCTTAAGTGGCGGTCGTAGGGCGAATTTGCCGACGATCGATCATTGCCCGGAGCCGTTCTAAGGGATAATCGGACACAAAGCTGTCCCACGGTTTCTTTTGCCCAGCGGCATCGTAAACGTACAAAACTCCGTTAATCATGCGGCTCGACACAATTAAATCTAGCGTTTTAGCCAAGTGTAGGCACTGCGTCAACTCAAGCTGGGTCATAGATTTCAATGGGGAAGCAATGCTTGCTCAGAGACGTTCGGGTTTAAAATGATCCTAAGCAAATGTGATGACAAACACTTGTGATTTCGTACCGAGCGACATGAAATTTATTAAATGTCAGGGCTTACTCAGAAATCGGGTTGCTTCCATACAGGGGACAGTTGGCATCCCAAGACTCTACAACTTGGTTTAGCTCAGCAGTATTTTGCAATGCTGGTGGATTAATGCTGACAGCGATCATTGTTTCTCAAGGCACTCCAACTTCCAAGAAGGCAGTGCAGATTGGAATGCTTTCTCTAGTAAGTTTTTGTTACGCACCGATCGCTGTCAGTAAAACTAGAAACTCAAGCAAACGCAGGATCAACAGGTTGCTGCTGTTGTGCTAACTCCATCAGTCGCTGAATCCGTTCTTCTGTTGCAGGATGAGTGCGAAATAACGACTGTAGCCCCTGGGCTGACAGTGGGTTAACAATCAGCAACGGAGACATAGCTGGATTACCATGCATCGGAATTTCATGACCTGCTGCTTCCAGCTTTTCAAGTGCGTGAGCTAGTGCAAGCGGGTTACCTGTAATCGCAGCAGAGCCTTGATCGGCTGAAAATTCGCGTGTTCGAGAAATGGCAAGTTGGATCAACATTGCAGACAGTGGAGCCAGGACAATGAGAAACAGCAAAACAAAGGGATTCGCAGCGCGCCGAGTGTCACGAGTAACTGGTCCATACAGCGCACCGAGGGTCAGCAACCGACCCAGATAAGTAATGGCTCCTGCCACTGTACCGACAACTGCTTGAGTTAACGTATCGCGGTTTTTCACGTGCGTCAGTTCATGAGCGATCACGCCTTCTAGCTCTTGACGGTTCAACAATTCAGTAATGCCTTCTGTGACGGCGATCGTAGCGTGTTGAGGATCGCGCCCTGTAGCAAACGCATTCGGAGATTTTGTTGGGACGACAAATAGCTTTGGCATGGGAATACCAGCACGATCGCTTAAACGAGTCACCATATCGTAAAGTTCAGGTGCTTGCTCTCGTGCGATCAGCTGCGCTTGATAGGCTGACAATGCTGCCTTATCGGAGTAAAACCAGGAGCCAAAGCTAGTGACTGCGGCAATGCCTAACCCTAGATAAAGACCTGACTCATCACCCACTAGATAATAGCCAGCGAGTACAAACAACCCGCTCAGTAGACCTAGCAGCCCTACCGTTTTGATTTCATTAATGCCAACCATAATTTTACTGACGAGGACTCATAAGGTATTAGCGTTCCACTTAGAGTCTCAAATTACGGTTTGTCATATCTCTATCCTGTGAATGAACTTTGCCTTACTAATGAGATTGTCCTCCTGTACAAGAAGGGAGTTTGGAGGCTACGCCTACAGTCTAGAAACTCTAAATCTGTCCACCTTTTAAGCAAGCTTCAGCTTAATTGCATACAGCGATTGATTCGTTTAGGTATGTAAGACCGTGATTCGCTAAACTTGAGGCTTCAGATCGCCGACCAACAATAGTAAGCTTTAGCTTGAGTCAGTGAGGTAACGGCTCTCAACAAGCAAAGGTGATTGCTATACTACATGAATACTACAAGCGTCACTTAATTCAGTTAAAGCGCTAGTTTCTACCTTCATCTTGGCTTCAGCCCTGACAGCACCCTAGTCTGGAGACCTCACTCTAGAAAAAGGCTGCCTAATTTATGGTCCGTGCTAGCTCCAGGCGTTAAGACGCTGCTCATTCGCCTCCATCCCTAAACCCTAGTCCCCAATTCCATGACTGTGACAGAACCCGGCTCCTATAAAGACACTGTTAATCTTCCAAAGACCAATTTTGACATGCGCGCCAATGCCGTCAAACGGGAACCGGAACTACAGGCATTTTGGGATGAGCAGCAGCTATACCAACGTCTGTCGCAAGAGAATCCAGGCGAATTGTTTGTATTGCATGATGGACCTCCTTATGCTAACGGCTCGTTGCACATGGGGCATGCGCTCAACAAGGTGCTGAAGGATGTGATCAACAAGTACCAGTTGCTATGCGGACGAAAGGTACGCTATGTGCCGGGTTGGGATTGTCATGGGTTGCCGATCGAGCTTAAAGTGCTACAAACCCTCAAATCAGACGAGCGCAAAGCGCTAACACCGTTAAAGCTACGGCAAAAAGCTAAAGAATTTGCCCTCAAAACTGTCGATCAACAGCGACAAAGCTTTAAGAGCTATGGCGTTTGGAGCGATTGGGAGCATCCTTACCTCACTCTGAAACCAGAGTATGAAGCCGCGCAAATTGGCGTCTTTGGGCAGATGGTGCTCAAAGGCTACATCTACCGTGGCTTAAAGCCTGTGTATTGGAGTCCTAGTTCCAAAACGGCACTGGCAGAGGCTGAGCTAGAGTATCCCGAAGGGCACACCTCGCGTAGCCTGTATGCCGCGTTTGAAATCAAGCAGCTTTCACCTGCGCTCATGATGGGGCTAGATTCCTTCATGGGTAAGGGTGAGTTGGGCGTTGCTATCTGGACAACGACTCCCTGGACGATCCCCGCCAACCTGGCAGTGAGCGTGAACCCAGAGCTGATCTATGCAGTTGTGGAAGTGGGCGAAAACGCGCCTGGTCGCTTTAAGTACCTGATTGTGGCGAAAGATCTAGTCGATCGCCTCTCAGAAGTCCTCGGCACCACACTGACTGTACAGGCAACGATGGTGGGCAAAACGCTGGAGCATACAACATATCAACATCCCTTGTTCGATCGCCGGAGCGAAATCGTGATTGGTGGCGATTACGTCACTACAGATGCCGGTACGGGTTTAGTGCATACTGCTCCGGGGCATGGTCAAGATGACTATCTTGTGGGTCAACGCTACGGTTTGCCTATCCTTGCGCCTGTGGATGATGACGGCAACTTTACAGACGAAGCCGGACCGTTTGCTGGGCTGAATGTGCTGGGCGACGGCAATACGGCGGTGATTGCAGCGCTGCAAGAGGCTCAGTCTTTACTGAAAGAAGAGCCTTACGTTCACAAATATCCCTACGACTGGCGCACCAACAAACCAACGATCTTTCGGGCAACGGAACAGTGGTTTGCCTCAGTAGAAGGCTTTCGGGATCAGGCACTGGCAGCGATCGCGGATGTCCGCTGGATTCCGGCTCAGGGCGAAAACCGCATCACGCCAATGGTGGCAGAGCGGTCGGACTGGTGTATCTCTCGTCAGCGGAGTTGGGGTGTACCAATTCCTGTCTTTTACGACGAAGCCACTGCGGAGCCATTATTGACTCAGGAAACGATCGCCTATGTGCAGGCGATCGTCGCTGAGCATGGTTCCGATGCCTGGTGGGAGCGCTCCGTTGATGAATTGCTGCCGGAGGCTTACCGGAACAATGGACATACCTATCGCAAGGGCACCGACACGATGGATGTCTGGTTCGACTCCGGTTCTTCTTGGGCAGCGGTGCTACAGGAGAGGAGTGAGCAAGTGAGGGGTGAGGTGCCAGACCATTCACCCCTCTCTCCTCTCTCCTCTCCTCCTACCTACCCCGCCGATCTGTACCTCGAAGGCTCTGACCAGCATCGTGGGTGGTTCCAGTCCAGTTTGCTGACCAGCGTCGCGGTGAATAATTGCGCGCCGTACAAAACTGTGCTGACTCACGGCTTTGTGCTGGATGAGCAGGGCTACAAAATGAGCAAATCCCTCGGCAACGTCGTTGATCCGATGGTCATTATTAAGGGTGGCAAAAACCAGAAGGAGGAA
This sequence comes from Phormidium sp. FACHB-592, assembly GCF_014695795.1. Lineage (NCBI taxonomy): Bacteria > Bacillati > Cyanobacteriota > Cyanophyceae > Oscillatoriales > Oscillatoriaceae > Phormidium > Phormidium sp. FACHB-592. The sequence goes on from NZ_JACJOZ010000106.1 coordinate 254,307, forward strand.
CCACCCTACGGTGCTGATGTACTGCGGTTATGGGTTTCGTCTGTCGATTACTCATCCGATATGCGGCTGGGCAAAACTGTCCTGAAGCAGATGGCAGACGTTTACCGTAAGATCCGCAATACGGCGCGTTTTTTGCTGGGCAACCTGCATGATTTTGATCCTGCTAAAAATGCCGTGCCCTATGAGCAACTGCCGGAACTCGATCGCTACCTCCTCCATCGCATTAACGAAGTCTTTAGCGAAGTAACCGATGCGTTTGACAGCTTCCAGTTTTTCCGCTTCTTCCAAACGGTGCTGAACTTTTGCGTGGTCGATCTCTCTAACTTTTATCTGGATAGCGCCAAAGATCGACTTTATATCAGCGCTGAAAATTCGCCCCGTCGTCGCAGTTGCCAAACTGTTCTGGCAATCGCCCTCGAAAACCTGGCAAAGGCGATCGCGCCTGTCCTCTCGCATATGGCAGAAGACATCTGGCAAGCGCTACCCTATACCACGCCGCATACGTCTGTTTTTCAAGCAGGTTGGGTCATGCTAGATGACCAGTGGCACGCACCAGCACTGGCTACCAAATGGCAAACCCTTGCTCAAAGCCGTGATGAGGTCAACAAGGTGCTTGAAAAAGCCCGCGCTGACAAAGCGATCGGTTCGTCGCTGGAAGCAAAACTGCTGCTGTATACAGCTGATGCCCAACTTAAAGAGACATTACAGGCACTTAACGTCTCTGGTAGCCTGAGCGGCAACGGTGTAGATGAACTCCGCTACCTGTTTCTCACCTCTCAAGTGGAGCTGCTAGACACTGTTGATCGCATCACTGGGCTCAAGTACAGCGCTCAGGCAAACGCCCTTCAAATTGGAGTTGTGGATGCGGAGGGTAAAAAATGCGATCGCTGCTGGAACTACTCCGCTCACGTTGGCGAATCGGCTGCACATCCCTTACTCTGTGAACGCTGCATTCCAGCGCTGGAAGGGGCATTTTGAGCAAAAGGAACACTCGTCTTTAATAGCCTTGCTAAGAAGGGCTTAGAAGCTGAAATGTCCAGCCCTCAAGGGTTGTGGGCAATGTCGACCATGCGGAGATCGTGGTTCATAGCGAATAAGCAGGCTATTTGTAGCATCGAAAGACCAGATGAGTGCACCACTTTTTGGTATGAAATTAGACTTATGGGGGAAGACGAACCTTACTTTAAGTTTGATAGTATCCACTTAGTTTTTGCCATGCAATTCTGTAAGGTATCGAGCTAGCTGATCTTACGCTGGGGTAAAGGTAATACGAATGAACAGCAATCAGTAATGAGCAAATGTTGATTTATTGCGCCATTTACAAATAGCTGAACTATAATCACGGCACACATTTGAATCCACAATGCTAGAGGCTTAAGCTATGAACAAGAGTGAATTAGTAGACGCGATCGCTGAAAAGGCATCCATTACGAAGAAAGATGCGGATGCAGTGCTTAGTGCAGCAGTCGACGCCATTATCGAAGCGGTCTCTGCTGGTGACAAAGTGACGTTGGTTGGCTTTGGCACCTTTGAAGCTCGTCAGCGCCAAGAACGCGAAGGACGTAACCCTAGCACTGGTAAGCCAATTAAGATTCCGGCAACAACTGTTCCGGCATTCTCAGCAGGCAAATTGTTCAAGGAAAAGGTGGCTCCAGCTAAAGAGGAAAAGCCAGTAGAGGAGAAAGCCACTAAATCAAAAACGAAGGCGAAGAAGTAGCCCCTTGTGCGATCGCGTTAAGGGGATGAACGATTGTCCAATGACTGGGTGCTTACAAGCACTATCAGGGTGCAGTGGTTTCTCGTCTGGAATGCTCAGGCTTTTCAGAGACAAGGCTGGAGGGCATCACTTTACAACATTGGGCAGGTTGATCGATCGCTGCATTGCCAAACGAACGGCGAACGTTAGTCTGCCCTTTTACGTCTGGTTGCCTTAAGACAAGGAGATCAGACAGTTTTGTTTCTGCTTTCTACTTATTCTGCTTCTAGAGAGCATTGCAATTTTCTAAGCACGCACTAGAGCATCTTCACCTACTCATTGCTAACCGTCTCAGACGTGGCTGCCAATTCGTAGCGGTTCTTGCCAAGCTCTTTGGCAGAGTACATGGCACTATCTGCCTCTTTGACAAGCACATCAACGGTCAGCCCATTCTGGGGGTAAAGGCTGATGCCAATGCTAGTAGTGACAAAAATAGTGTGACCCTTAATGACAAACGGTTTGGCAAGAGTCTGAAGAATTTTTTCGGCAACGCGCGCAGCACCTTGAGCCATTGGAATGGCGGGGAGAATGACTGTAAATTCGTCTCCTCCTAACCGAGAGACGGTATCACTGCCACGCAAGCAACTCGTTAAGCGTTTAGCCACTGCTTTTAGCAATAGGTCACCGACATCATGCCCATGCGTGTCGTTGATGAGCTTAAACCCATCTAGGTCAAGGAACAGCAGTCCAACAGGCTGACTATTTTCCTTTGCCCACTCGATCGACTGATCAAGGCGTTCGTGAAACAACTTGCGGTTTGGTAGCCCAGTGAGTCCGTCATGGTTTGCCAAATGGCGCAAGTGGCTAGCCGATTGCTCTAAGGTGGCATTGGAACGGATGAGTTCGGCAGTGGTGCGTTTTAGCTCGTCCTCCATGCGCTTACGCCCTGTGATGTCGCGTATGACACCAACGAGAAAGAGGTTGCCAGCCGCATCTTTATGGAGCGATCGCTTCGTTGCAATGTAATGCGTTGCGCCCCACTGATCGGTAAAAATCTCCTCATGTTCGTGTTCTTGTCCGCTGCTAAAAACAAGCTGGTCTTGCTCACGAAAGACAGTGGCTTCCTGCTGAGAAAACAGGTCATACTCTGATTTTTCGAGTAAGTCTTCAAGGGGATAGCCGAGAAACCGAGAGTAAGCCTGGTTTAGCACAATCCAGCGATGCTGCCTGTCTTTTACAAAAATTGGATCGGGAATGGCGTTAATGATCTTGCCAAGAAACTCTTTGGAACGCTTTAGTTCTTCTTGTAGATGGGCAACGTGAGCCATGATCACGATCGCTGATCCTGCCAGCGCGATCATGGGTGGCACTAGCGGTAGCCACCAACCCCACAGAAAGCCCAGTAAGCAAAAACCTACGAGACTACCGCTTGCTAAGAGCAACTTGAGAGTGATCCAGGACGGCGATCGCACTGTCCAGCTTAGTTGGGCACCAACCCAAGCCCAGACAAAAATCCATAACCACTCCAGTGGCTCTGCCCAAACATTGATAGCACTACGTCCTTGTAAGGCAGCGCTGATGATCTGACTTGCAAAATTGGCTTGCAACTCGACTCCTGATGTCGGTTGAGGCGACGAGTTAACCAGTTCCTTGCTGTAGGCAGTTTGAAAAAAATCGCGCAGGCTGACGGCAGTAGAACCAACGATGACAATGCGATCGCGCAACTGCTCAGGATTAACCCTACCCTTCAAAACATCCGTCAGCGATACGCTCGCAAAAGTGCCTGTTGCGCCTCGCAAGTTTGCCAGAATTTGATAACCACCGGCATCGGCATGAGTATAAGCACCATCACTATTCTCAAACCGACGAAACACAGCCTGACCAAGCTGCAAATAGCGCTTATCACGGCTGGCAGCTTGAGGCGTGATACCGTCATGGGAGAGATAGGCAAGGGCGAGCGTGAGCGCAAAGCTTCGATGACTTTTGCCATTAACACTCCAATAGAGCAAGCTCCGCCGTACCTTGCCATCAACGTCAAACACCAGATTATTAAAGCCAACCTGTTGCCGTGCTGCAAGCAGGGGTGGGGCTGGTACGCCCACATTTGCTTGGTCTTTGATTTGCTCAATACCAACAAGATTAGGCAGCGTACGATAAATCTCCTGTAGCTCGGCATAACCTGGCTCGACAGGCAAATCTCGGTAGATGTCTAAACCGATCACACGCGGCTGATAAGACTGGAGCTTGGTCAGCAACTGTACTAAGACGTGATCAGGAATGGGCCATTTGCCCACGCGCCGCAGATCCATCTCATCAATGCCCACAATGACAATGCGCTCGTCGATCGGCTCTGCTGGACGCAGACGAAACAGCATATCGAATGCGCCTAACTCTGAGGTTTGCCATAGCCCGGTAAGGCGAAGGATGATAACGCACCCGGCAACACCTGACGACGTAAGGAGAACCCTGCTTGCCCTAAAAAATCTCTGCTTTAGCCGTGTCCAGCTAGGCATTTTGCTACGTTGTTGCATGGTGGTTTGTTCATTTACGCCGCTCCATCACCAGTGCTCAATCGTGTCACACAACAGAACTGCTTGCCCTATCATGAACAGAATCTACCCTGCCGAACGTGCAAATGATACAAGGTTTTACCAATCTCAAAAGAAGGGCGATCGATCAAAGGCTGTAAGCGTCACCCACTGTCTGCCCTTACAAAAGATTGGTTCCAGTGCAAAACATAAGGTGTGACGAGCCCACATTCCCCAGTTGCTGACCGAGTAAGTAGGTGTAACGAAGCAGACATCCTACCCAGGTACCTAAGCTTCTGCTCTTACCGCCCAAAGGAGGAGCCGCCGGGGTCTTTCTCCATTTCAGGGGTGATGCGTAGCTTGAGCTTGTCAAACTCTGCTTTTAGGATATTTTTACTTAAGGTTGGAGAACCGATCGATCGCACTGGCTGGCTGGTGATTGCCCACTCTTGTAGCTGTAATCGCTGAGACTCGTTGATGGTGATTGTAATCGCATGAAAGCACCGCTCTGGTTGCTCTAAGGCAAAGAGCAAGACCTGGTACTCTCCTTTTTGGCTCAATAGGCGCGCCGTTTCTAAACCAGAGGGCGATTTTAGATCTAAATAGCAGGGCAACCAGCGCGTTCCCTGTTGAGCCTCCCCGCCATTGCTTTTTTGTTGATGGCGCTGGCGGTTGTAAATGCCCGTCACCCACAGCAGTGTGGGATGGGGCGACATAGCATAGAGAAAGTTTTTGTAGATGACATTGTAGAGTCGGTACGTCTGTAAGTTCTGGATTTCTTGCTGGGGAAGCATTACCCAGACGGCTGGCAGAGCGATAGTCTCAGTTGTAAGGCTTTGGGCAAAAACGATTTGCGCGATCGGTTTATTTTTAGGCCAGACGGCTAATGTGCAGATCTCATCAATTAGAGGAACTCGGTCGCTTAGCGGTTTCGGTTGACCCTGGACAGAGGGCGGCATTTTCTCCAAATAGTCTGCAATCCGTTTGCCGACACCGGGATTATCCTTGTACCGTTTCCCCAGTGCGTCTAGCACCTCCAAAATATCTGCCACTGACTGAGGGCGATCCTCGGGTGCCTTTGCCAGGCAGCTCATGACTAGCGTTTCTAAGGCTTTTGGTAGCTTTAGGCTGGGATTAACCGCTTCAAACGTGCGAGGTGTTTGGTAGTGATGTGCTTTGAACCAGGCTCCGAAAGCGTGCGTTTCGACATGGAGCGGCATCTTGCCGGTTAGCATCTCGTACATCATCACGCCCAGGCTATAGGTGTCAGAGCGGGAATCGAGTTCACGACCTTCCATTTGCTCTGGTGACGAGTAAGCCAGGGTGCCCATATAAGAACTGGTCTGATCACTATCGGCTTGCAGCAGCTTAGAGATGCCAAAGTCGAGAATTTTTACCAGTTCGCCCAGGCTAGCATCGCGGCTCACGAGAATATTACTGGGCTTAATGTCGCGGTGGATGATGGGGTAAAGGCTGTCGTCAACAATGATGCCCTGATGTGCGCACTGCAAGCCCAACGCGATCTGCCGAGAAATTGTCAAAAAGCGAGGCAACGGGAGCGGCTGATTGTTAATGACTTCGCTCAAACTTTGCCCCTGCAAGTACTCCATGACGTAGAAGGGTACGTCTTCGTCCTTGTAATCCGACACGCCGTAGTCAATGACGTTAACGATATGAATACTTTTGCGACCAAGTTGGGCACAAATGCGGGCTTCGCTCTTAAAGCGATCGCGCATCTTGGGGTTCAAGAGCGTCTGAGCCAGAAACTTCACTGCAATGACACCGCCCAGCAAGATGTCTTCTGCCCGATAAACGCGCCCCATCGCACCTTTGCCGATCAGTTCAGCAAGCCGATAACGATTTGCTAGCAAGCGTCCGACGTTGGAATCTGTGACCATAGTTTACATTAAGGGGCATCCCAAACCCTGAAAGCGCAGGTGCAACGATCGTTCAGGGGCAAAAAATACATACAGGGCAGGTAATGCTTTTTTACACCTTGACACGAACTTCGATTGACGCAACGCAACCCAATTTTATGACTAACGAAAAGCAAAACGTGTTCGCGCGGTACTCTTCAAAGGCAGCCTAAAAACATCGAACGGAGGACATTATGGTTACCCGGAGAGTAAGGCTTAAAACCTACTGAAGAAGGCGTTGTACAACGCTTGAGGCTTTTAGAGCAGCAAGCGACAGGGTAAGCGCTCGTCAGTTGGTGTTAAAGTCTGCTTGACGAACGAAACGTTTTATTCTCCAGCTCCTAGCTTTTAAGCAGTCAGGAACTTTGTTTTCACTCTATTGTTAGTAATCCCGTAAAGTCATTTTAGCGATCTTTCGTTTGAGCAATTTTAATTGATTCAAGCGACTGTTTTTCTTACCAACGATCGCATTCGTTCCGGTAGACATAGACCATATGTTAGCCACCCCGTTCAATCGACATGACGTTCCAGGGTCGCTTCCATTGTGCTAGTGAGGTAATGTCCTGCCATAATGCCGCTGGACAGGTAGTATTTGTTGTCGTCTATACGATAAAGCGTTTCAAATCCGCTACGACGTTGGCGATCGCCCAAGACCCAATACCGCTGCACGATCGATTCCTGGGCAACCCAGCCTTCACCCTCAACGCGCCCCAGCAAACTGTGCTGAAGTACAAAGGTATACTGGCGCTCGCCAGCATCCAGCCGCCCCCGATACTGAAACGAAATTTCTTCGCGATCGGCACCCGGAAAGACCAGCTTTGTTACCATCGTAAACCAGTCATCTCGGCTCCAGCCAACCAGCGTTTTGCCAATGACCGTAAGGGGCATGCCGTTGCGTTCTAGCCAGTTGCCCTGAAGTGACCAGCGTCCTGCCTCCATTAAAAAGGTGTGAGCCACAGCCTTATCCCTTGCTTTGCTTGCTTCTTGCGATGCGGGTTTTTGTGGTAATCCATGCTACTACGCACCCCTTCTGTACACTGAATGAATGTCTCCTAAAAGCACCGGGTTTTGAGCGCCCGTTGCCTCAGGAAGGTTGCCAGGGATACCTTGCTGCCGCCAGTACGCGAGGACAGCAAAGGCGATCGCTTCTTTAAATTCGGCATTCAACCCTACATCATCTGTCGTTAAAACAGGGATGTCACCCAATTGCCGCTGCAATCGCTGTTTCAAATATAGGTTCTTACTGCCCCCGCCGCATAGCAAGACTTGATCGGGCAGTTGCGGCAAAAAGTGACAGTAGCTATGGACGATCGAGTCTACGGTTAAGGCTGTCAGCGTTGCCAGTATATCGGCATGGGTGAGTGAGTGCGCCTCTGCATCTGCTACACACTGGTGGAGATAGGCAGCACCAAATAATTCTCGCCCGGTTGATTTTGGCGGCTGTTGTTGGAAAAACGGCTGTTGCAGCCAGCGATCGACCAGGGCTTCGCAAGGGGTACCACTTGCCGCCCAGTTGCCGTCTTTGTCGTACGTCTTCGTACCATTGGAAAAAGTTTGCACTGCCAGGTCGAGGAGCACGTTACCAGGTCCAGTATCCCAGCCGAGGGGAGAAAGGGGGCGTGGGGGATAGGGAGTAGGGAGCGGGGACGCGTTTTGAGTTGTGAGCTTTTCTTGCTCCATCATCCCATCGCCCCATCGCCCCATCGCCTTTTGCCCCCTAGCTGGTAGATACGCTACATTGCCAATGCCGCCAATGTTTTGCACGCAACGGTTAAGAGTGGGATGACTAAGGAGCGCCACATCTACAGCAGGCACGAGGGGTGCACCGTGTCCACCAGCGGCAATGTCAGCGGCACGAAAGTTACTGATGGTTGTAATGCCTGTAGCGTTGGCGATCGCCTCTCCCCGTCCCAGTTGTAAGCTGTAGCCTAGGGAGTGAGGGGTAAGGGGTGAGGGGTAAGGGGTAGGAGCCCTTTCTCCCACTGCGCTCTCCTCTCCTCGCCTGGGTTTCGGTGGTCGATGATAGACCGTTTGCCCATGGGAACCGATGAGTACAGCCGTGGGGTGTCCCGTTTGAATGGCGATCGCGGCTTGAGCAAACTGATGGGCGATCGCGTCGTCTAGATCTGCCAGGTCTGCCATTGATAGTGATGCACCGCCACAGACTGCCAAAATCTGTGCTCGTAGCTCTGTGGGATAGGGATAGGTTGCTCCTGCTAACAGAGTGACTGCTAAAGTACCTGTAGCATCCGAAAGATCGACTAGAGCCGCATCAATGCCGTCTACAGAGGTGCCGCTCATTAAGCCAATGACAAGAGCCATGCGGTTGTTGGTGATTGGTTGTTAAGTACATAGACTAAATTAAACTGAATAGGCTGAAAGCTAACCACTGACGGCTAATTGCTTTAAGGGATCATTTGCTTATTCAGGTGCCTCTTATCCGTTAAGTAACTGGTCAGTAGTTGAGCGTTATTAAACTAAGAATTGCTATTTAGGGGTAGACAGGTTCCACCGTAGCCTGGGAACAAAGACCTCTAGCCCCGTCTCACAAAGCATGAGGGCTACCGACTTAGCGCTTTTCTAACATTAAACTGAGAGCATGGTAAAAGTTAATTATATGGCACTAAAACCCTTGTTCTGACCAACTTATGGCAAGGTTGAAAGGGATACGCTACACTCCTCTATCTACACCAGCAGTTTGCCAATTGCTGATCCTTGCTCACTTAAAACTCTGTGCTACTCAACTAAAAACTGCTGTAAAAGCAGGCTTTTCTAAAGACGTGAACGCCAGAGCAAGGTTTTGCTACTTGTGTGTTCAAGCAGGCGCGCCTTTCGGCTCAATGTCTCTTTTTATCGCGCTCATACAGAGAAGCACAACTCATGTCTAATCCTGCGTCTGAGCGTCTTCGGCAAAATGCTAAACGAATCATGCAACTGTGGGAAGAGTGGGCACGGCAGGAAATCAGTGCCTCCATGCATCAAGAGTCGCTGGTCTTGCAAGATTCGTTACCGCAGTACTTAAGCCATCTAGGCAATGCACTGTCAACCGATATTGAACGGACATCTGCTCGTACCGAAGCCGATAAGGCAGAAAGCGATCGGATTAGTAAACAGCATGGACGTGAACGGGCGGGTTATGCTGATTACTCCATGACTCAGCTTATCTTCGAGTATCACATTCTCCGCAAGGTGATCTTTCAGATTTTAGAGGAGGAAGCGCCTTTAGACGTGCGGGAACGAGACATCATTATTGGCTCGATTGAGCAAGCTGTGAATGATGCTGCGACTCAGTTTTCACAGACGCTGAGCGAGATTCAAGAACTCTTTATGGTGACACTAACTCACGATCTGAGAAATCCCATTAACGTCGTAAAAATGGGCACGCAATTGATCCTCCGTCGGTTTGAACGCGGCGATACTCACTTTGATGTCACAGCAAGAATGATCAGCGCGATCGATCGACTGGATTCAATGATTCAGAATCTGCTCGATGCCAGTCGACTGAAGGCAGGACAGAGCTTAAAGCTTACCTTTGAGGTATGCGATTTGGAACAGCTACTCCAGGAGGTTGTGGAGGATTTGAACTTCGCCTATACGAACCGCTTTGTGATGGTTTCTCATGGTGCAGTGATGACTCGTTGCAGCCGTAAAGAACTACGGCGGGTGATCGAAAACATTGCCACCAATGCTGTGAAGTATGGTGCGCCTGGTACGCCAATTACACTCACGCTCCAACAAACTGAAACGGAGATCAGCCTGGCCATTCATAACGAAGGTACGCCGATCACCACAGAAGCGCAATCGATTCTCTTTCAACAATTTCGTCGCACCATCTCTGCGGAAGATCAAACGGGCTGGGGCTTGGGCTTATTCTTAGCTAAAAGTCTGACTGAAGCTCATCAAGGGACGATCGATGTTGAAAGTGCTGAGGGCAAAGGGACAAGCTTCATTGTCAAATTGCCAGCGGTGCTACCTTAGGTTGTTTAGTGTTTCTAACCAGCCTTTCAACGCGAGAAGCACTGCCCAACACGATCGCTCACCGACAGCGATCGTTACTCTGAAACAGCAATAGGAGTGCGACACAGGAAGTAAGGGAAGTAAGGACAGTTTTAAGCGGTAGGTAGTGCTGCTACTCTAGAGAGCCTCGCGTTGCTTTTAGCTCTTCATCCTTCATCCCCTATCCCTCATCTCTCACGCCTTACCCCTCCATGTACCATGAAAACCAGGCGGTACGGTTTCGGGTAACGCTAGCCTACAAATTGGTTCGTCATCCAGACGATCGCTGTCGAAAATCCAGGCTTCACTGCGATCGACATTTGCGTCGTACACCACCGTCAGCACCCAGCCTCGATCAACATCATCCGCATCGGGCGCATAGATTGGTTCGCTGGGATAACAGTTCGCACCAAAATCCGCTTCGGTGAGGGTTGCGGTTTGGTAATCGAAACGAGCGATCGCGCCAAACAGTTCTCGCTGCAACTCCACATCCTGACGATGAATGGACAGGTAAGTGTAGCGTGATGGCTGACCCACAGACCTAGGCTGCACGGTTGGAAATTCGCAACTGCGGTTAACGACTTCTTCTAGCGCTAGTACGATGCCCGCTTTGGGTTCAAGCCGCAACTGCCAGAGAGTACCCTTTGCCAAGGTTTGAGTCTGCCCAGTTGCCACTTCTTTAAGAAATTGGTTGGTCTGAAAATCGGGGTAGCGCACAAAGTTAAAGGCAACGGTTCCGTCAGCTAGTTCACTGCCATTGCCAAAGTGCCACTGATACCAGGGTTCGGCTTGAGTACGGCTGACGACTTCCAGGGTGGTGCGATCGACCACAATAATTTCAGTACCTTTCTCCGGCTGCCAGGTTAGCGCGTCACTATAGCTCTTTAGCTTCGCCAGCAAGGGCAGCGCCTTCAACCGCACAGGTGGGACGCAGAAAATCAAATACTGACCCGCCAACACCCAGTCATGGATGAGAGGCAGCCCCTGGAGTGGAATCTTGCCGTGCTGCTTTACCTTGCCGCTAGCATCGCTACGGTACAGATTGAGCGTGCCGTTCCGACCAAAGCTTACCCCAAAATTAAAAATGTCACCCGTTTGCGGATCGCGCTTAGGATGTGCGGAATAAGCGGCTCCATCCAAGCCATTGAGGTCATCAAGTCCCAGCGTTTCGAGGCGATCGAGCGTCAAGGCGTGCGGTAGCCCACCTTCCCACAAGGCAAGAAGCTTGTCGGGCAAAGCCAGCACAGATGTATTGGCAGCATTCTTCAGACCTTTGTTAAACCGCTCCCACCAATGACCAGGCGGCAACATGCCATAACCACTGTGCTTAAACGTTCCGACTTGGGTTTCTGCCCGATACGCAGCAGTTTGAACATAGCGATACACACCTGTTGCACCTGCCGTTGTAAAGTGCAGTCCCAGAATGCCGCCATCACCATCAAACCAGTGCCCTACCCGTTGCCCACCTCGCTCCAGTAAGGCAGGACCATTGCGATAGAGAGAGCCACGCAAGCCCGAAGGCACAGCTCCAGACAAGATGCTGAGGGGGAGGGGACCAAACTCGGTGGCAGGTCGAAGCACTGCCTTTGCCCATGCTCCAATCTTGGTTGGTTGAATAGTGTTAATCATTGCTAGGCTCCCTATTTCTAATGAGGATGGTTTAACAGGTAGCTAAAGGAGAAAAATCCCTCATTTTTCGTTAAGGCTCAACGCCTGAAACACTAATTCTTTCACGGCTAAAATGTGGTTCATTAGGCTTCTTAAACGTCCTTCAATAATTATTACGCTTGAACTGGCTTTGTGCCTTCTCTTGCAGTTGTAAATGGTTAGCTTGTTTCGTTTGACTGGATCTTTTTAACTTATGGGCAGCGTATGGTTGTAGTAACAGAAGAGGACAGTTTTTAGCGGAGAGGCATAGAGTATTCAAGAGCATTGCATGGTCAAATTATGGTTGCAGCTATGGACAGCTTATGGTCGGATTTGCAGAAAGGTGAGTCGGCAGTGTTGCTTCCTTCTCGTGAACAGCTACTTACCTGCTGGTCGCTTGATTCGTCCATTACCTTTTTGAATCATGGTTCCTTTGGAGCCTGCCCTTTACCCGTGTTGGCGGTTCAACAGCACTGGCGCGACCGTATGGAACGACAGCCCCTCCAGTTCTTTGGGCGCGATCTGGAAGCGCTATTGGATGATGCCCGTGTAGAGTTGGCAGCATTTGTAGGCGCAGAGGCAGATGATCTGGCGTTTGTGCCCAATGCAACGACTGCAATTAATACGGTTTTGAAGTCGCTTTCGTTTGCACCAGGCGACGAATTGCTGACGACGAACCAGGAGTATAATGCCTGCCGCAATGCGTTGAACTATGTGGCAGAGCGGTATGGCTTGAAAGTCGTGGTCGCTCAGGTGCCCTTTCCCATTGATGAGCCGCAACAAGTGATAGATGCGATCGTCGCCTGTGTGTCCGATAAAACGCGGCTGGCGCTGCTGGATCATGTGGTCAGCCAGACGGGGTTAGTGTTTCCGCTAACTGAACTGGTACAAGTTTTGACCCAGCGGGGAGTCGAAACGCTGGTGGATGGTGCCCATGCACCGGGAATGCTGCCGCTAAACCTGCACGCTCTTGGGGCAACGTACTACACTGGCAACCTGCACAAATGGGTTAGCGCTCCGAAAGGGGCAGCGTTTTTGTATGTGCAGCGCGATCGCCAACCCACAATCCGTCCCCTTACGATTAGCCACGGTGCCAATGCAACGCGCACCGATCGCAGCCGCTTTCGGCTGGAGTTTGATTGGACTGGCACTGATGATCCCACGGCTTACCTCTGCGTCCCAGAAGCAATCCGCTTTATGGGATCGTTGCTGCCAGGAGGATGGGATGAACTGATGGTGACCAACCATGCGCTGGCGATCACGGCTCGTCGTAGCCTCTGCGAAACGCTCCAGATTGCGCCACCCTGCCCAGAGGCGATGCTGGGAGCGATGGCAGTAGTTCCGCTACCCGATGGCAAACCGATGGGACTACAAGATGCCCTGTTGGAGCGCTACCAAATTGAGGTGCCGCTCGTACCCTTTCCAACCACTTCTAGTCGCCTGGTGCGTGTTTCGGCACAGTTCTACAATCACTTGGAGCAGTACGAGTATTTGGCGCAGGCGATCGCAGAATTGCTGCACGAAGAAGGCTCTATGAAAAAGCATCAGTAAGGCTTGGTACTCGCGCCACAGGTAGCAGTGGATTGCTGCATCAAGCCTTTGTTTGTGCTTTCTTACTCTTTTCTTTTTCCTTTTGCTTGGCGCGTTTTTCGGCGGCTTTGGCTTCTTTTTCAGCTTCAATCGCCGCTAGGGCTGCTTTATCTTTTTCTTCGGCAATTTTGTCGAGGTAGTAGTGATAATCGCCGCGATAGAGGATGAGTTCGCCATCGCGAATTTCGACTATTTTGTTGGCGACCTGCGAGATGAAGTAGCGATCGTGCGAGACGATAATTACTGTACCGTCATAGTTTTGGAGCGCTTCTTCCAGCATTTCTTTAGCGGGAATATCCAGGTGATTGGTTGGCTCATCCAGAATCAGCAAGTTAGCGGGTTGCAGCAGCATTTTTGCCAGGGCGAGCCGTGCTTTTTCACCACCGCTGAGCGCTTCGACTTTTTTGAATGCAGAATCGCCGCTGAAGAGAAAGCGTCCCAACAGAGTGCGGACTTCTTCATTGCTCCACTTGGGTACTTCGTCGTGAATGGTTTGGATGACGGTTTTCTGCAAATCGAGCGCTTCTGCCTGATTTTGCTCAAAGTAGCCAGGAATGACGTTGTGGCTGCCTAGCGTCACAGTGCCTTCCGTCGGTTGCTCCATGCCCATCATCAGGTGCAGCAGTGTGGATTTGCCCGCACCGTTAGGACCCAGGAACGCGACGCGATCGCCCCGTTCTAGCAGCAGATTTGCATCCAAAAACAGGATTTTGTCACCGTATGAGTGGGTCATGTTTTTGATTTCCACCATTTCGCGACCGCTACGGGGCGAGGGTGGAAAGCGGAAGTGGAGGGTTCTCAAGCCACCATCGGGTGCTTCAATCCGCTCAATCTTATCAAGCTGCTTTTCGCGGCTTTTTGCCTGGGTGCTGCGGGTGGCGCTGGCACGGAAGCGATCGACAAATGCCTGCTGTTTCTCCAGTTCTTTTTGCTGCCGCTCAAAGGCGCTGAGTTGGGCATCGCGCATCTCTTCTTTCTGCTGGAGGTAGGCGGAGTAGTTGCCTAGGTAGGTGCTGGAAACGCCGCGCTCGGTTTCCACAATTTGAGTACAAAGGCGATCGAGAAATTCGCGGTCATGAGAGACGATGACCATGGGCGTAGACAGCCCTCTGAGATAGTTTTCCAGCCACTCGATCGTCTCTAGATCGAGATGGTTGGTCGGCTCATCCAACAGCAGCAGATCGGGCTTTTGCAGCAAGATTTTGCCCAAACTCATCCGCATTTGCCAGCCACCACTGAAGGCACTGACGAGGCGATCGCCATCTTCTAGATCAAACCCCAGGTCGGGCATGATTTTCTCAATGCGCGAATCTAACCCGTAGCCATCCATCGCCTCAAACTGCCGCTGTAGGTGATCCATCTCATGCAGCAGTTTGTCCAGTTCTTCGGGCGTGGCTGTTTCCATGTGGCGATGAACCGCACTCAGCGCCACGTGAACATCGTTCGCTTCCCCAAAGGCACGCCAAAATTCTTCGCGCACCGTGCGAGTGGGGTCTACTTCAAATTCCTGAGTCAGATAAGCAATATGCAGGCTGGCAGGGCGGATAATTTCGCCTGCGGTTGGCTCTGTTTCGCCTGCAATAATTTTAAGCTGAGTTGATTTGCCAGCACCGTTAACGCCGACTAAGCCAATGCGATCGCCGGGTTTGACTTCCCAGTTGATGTCCTTCAGCACTTCGCCAGTCGGATAAATTTTGCTGACGTGCTCCAATCGCAACATGGGGAATCTCCAGAGAAAGTCAAGTTAAGGTGGGTCTGCGATGACTGTAACAAAATTTAATCGTACATGGTTAGAGAGAATGTCGGTGCCTTTATCTGTTATTACCTTACCAACGCTCTAATAGTCTCCTCTATTGATCGTGGTTGCCAACCTAATTCTTGACGAGCTTTGCTGCCATCCACTCGCACACAACGATCGTACACGTAATGAACACGCTCTCGGCTTAACGGTGGCTGCCAGTTAAACAAACGACCGATGGGATCAAGCAAATTGCCGACTAGCCGCACGATCGCCTCTGGGGTTTCGGCTGGAGCGGGAACCCCAGACTCTTTGCTAAGTAAAGCAAACATTTCGCGAGTCGTCATATCGCCTGCCGAAATAATGTAGCGTTCGCCTCGCTTGCCCTTCTCGGCTGCTAGCAGCATTGCCGTTGCCAGATCGTCTACATGAACGATGCCCGTCACACGATCGCCCCCTGCCCAAAGCTTCAGCCCGCCTTTAAGAAACTGCTTCACCACAGGACCAAAGTGCGGGTCGTCAGCACCAAAGATTCCAGACGGAAGAACGCTAACGACGTGAAAGCCAGCCGCAGCAGCACGATCGACTAATTGCTGAGCATCATATTTGGTGCGGTCGTACGCTGACGAAAAATCTTTCTGCGTGCGCTCAAAGGTTTCATCAATGACGCGCCCTTGCGTATCGCCGAAAATGCCGATCGTGCTGCAATACACCATTTTAGGAACTCCCGCCGCCTGTGCTGCTGCCAACACTGCCCGCGTGCCGTCCACATTCACCCGTGTCATTTCGGCTGCATTGACAATGCCTAGTTCGACATAGGCAGCAATGTGAAAGACTATATCCACGCCTGCCATCGCAGTCTTCAGGGTATCAACGTCGCACAAGTCGCCGTACACTAGCTCTACCTTGCTTCCTGCCAGGCGTGCCAGATCGCTCGACTTTCGCACCAGCCCTACGACAGAATCGCCGCGTTGCTCCAACGCTTGAATTAAATGTGCTGCGGAAAAGCCATTTGCCCCGGTTACAAATGCTCTCATAGTGCTACAGCCATCTCCATCTGCATAAGCCTCACTCACAAACTTTAGCCTTGCGTTGATCGACCAATCGACTGTTTACTAGCATCATCGTGAAGGCATAACCAACTAATAAAGCCAGGGTAGCGCAGTGTTACCCTCGTTGCTTGAGTGAGAACGAGCCAGCGTTGAGCCACGATCGCGGCAAATTAGAGCTTGTTCAGGTCAATGCTTTCTCATAGATTCTATAGGTCTTATAAATTGTGCCCCCAGAGGCTTCGATAAGTTTGCGAGAGGGATAGTTGTCTTCGTAAACCCAGGAAAGTTCAGCGCGTTTATAAGGTTTTCCTTTTTGAATGCCACCCTGCATACCCAAATAGATAAGCCCTAACGGCACCATTTTGCGGCGAAATTCTGGCAATGAACAAATAGCAATGACGCGCCCTTGATCGATCTGGCGACGATACCAGAGAAACTTAAGAATGCCGAGCCAATTCAGCTTGCCGTTAATGTGTTTGAGGGCAATATTGTAATCCGGTAGCCCCATCCAAAAACCAATCATCTCACCGTTGTATTCGGCGATCGGAAACACATCTGGATCGACCAAACTTTGTAAATCTTTTGCTTCTTCCAAAAACTCTTCTTGCGTGCGCGGTGTGGAACTCCAGTTATTTGAAAAGGCTTTTGTAAACAGGTTATACAAGCTAATGCAATCCTGCTCAAACCCGTCACCTTTAGTTCGTAAAGGACGGAATGTGACACCCGATTTCAGCGCAATGCGATAGCCCTTTTCAAACTCTGGTGACAGCGGTTTATCCAGTGGAAAGTTATATGCATAAGCATCTTTCGCCTTCTGCCAGCCATCTTGCTCCACAAACTGCGGGTAGTGAGGCGGATTGTAGGGCATCATCATCATCGGTGGCGAGTCAAACCCATCCACCAAAAACAGACAGTTGTTATGGGTTGAGAGGTCGATCGGTCCACGTACAGTGCTCATGCCCTGATCCCGCAACCACTCACAGGCTGCATCCAGTAATGCCTTCGCTACAGCGAAATCAGGCACACACTCGAAATAGCCAAAGAGCCCGACCTTCTGCCCTTCGCGATCGATCAAGCGATCGTTGACCGCTGCCACGATTCGACCTAGAAGTGACGGGTTTCCTTGCTGACGGCTGACCGCCACAAACTGCTGTAAGCGCCCGTACTGCAAAAACGGATTGGTCGGCGCAAGCTGCTTGGCAATGCTGCTGCGGATCGGCGGCACCCAGTTGGGATCGTTGGCGTAAACAACAGCCGGTACGTCTAAAAACCATTCTTGCTCTGTTGCTGTTGTTACTGGAATAATTTGAACGGCGATCGCGCTGCCAGTGGTTGCAGTTGGGTTGCTATCAACAGAGGGCTTCACAGTCACGTACCTCTTCTCTTGCTTATAGTGCTTTTTAACGATGGAGTCACCACCACAGTTAAAAAGCACTATATCAGCCTTCCTTGAGCGATCGCGTTCACTTTTTGGTATTTTGCGGGTCGTTCCCACCGTTATTCTTTGCAGCAAGATATTTGGTGATTGCTTCTTCAATCCCCTCTTCTGAAGTCTTGGATGGTTGTTCGGGTGTAAGGCAGTCTGTGATGACCAGAAAGAGTAGACCAGTAAACGTTGCAACGGCAATTTACACAAGTGTGCAGCTTTTTTAGTTAAATTAGTTTGCTTTGAGTTAGTTCGCTGGCTGAAAAAATTACTGGGCACATTGCCGAGCCCCAAGAAAAACAAGTGGCAGGCAGCCTATTTTTGCTTTAGTGCGCTGGTACTAGCCACAACTTTTTGCTTACATTCTTGCCGGGGTGCATTATCTGGGAGGGTGTTATACCAATTCCTTAAGATGAGGCTACAGATACTATAAAGTTGCGATCGGATTCAAGCAGCAACCATTAGAACGTGATTCACTTGCGGCTGAGTTGATTGAGCTTTTTCAAACCTCTCGTTTTACATCTACTAGCTTTATTGCTACGAGTTGGCAGTTCACGAACTCATGCTGTTAAAAGGAATAGCTGGCGACAGCATCTTTGAGAAACCACAGCCTTTGGCAATGTGCATGACGTTGCGTCTATCTCTAAGTCATGTGGCACCCCCTCCAACTACGTTGAGAGGATTAGTGTATTGTCACCTGATGCTGACAACAGGCTAGCAACGTGTCTGTATAGTGAGCCTTTATGGAAATGACGTGAGGTTTGATCATGCTGTTGGTAATTTAAGACGAACGATCGTACCAGCCTCCGGTATAGATTGAATCGCTAGCGTTCCACCATGAGTTTGTACAGTGCGTTTAGTAAGCGCTAGCGCTAGCCCTAACCCAGTACCATCAGGCTTTATAGAGCAAAAGCGCTAGGCAAGGTTTGGCAGAATATCGGCTGGAATCGGGTTGCCACCATTAAAATTTTTGATGCAAACATAGTGTGCAGTTAGATGGTTTAGCTCCCATTTAATTAAGGCTATTTACTTATAGACAATGCAGAAGTTATACATACGAACCATAGAGCTTGCGTTCTCATACAAGCTCAATTTGTTTTTAAGCCTCTTCTCATGCAAAGTGTCGAGAAGTGTTCTAAGGTTCCTTTCAAGCGGTACGATTTGCAGCTCAATTTGCAAAAGTATCTAACCATAAATTGATTCAGGAGAGCTTTCCAATGAAGAAACTTGCTTACGGTGTTTTGTCTAGCTTACTGATTTTAGCTGCGACAGTACCTGTTCAAGCGACAACGCCAGCCGTGACAGTTGCTCAATCGAACTCAGCGGCGATCGAGCAAATGTTTCGAGAACAAAAGGTCTTAGCTGACGAGCTACAGACGCTGATGACGCAAGCAAAAACAATGATGGCTGAAATGAAAGTGCTCACTTCACTGCCAGAAGGACAGGCTCCAACGATGACTGATCTATACAAGCAGCAACAGATGATACTGGCACGAATTATGACGTTGAGCCAGTCGCGCTTAGATACTATCTTGCCTAAAAACAATGCGGCAACAGTACAAGATGTCTATCAGCAACAAGCAGCGATAATGACTGAAATGAAAACCATGATGGCTGAAATGAAGACCATAATGGAAGCCTATCGCGGTCGGGCTGGCGTTTATAAAAAGTAATGGGTCTTGCAGCAGAGAAAGCAGAAGTACTGAGCAAAAACACTAAACTACTCTGCTGCAAGCTTTAACCATTATTGCTACACCTTTTCCAATTGAATAAGCCACACTCTTTCATCCCTTCACTCACTGAAAAGAAACTGTGTCTTCAATTCAAAAAGTGCTGACTACAAATTTCTTCGACTGATCCCCCTCAATTCTCCTTATGAAGGGGGAAGCCTTAGGTAGAGGGATCTTGCTTTGTAGCGTGTCAAAAGGAAATTAGTATTACCTATGGAAATTTGCCTTAGGTCTACCTGAAAAGGACTACGTGACTGGATCGGCAAGCACCACAGTATGGAGCGGTTGAACAAAAAAATGCTACTGTTCAATCGAGAAATTGGCGAAATCAACAGTGACATCTTTGGGTGTTGCCCATGATGGATCGTTGCCGCCAAAGAACGTGGAAAAGAAAATGCCTTCAATTTTTAGGGCGTTAGTTGTCCGAAATTGAAGTTTGCTTTGATCTAATACTTTTTTCCCATCTAGCCAAACTTGAACGCGACCGTTTTTCTTTTGAGGGTCGTTCAGGTCAACCTGTTGCTCTAGATGATGCCAAGTACCAGGTGTAAAAGACCACTTGCCGCGCCCGATCGAGGTTCCATACTTAGAGCTAGTTGGCAAATAGGCATAAAGTTCGCCCTGTCCCTCTTTGCGCCACATAAACCGTGTGGAAAAGCCGTCTGTACCGTCGGGGTTATCGCCACCACTGGTTTCAGTGCCACCAAATAAGCCTGGCAATTTTCCACCTTTAACAAAGTCAAAGGGCTTAGAGAAGCGAACATAATAACTCAATCGTATAGAGTCTTGTGGTGCTAAAGGCAGATTTGTGTAAAATTGAGTACCGCCCAAGGGAGCGCCTGTTTTACGGTTAACTGCTGGGCTAGCAGATCTGGCTGGATAGCGAACTCTCAAGACTTGTGAGAATCTGGGGTCAGCAAGAATGGCTGTATTTTGCCAACCCCAGTCACCTTGCTTGCGGATGCGCCATTGTGAGGGCCAGCTAGAACGAGAGAAATTTCCTTTCCACACGCTGCGCTTGGCAACCGAGCGATCGCTAGCGTTGGCTACTTTATTAGACTCGGAATTAGATTCAGAGTAAGGCGATCGCTCAACGTTCTCAACGGCTGCGATTGAATTTGGCTGACTACAGCTACTTACAAGCAGGGCAGAACCTAGCAATGCAGAGAGCCATAGACAAGCATGAACAACGCTAAACTTCATGGCTACCGCAAGGGGATAGATTGTTTCTACTGAACACGATCGGCTCTAAGATCAGGTTGAACATTAGCATCATTCATAACAATTTTGCTGCGATCAACACCATCTTCTGCCGTCACGTATTGCATTATGACATCCCGCGATCGTTTCAGCACTACAGGATAGCGAATACCTCGTTCTAAATGAAGGTTGCTAAGTGTTGCTTGAGCAACGTTGTCTAAGACCAGACTATTGATCGCCTTTACACCATCGGAGCCAGACGAACTGTGGCGCAACGTAAAGCCACTAATCTGTACATTTTGAACAGGTTTTTGTTCAACTTTTGCTGCCGTTTGTGCAACAGCAAGGGCTACTGTCTGACCCGCTTTTGGCGTAGAAATCGTCAAGATGGCTGTGTCAGCCGTGGGATCAAACTGCGCTAGCAGGATTGTTCTACTAATACCCTGTCCTTTAAGGCGAATGTTGCTGCGATCGATACTAATCGGTTTGAATAAATCAAGCTCACCAATCGGCAGATTGATTTGCACTGGTTTATCTAGAGGCTGCCGTGCAATTAATGCCTGTAAAGCGGCAGCATCATCTTTGCCATCATTCGGCATAATACCGTGGTTAATTGCCTCAACTTGCTGCACCGCTACTTGTTGAGACGCACTATGTTTCAGGTGTAAGCCCTCTAGATCCCACAGGGGATTGATCACACCATTCAACCACAGAAGAAAGATTGCAAAGCTAAAAACCTGACTAGCCAGTAAAAAGCGAGAAATACCAAGTTTCGCAACGCGACTTCTGCCAGTGCCGTCTGCAGAAATACTTTGATTGCCCCGGTTTGCCCATTTCTGCTTCGCCAAGTTCATCTGAGTCCAAATTTTGACCAATGATGAACTCCATTGAGTCGCCAGCAGAATTGGTAAATGAATGGGTTTTGGAGAAGAAGGTCTACCCTGAAAAACGAGCAGCAGCATCAAGGAGCGACTAAACAAAATCCATGAGGCAATAATACTAGCCGCAATGAAATGACCTCGAACCATCGAAAGAATGAGGCAGCTTGGGCTAATGAGAGAGGTCCAAATACTAATGCGCTGATCCAGCAAGCCATACCAGAGGTAGAAACCTGTTACTTTAGGTCCCAAGGCGATCGCCCGACTATTGTTGCGGAGCATATTGCCATACCAGCGCCGCATATTTTCATACGCGCGATCGATCACTGAACCTGATACAGTTTCGATCGAGTAAACCAGCGCATCGGGAATGTAGAGCATATCGTAGCCACGACGGAGCAGCCAGAACCATGTGCTTTTATCGTCACCAGAAAGGAATTTAAATCGCCCCCACAACCAATCATCCAGGTTATCGTTCTCTAGTTGGTCACTGAAAGAGGGATGCAGCGCTGCCTCTGCCCGGAACAGTGAAAAGCGCCCGGTGAGACACATCACTTTGCGAGATAAAGAGTCTGAGCACATTTGCTGATGTCGCTGAGCAAACCGCATCTGGAACCATTCAGCAAAGAGATAAGACCCTTGCACAACTGGCAGTTCATCCGTGGTTAGCGCTCCCAAGCGAGGAAACAAACGAAAGAACGGCAGACACTGGCGCAGCGTACCCGGACTCAGCTCTGAATCGCCATCCATCAGGGCAATAATCGTCTCTGAGGGGAGACCATGGCGAACCAACTCTTTTAACCCATCCGCCATTGCCTTACGTTTGCCGTCTTTCTGCACCATCTGAATTAGGTGCATGGAGCGTAACCCTGGATCTTCAGCCTCCAATACTTGACGAATAAAATCATTTTCTTCATCACTACTGCTGTTAACTAGCAGGGTGATGGGTTGAGCCAGCGTTCTGGCTTCTTGGGCGATCGCTCGAAAAACTCGCTCCGTAATCCAGGTTTTCTCTTTATAAGTTGGAACAAGTAAACAGACGGGAGGAAGTTGCTCAGCAGTTAAGGCATTGGCTCGGCGACGCCAGCGTGGAAAAACCCAACTTAAGTAAATTCGGGAGCGAATACCTCGCAGTATAAAGAGGCTCCACCGCCAGGTACCGACAACACCAAGGCTAATGAGTGCAAAGACATCCCATACAGCGATTTGCTTTGAACCGTGAGCTAAATATAGCGATGCAAACCCAATGATAGTAATGGCTAGACACGCCAACCAATTGAGCTGGTCGTTGAGCGTTTTTTGTGGGGCAGAAACAACTGTAGACATAGACCGGCACTCTCGCAATTTAAAAACACAAAATGAGGGGCTTAAGCGCGTACGATCGTCCATGCCTGCACTATAAGAACAGACTTACAAGGACAGACATACAAGGATAAATAGCAACGAAATCGTCTCTAACGGGTGCCAAAGGTCAGTTTTGCAGTTTGACCAGTGCCGCAAAAGCGATGAGCTTGTGTCTGCTGTGCTGAAGGCGGAATTCTCACCGTAACGCGCACCAGTGGTTGATTAATCAAGTTGGCAGGGGTTGCTGGAGTAATTGCCTGTGTTTGCTCCTTGATTGTTTCAATAGTGCTAACGGATTCAATCAGGTCAACGTCTCCAATTAAAGTCTTGGGTTCACCCGCCAGTTGCACCCGGACTGGCTGCTGGCCATCGATGCGGTTTGCCTGGTCTACACTAACTAGGGTTTCAACCCAAAGGTTACTGCAATCCAACATCGTTAATAGATTGCTCGGACGGTTGACCTGTGCATCTTGCTCTTGCTCTGTGCGGTAAATCACCCCGCTAAAAGGAGCCTTAACTGTAAGGTCTTTTCGGCTGGTGTAAATGGCTTGAGCTTGAGCAAGAAGATTTTTCTTGTTAACTCGCTGCACCTCTAACGTTTTAAGCAACGTTGATTGAGTTTGAATCGTCTGTGCAAGGCTGACTCGCTGGCTCAACAAACTATCGTCTGCTTTAAATGCTGTGCCCTCTCGCAAGACAGTATGAGATGTTTTAGCTGAAGCTAAAACCGCCTCTGCCTGTTTCACCTCAGCTTCAGTTGACTGCCAAAGCGCTTTCAATTGGTCAACCTTTTGCTGGGCAACAGCGCCTTCGCTCATTAGTTGAGAGTAGCGTTCGTAATCTGAACGTGCAGAGCGAGCTTTAGCACTTGCTTCATCCACTGCTGCCTGGTAACGACGAATATCATTGCCCGCTAGCTCAACGTTGGCTCCCTGGATTGATTGATCCTGAGATTCTAAGCCTCTTAATTGCTGTTGCAATAGGGCTAGAGATTGCTGACTAGCAGCTATCTGCGTGTCAAGAGAACTAATCTCACCTTGAAGCCGTAAAATGTTCTGCTCGTCTTGAGGTGTTGGCGCAATACGAGCAAGCACTTGCCCTTGTTTAACAACTGCTCCTGGCTGTGCATAAAACGCTTTAATGGTGCCGTTGATTGGTGATTGTACGCGCACGGTTCGACCATTAACAATGCCAGTATCAATCGTTAAATGCGTTAGGCGGTAACTAATTGAAGATAGTCCAAAGGCTACTGCTGTAGCACCTAATGATACCAACGCGAGCGTTAGCATTAAACGCTGCCATCGAGACTGCTTTGGCTCAACCTCAAGAGGTAAACCGATCGCATGGTCAGAATAAGATCGCTTAACAGGAACTTCTAGCATTCACTACGTTCTCCAATTCGAGAAGTATATTTAAGTACAGACTTGCAAAGAGAAAAATGCTGAAACAATCTGCGTGAAATTGCTGATGAATTACTCCTACAGCTAAGATTAGGCGCAAAAACTTCCCACAACATAAATATTCGGTAAACCTTCAATAAACTGAAAATGAAGGTTCTAAGAGTAAGTTAAATAACTTCTCTAAGAGTTTATTCTTGCTAATGCTAGCCAAAGTTTGAAATTGCAGCCCATCAGCAGTTTTGCCCGTTTTTAACCCATGTATAATTTGTGACATCGGTTCAAACTTTATGAACAGGTTAACAGCGCGATCGCTCGATTCAACAACTAAACCTGACTATTTGTAGAGCGGAAAATACTTAATTAGGCTCTACTAACTACGAGCGAAAAAATACTTCTTAAGACAGATAGACTCCTTCTTAAAAATAGGGAAACTACTCCTTAAGATAGATGAATCGCTCGGTGGGATAGAAAAACTATTCCCTAAGATAGATAGAGTACGCCTTTACCTGTATAGGCTATTCCTTTAGATAGAAAATATTGTTTTGATACAGGCTAATGTCGAGAACCGTACAGACTAGACTGTCAAGCAGATGGTTCGATCAGGTTTAGCACTTTGGTCCAGGGCAAAAGGATGCAGTTCTACTCGATCTACTTACTTGAAGAACGTATCGAACTTTACGCCTTAGAGCGAGAGCAAATTGCCGTTAACCAGAAAAGGCGGTTGATTTCGACTCAGAAAGGTTATCAGTGTGCCTATGAAGTTGCTGTGGCACTATCCCAAGCAAAGCAAGTGCCGCTGGTTGATTATGCTCAGTTGGCGTAATAAGCGTGAGGCTGTAAGCTGACTATCGCTGCTAAAGTGCTTCATTCCAATGTTTCTCTGTTTGAACTCAACTCCTCTGGCATTGATAGTGCATGAGTAAACTGCGTGTTGCCTTAATTGAAGATCACGATTTGACCCGCGTCGGTTTACGTTTGGTCTTTCAGCAGCATCCTACCGTTGAGATTGTTGGTGAGGCATCTGACGGATTTACAGGCTTAAAGCTTCTCGAAACGTCTCAACCCGACGTTGCAGTGGTCGATCTAGACTTGCCTGGTTTGGATGGTATTGAGGTAACACGGCGCTTTAAGCAAAGTTTGAATGCGGCTGCGATCGCAACCAACTCTCAACCCAAAATCATGATCTTGACCATGCAAGGGACGGAGGACTCCGTTTTAGCCGCTTTTGCTGCCGGAGCCGACTCCTATTGCATGAAAGATTTGCCGGCAGAGCGACTGCTAGAGGCATTGCAGAGTACTCACGAGGGCAACAATTGGATTGACCCTGCGATCGCCCAGTTGGTTTTGCAGCACCATCGTCAGTTGCAAGCAGCTACAGCAGTTGGCACGAGCGCCACCAAGACGGTAGATATTCTGGCTGATGGGGAACAAGCGCCCGTCCTCCAAGCCTATCCTTTGACGCAACGAGAGCTTGAGATTTTAACCCTGGTGGTAACCGGTTACACTAACGCCAAAATTGCGAGTGAGTGTTACATCACGATTGGCACTGTAAAAACTCATATTCGTAATATTCTGAATAAGCTTTGTGTGGACGATCGTACACAAGCGGCAGTACGCGCCTTGCGCTCTGGTTTAGTTGTCTGAGCCGTCTGCTGTTAGTTTTCTAGTTAAAGCGCCCGAAATGTTTTTATGAAATAACGACAGTGACTCAGCCAACTATCAAGGTTTCAGCCGATCTTTCGGATGCATTGCTTACCGAGATTTGTGCTGCGGCTTCTGTCCTTACCTGCACCTGCCCCGGTTATTTAACCCGTTTATTACGACAAGTGCGTGCCTTTCGGTCTTACACCATTAATTGTATTGAACGCTTTCCAGAAGCCACTGAGACACATCATTGGTTAGACCAGCGAGGAGACCAACTCGAGCAGTTACTCTTTCAGACGCTGCTAGAGTTGCTGCAAAAAGAGCAACTGTTGGATGCTACTAATCAGGTTTCGCTCAGCGAAATTGCAGAACGATCGCGAGCTAAGGCTCTTCAGCAGATCGAGCAACTCTAAGGCAATTAACACTGCCAATGTTTGAAAGCGTACAGACGAGTTTGGTCAAAAAATGTTTAAATGGCGAGATCAGACTTTGTGGCGAAGTTTAGCAACGTCGCTTTGACGGATTTGTCTGAAGCACTTATATAAACTGAACTCTATGTTTGCAGTGCTTCATCGTGATAAAGCGAAAGAGTCATCTACCTTATTATGAAAAAAACTAACGCTATATAGAAACAGTAGCAGCTATCTCATGGCTCAAAGTTGCTCAATAGTTTCAACTCTGATTTAGTTAAAAGTCACAAGCTTTCTTAGACTGAATTATCTTTTTTGCAAATATTATTTTTCACTGTCCTTAAATAAAACAGCTTTATAATTTAGCTTAAAAGCAGAGTGGCAATGACATTACTTGTTTTGCCACCACGTCTTCGTTTAAAGAAACAAACTTATTTTTCCAAAGCAACAATTACGCTTGGTTGTGATAAGAATCACTTAGATCCTTTAAAATAGCTCTTAACTTAAGATATAGCATTCATAATTCTTAACAAAGTCTACTAATCTTAGTAAAGCTTCTTTTTTACTTCATCTTGTGAGTTCAAACTTTCTTTGAGCAGCACTACGTTTTCTTTTCAAGTAACCTCATGTATCCCTCTGTTGCTTCGGAACAACTGATTCACCGCTTTAAATTCTGGGCGGATGGCATGATCCAGACTGGAATGAGTCACGGACATCATCTTTATCGTCAAATAGCTTCTTTCTCAATGTTGCAGAGGCAGCAAGCATACAGTTTGGGCATTGACTTGGTTCAACAGGGTCAAACAGTGATGCTAACCCATGCAGAAGATAGTTATACCGTTTGGGTTGCTTTAATTGACAGTGCCGGTGAAAGCCGCCTTAGCTGTTTTGCTGACAAAGGTAGAGAAGCTTCAACAGGTGCCTACCGCGATCGTTCCAGTTCGAATCAGTACATGAATTGCCTGCAAAAGGAAAGCCATGAACCTTTAGTGCCTGAAACGCCTTAAAGCTTTCATCTATAAATATGAGAGAAGCGAGCTGCCTATAAGGAGCACTTGATGTTAAAAGTTGCTGTTGGTCATAGCAACGTCCCGATTCTCAATCAGCAATTTTGACAGTGTTGAGAGCCTGCCTTCACACATTAGCAGGCGCAAGACCCAAAGCTGGTTTGATGTTAGCCGCGATCGATCTTGATCATGCGCTCATCCTGAAACACATTCATAAAGCCTTTCCGGCGATCGAATTAATTCGTGGCACTACCAATAGCGACATCTCATCTGTCTTAGGGTTTTGACCCTTTTTACTACTAAACCTGTTATGCAAGGCGTTGGGCTGGGATTATCCATTAGCTATCAGATTGTGGTCGGCAAGCATGGTGGCACGTTGCAATGTTTCTCCGCACCTGGATAAGGAACAGCGTTTGTGATTGAAATTTCAGTGCAGCAGCAGACGATTAACTGAGTGTCTGCATCATTTTTCTAAAGTGCCGTTTTCTAAAGTGCCGCCAAGTCACTGCTTTTGTGCAACTCTACCCTCCTTAAACCGATGCCTCCAGCTAACTTACCTGAAAACGAAACGGCTAGACTGGCAGCTCTGTGCCAGTACAATATTCTTGATACTCCGGCTGAAGCTGCCTTTGACGAGATTGCTACGCTAGCGGCAGCGCTGTGTGATACGCCGATCGCTCTCGTTAGCCTGGTTGACAGTACACGTCAGTGGTTCAAAGCCAAAATAGGCTTGGCGGTGGAGGAAACAGAACGAGAAGTTGCCTTTTGCGGTCATGCGATTCTTCAACCCGATTTACTGATCGTGCCGGATGCATCCCAGGATCAACGGTTTGCTGACAATCCTTTCGTGCTTGACGATCCTCAAATTCGCTTTTATGCTGGCGCACCGTTGCTGACCGCCGAAGGGCATGCGATGGGAACCTTGTGCGTTATTGACAGCGTGCCTCGTGACCTTAGCTTAGAGCAAGCACAAGCGCTGCGGGTTTTAGCACGTCAGGTAATGACCCAGCTTGAACTCCGTCGCCATGTAAAAGATCTAGCTCAGACCGTCGCTCAAGTCACTGAGTCCGAGCGGGCATTGCAAATCGCGCAGGCTACTTTAGAAAGCCAGGTGAGCGATCGCACAGCCGCACTGGTGCAAACGAATGCCACCCTACAAGTTGAAATTAATGAGCGGTTACAGGCTGAAAAGCAACTGCAACAACAGGTCGAGCATAACCGCTTGTTAGGGGCGATCGCGGCACGCATTCGGGAGTCACTACAGCTTGATGACATCCTCCAGACGGCTGTGGCTGAAGTCCGTCACTTTTTGCAGGTAGACCGAGTTGCACTGTACGAAATCGAGGTCAATCAGGGTGGCAGGTTTGTGGTGGAATCTGTTGCTCCTGGCTGTCCGTCGATTCTCGGTTTGGTCTTGCACGATCATTGTTTTGAGACTGACTATGCTGCCCAGTACCAACAGGGTCGCATCAGTGCTATTGATGATATCGAGCAGGCAGAGCTAAGCCCTTGCTACCGTGAAGTGTTGGCTCCCTTAAAGTTACGCGCCTTACTGCTAGTTCCCATTATCTTCAAGGAGCAACTGTGGGGTTTGCTCTGTATGCACCATTGTTCGGCACCACGTCCCTGGCAAGACTTTGAGCTTAGCGCGCTGCAACAACTTGCTACCCAAGTCGCGATCGGGATGCAGCAAGCGCAACTGTTTCAACAGGTGCAACAGCAAGCCCAACGAGAGCAGTTGCTCAATCAAATCAGTCGAGCGCTTAATGCCAGCCTCGATCCAAACCACATCCTACAGGAAATTGTTAACCAAATTGGAGCCTGCTTCAGCGTTGAGCGAGTCGTTGTTTTTGCCCTCGTAGCCGAACAAATGCAGGTGTTAAATGAATGGCGAGCCAACGATCAGGTTGCCTCTCTGCTGCATTGCAGAGCGCCACTTAATTTGTGGACAGCATGGCTTGATCCAACGTCTGCTTGCTACGCTCCTCAGCTTTTTCAGATGCCGCTGCTTACGGCAGAGCAGCCCGCAAGTACCGAGCCAGGGCAACAGCCATCGCCATCGCTGGCGGTCTTGCATGTACCGATCAATATTGGCGACCAGTTCTTGGGAGGGCTTTGTCTCCACACGACAGCCAGCCAACACACCTTTACAGCCGATGAGTTGAGCTTGTTGGAACAGATTGCTGCACAAGCGGCGATCGCCCTTTGTAATGCTCAGAGCTACGAACGGCTGGAACAGTTAGTGCAGCAGCGCACTCAAGCCCTAGAGCAAGAAAAACTACGTTCAGAAGCAGCTAATCGTGCCAAAAGTGAATTTCTTGCCAACATGAGTCACGAACTGCGGACACCGCTCAACGCCGTTTTGGGACTCTCGCAGATGCTACAACGCGAGTTGTTTGGTTCGCTCAATCCTAAGCAGCAAGAATACGTTACTTGCATTCACAGCAGTGGTAATCATCTGCTCTTACTCATTAATGACATTCTGGATCTAGCCAAAGTGGAGGCTGGCAAAGAAGAACTAGCACTGTTACCACTTTCAGTATCAAAACTTTGTGCGTACTGCCTCACTCTGGTACAGGAGCGAGCCTTTGAACAAGGCTTACGACTCATCAGCCATATTGATCCTAGAGTCAGCTTCTGCATGGCAGACGAGCGTCGCCTTAAGCAAATCTTGATCAATCTGCTCTCGAATGCCATCAAGTTTACATCTGTTGGTGACGTGTCGTTAACTGTGCAAAAGCAGCCTCAAGGTCTGACCTTTACGGTGTCCGATACGGGTATTGGTATGGCTGAAGCGCAGATCCCCTTGCTGTTTCAGCCGTTTGTGCAGTTAGATAGCCGCTTGAATCGGCGGTATGAGGGCACGGGACTGGGGTTAGCCCTGGCACGCGAGCTAGCTCAGCTGCATGGTGGCGATATTACCGTCGAGTCAACGTTAGGGCAAGGCAGCCAGTTTACGCTTTACTTACCGGACGAACCACCAGGGCTAAAGCAAATTCAACCCGTGACAAACCTCCTGATACCCTCTCCTCGCCATACTCTCAGCCAGCGGCAAACAGCGTCTTCTCGTCGCATCTTAGTTGTGGAGGATGATATTGCTAGTGCAATGCTCCTCCAGGACTTTTTACAGGCTTTGGGGCACCGGGTCGAGCATTGGGCAGATGGCAGCAACTTTCTAGAGCGGGTGCAGTTGTTCCGCCCAGCCTTGATTTTACTGGATGTCCAATTGCCCCACGGCATCACAGGGTTCGACTTGCTGACAGCGCTACGGCAGGAAGCCGCTTTGTACCAATTGCCAGTTGTGATGGTGACTGCAATGGCAATGCAAGGCGATCGCGAACGTTGTTTAGCAGCGGGCGCAACTGACTATCTCAGTAAACCGATTCAAACTGTCCAAATTGAGTCGCTCTTGTCGCAGTATCTTTCTGTAACCTAAAGACTGGCGTAACAGGACACCGCTACTGATGCACAAAGTCTTCAAGTGTATGGGTAAGCCTATCCGCTAGCCCTTCTGGTGGTGGTGCTTCTGCTGCGACTGCTGCCTCGATTTGCTTCACGGTCTCAGGTGGCAAGCCTAAAAGCTGTACCAAGTTTTGATAAGCAGCGTCTTCCTCTGCGTTGATCCTAGCTTCACTAGGGGAACGGGCACTACAGCTAATGACCTCATAACCTAAATGCAGAACGAGTGCTCGCTCCGCGTCGCTTTCTAGCTTAGACACCAGTTCACTAAGGGGAATATGCTGCATTAAATACTCACGCAGTTCGTGCTGTAAGGCTTTTTGCTGGGCGGCATCAGTAGCAAAAATGCGGCTCAGGCGGTCTAGCATTACCGTCACCTCTTCGGCAGCAAGATGACCATCAGACCAAGCCAAGGCAGCGACAATACGCAGCAAATTCATCTGACGCGGCGTAATGGAAGGGGGTGGAGGCATCTGTAGCATTACAAACTCCTGCTCTAGCATCTATGTGCAGCATCATGGAGCGGTAGAACCCATCGTTTGAATAAAGCTGTTGACGATCGACAACTCTACTAGCTCCATCTTCCTTTAGTCTACAAGCGAACGAGCTGACAAAAGCTAACAATATGTTTAGATTGCAACGAGGCTTCGGCTGTTACGGCTACACACCATTTGTAACTATCACATCCTACTTGTACAGCAAAAGGATGAAGGATGAGGAATGAATCGAAGCCCTTGCTTAAACGCAGTTTCAAGGTTTATACCTGTCCTAACGTTCTCTTCGGCTGTGATAAAAGCATTACGGTGGATAGCATTATGGATTGACTGATGGATTGAAAAGTCGATCGCCCGACTGCACCTGCCAGAGTCCGGCGTAAATCCCGCCGAGTGCCAGCAGTTCCTCATGCGTTCCTTGCTCCACCACTTGTCCCCGATCCATCGCATAAATGCAATCGCTGTGACGGATGGTCGATAGGCGATGGGCGATCGCGATCGTCGTACGGTTCTGCGTAATCATGATCAGGGACTTTTGAATGGCTGCTTCTGTTTCATTGTCTACGGCAGAAGTCGCTTCATCCAAAATCAGAATCGGTGGATCTTTGAGGATGGCACGGGCGATTGCCAAGCGCTGTCGCTGCCCTCCAGAGAGCTTCTGTCCTCGTTCACCCACAATTGTGTCGTAGCCCTGAGGCAGTTGCCGAATAAATTCATCAGCTTCGGCTAATTTTGCCGCATGCACAATCTCCTCATGGCTGGTGCTGAAGCTGCCGTAGCTAATGTTTTCGGCAACTGTGCCATGAAACAAAAACACATCCTGGCTAACCCAGCCAATACAGCGGCGCAGGTCGGCTAAGTTCAATGTGCGAATATCAATGCCATCAATCAGGATTTTTCCATGTTGAATTTCATAGAACCGGAGTAAGAGCTTCACTAATGTACTTTTACCCGATCCTGTAGCACCCACAATGCCAATCGTCGATTTCGGTGGAATGTGCAGGGAAAGGCGTTTGAGCACACGATCGCGATCGCTATAGGCAAAGGTAATGTCGTTAAAATGCACGTCGCCGCGTACCGTGTTGAGCGGAAGAGGATGATCGCCTGTGGTAATCGCAATTGGTGTATCCAACAAGCCCATCACCCGTCGTGTCGAAGCCATCGCCCGTTGATAGCTGTCTAGAATTTCACTTAAAGAGGCAAAGGGCCACAGCAATTGCTGCACAATAAACACCAGAAACCCATAAGTACCAACTGTGATTTGATTATTTAAAGCTGCAACGCCGCCAAAAAAGAGCGTTGCTACAAAACCCACCACAATCACCATCCGAATCAGGGGAATAAAGGCTGCACTCAGCGCGATCGCTCTACCATTACTGCGGCGATACGCTTCGCTTTCGGTCAGCACGCGATCGCGCTCATACCTTTCAGCCGTAAAGCTTTTAATGGTGGCAATGCCAGACAGATTATTGGCTAACCGACTATTGATTAATCCAGCTTTTGCACGCACATCAGCATAGCGAGGAGCCAGCCGCCGCTGAATTACCATCGTGCCCCAAATAATGAATGGAATCGGCAACATCGCAACCCAGGCAACACTGGGAGCGATCGCCACAAACGAACCACCGACGACTAAAACAGTCGTGAAAAAGTGCAAAATTCTTGCTGCACCAGAGTCGAGAAACCGCTCTAGTTGATTAATGTCATCATTCAAAATGGAGAGCATTTCTCCAGTACTGCGGTCTTCAAAATAGCTCAATTCCAACTCTTGCAAATGGCTATAGGCATCCAACCGTAACTCGTGCTGCACGGTTTGTGCCAGGTTGCGCCAGAGGCGATCGTAGAAAAATTGAAAGAGCGATTCTAAACTCCAAATCAGTAGCGTCAAAAGAGACAAAACTGCCAGTTGCCCAACGGTATCCGTTACCCCCAACCGTGCAACCAGAGAGTTCTCTTTTTGCACCACCACATCGACCGCAACCCCAATGAGATAAGACGGTGCCAGGTCAAAAATTTTGTTCAGGATGGTGCAAATGGTTGCCAGCCATACTTGAGGGCGGTAGTTTTTGGCGTAGCGTAACAAGCGTAGGAGAGGATGCACGATGAACCTGAATTAGACAATTACCGCTCCAGTGTAGGAAAGTAGAGGGAACGTTGTCTATGTAGACATTGACTGGCAGGGTCTGCTATTTAACCCTCCAGTATTAAGACGAGCGATCGAATCTAACGTCTGGTATAGGCGCTGTCGTGAACTACAGTCCTACTATTGGTGCTTAGTAGTCTTTCAAACAGGTATAAATGTCAACTCAATTGAATCCCGATCAAAAAACACTTGAGACGAAGGAAGCGACTTTATTCGATCGCACGTTTCGCGACAGTGAAGGTAATCTTGTGCTGGCTCAAGCACCCAATTTACCGCTTCTAGTTGGGTTAACAGGAACCTTACTTCAATATATACTTCCAGATGGCAAACCCCATACAGTCCTAGCTTTAGTAGCCTTCGGTGCTTTGTTCACTTGGGCATGGCAAGAACTTTTTGAGGGGGTTAACTACTTCCGCCGAGCGCTCGGCTTGATTGTGTTGGTAAGCCTGATCGCACTGGGGTTTAACTTCGATTAAATGTGAAACCTTGAAGGGAAACCGAATGAGCTTAATACGATAGCGCTACTGGTTGAAGCATTACTGACTGATAGCACTTAAAATTGGTTTGACTAAGCATCACGGATTGTTACATCACAGATTGTTGCATTACACATGATTGCTTGTGCTTGCAGAGAACGATCGTTTGTAAAACGATCGTTCTCTTTCTAGTACAATCGAACTAAATTTAACGCTTTTTGCTAGGCAGCGTCTTTGTAAACAAAGCAATTGAGCCTAGTCAGTCCACCCTTCGACCCTATCAATCAGCGCTATGGCTTCTGCACTCACCGTTTCTGGAAAAGTGATGGGTAAAACGCAGCCTCTTTTTGCCAATTGGGAACTGCGTTTACCAGAACAAGCAGAGCAGACTCCATTGACGCTACGAGCGTTGCTGACTCAGATTGTGTTGGCAGAGGTTGCAGGCTTTGTCGATCGCCAACGTCAACGACGCTTGCTACAGGTGCTTAGTCCTGCCCAGATTAGCTTGGGTGTAGAGCAAGGGAAAGTGGAGTCTGGCGGTAGCGATCTGGAGCAGGTTGTTGATCTGGAACAGGCAGTTGAAACCGCTTTACAGGCTTTTATTGATGGCTTCTATTTTGTGTTTGTAGACGAGCAGCAGCAGGAAAATCTAGACGACGTTGTTACCTTACAACCGCATTCAGAACTATTGTTTCTACGGTTAGTGCCATTGGTAGGTGGGTAATCTAGCAAAAGCCGATCGTTGAAGGATGGAACAATGCTGAACCGCGAAGTTGCTCAGGCTCAATTGCGTACTGTTCATGTTACTGCTTGGCGCTCGCAACGCATTCAACGCATGGGCAGTCTGCCCGAACCATTACAAGTTGTCGGGTATGGTATTTTTGGCTGTAGCGCTGCGGGTCAGCGGTTAGACTCGCCTGAGTCCTATAAAGTGCAGGAGCGATCGCTAGAGCAACTTGATGCGCTGGCACCGAGCGATCGACTCCAAGTTCTGGCGGTCATCTTTCCTAAATTTGCGCTTACGGTTGAAGCTGCCTGGCAACTGAACGCGCATTTGCCCTATCAAACTGGTTACAGTCGGCGATCGTTTCGCAGTCCATCGCATCCAGAACTCAGTGCAGACAGACGACGCAATTGGTTTCAGCAACTCATTACTGTAGTGGAAGGTTACGACCAGGATTTAGAGTGGTTCGTCGCTTGGACACCGTACCTGCATTACTATGCGGCTGAGACATTGGGCATTTTGTTTGCGGCAGCAATCAACCAGAACGATGCGCTAGGACAAACCATTTTTGACAGTTTGCTTGCCTCCGCCAATGGTAATCATGAAATTGGGGCGATGGGGCGGCATGTGACTCGTGCGTTACTGGTTGCTAACCGAGAAGACGGTTAGGATTTTATGGAACGCTTGTTGCTGGCAGCGCAACGGCAAGAAGGACTGCGGCAAACCATTTTGGAGACGATCGACGAAGCCCATCCGATCGCGTTTCGGCGCATGGTGCGGCTAATCGTAGAGCACAATCTGACTCGCTTCAGTGCGGCCATTCGCGCCGTGGATGTGTGGTTTGGCTTTGGGCTGGAAGCGCTCAACGAAAAAGTTGCCAAACAACTGCTGAGTCAGCTTCTAGAATTGCTGGAAAATCCTGAGGCTCAGGTCACTGCGTTACAGTCTGATGATCCTCAGACGGTGTATCTAGCGCTGTGGGCGATCGGCTTTGAAGATGCGGTTGCGGCGATCGCCTGTGTCGTCCCATTACTTGACCATCCTCAGACAACCCATCGGTTTGTCGCCGTGCATTTTCTGGCTCAGCTAGACATCACACCTGCCAGATTGCTGCTGCTGCCTGCGGTGAGTGATCGCGCGTTGGAAGTCACGACCTGTGCGGTGCAGGCACTATGCG
Source organism: Phormidium sp. FACHB-592 (assembly GCF_014695795.1). Classification (NCBI taxonomy): domain Bacteria; kingdom Bacillati; phylum Cyanobacteriota; class Cyanophyceae; order Oscillatoriales; family Oscillatoriaceae; genus Phormidium; species Phormidium sp. FACHB-592. The sequence goes on from NZ_JACJOZ010000106.1 coordinate 289,982, forward strand.
CCAACGATACAACGATTCAAAACGACTCAGATGCTTTTGAGCGCCTGGAGCAGGCATTACCCTACTTTCCTGACAAACCAAAGCCGCTGTCGATCGTTTGGGAGTGGATTAAGCTTGAACCGAGTCAGCATTTAGTTGCGTCGGCACTGGTGCAAAATTTGGGGCAGCGATCGCCCAAACGGTTAATTCCCTATCTACCCTATCTCGATTCATCTGGCCGCAGCCGCATTGCCCGACTGTTGGCAGAACTCAAGCCCTGGGACAGCGAGATTCGCGCTGTAATGTTTGATCTGGTCGGTGATGCTAGCAGTTGGGTGCGCGAACAGGTGATGCGACTTTTACAACGGCATGGTGCGATCGCTCCTGAAGAAGGCATTCAGCTCGAACAATTGTTGACTCGTAAGGCAAGCGATCTGCGACGGGGCATTCTGGGTTTACTGCTCAAACAACCGGATGAAGCGGCGATCGCATCGGCACAACGCCTTGTAGAAACCAAACAAACACTCCAGCGACAGGCAGGGCTAGAGCTACTGCGAGAGTTGGTGCAGCAGAACCGCTTAACCGATCGCGCCCGTAGTTTGGCAACCGACTATCAAACCACGCGCTCGAAACTCACCGTTACAGAAACACAGTTACTCAACGGCATTTTGCAAACTGAAACCGAAGCCACGCTAGCGGATGCGCTGGGTTTAGTGAAACTTGAAGACCTGACCCCGATCGCCCCTCCACAAGTGCTGGTAACCCCAATCATTACCACTCCAGCCGCAATTGGGTGTCTTACCGCGTTAGACGAGCTTATCCATGAGCACCGACAAACGCCGATCAAATTTATGGATGGGGATGAGGAAGACCTGTTGGGCAATCTAACTTGGAGATTTCTGCACGTTAATCCACAGCTGTCCCATGAGGAAAACCTGTCTCGTCTGCCACTTAACGATGTGTAGCTAAACTGGTGGCGCGATCGCCCAGAGGCACTCCGCGATGCTGATGGATTAGAACTGCTGCGGGCGGTCGTGCCTCGTTTTGAAAATCGCGCTGATCCGTTCGCGCTTGGACTAGAGGAAATGACCCTTGAAGTAGAAGAAATGACCGATGAGCCAGCACTGTCTCAACCTAGCCTCATCGATCGCACCTTCACAGCTTTGCAAATGCTTATTGGTGAGCAGCCAGCTCTAAGCTACCCGCATCAAATTAACTGCATCGCTGGCTGGCTGTTGTATCTACATCCGCCTGCTCAGAGGTTTGATTTTTTGCTTGATGCAATTTCCAAGATTGTTAACACCATCCCCATCACTGAACTTAACCATGATCCGCAATGGCATGACTCTAGCTATTGGGGTCTACCCCTGCTAGTAAGTGGTTTTGTGGGCAACTGGGTCACATTTGCGCGACCGTATCAACAATCCTTGACTGATAGTGATCAGTACGTCCGATGGTGGCACTTAGTGCGCTGGGTCGACCAATTTTTGCCTGGGTTTAGAGGACATCGAGACACGACTACGCTCTGGGATGTGCTGAGTGCCTATCAAGCGGGCGGCGCAACAGAGTCAGACGTGATGTTTTACCTGTTAGGTGCAGAGGAACGTATCATCGAGAGTGATCAAACGCCTGGAACGGCAGAGGCAAAAGCCAATCTCCGAACTTCGTTTCAGGATTTGTCGCATTTGACGCGCCGCAATGTGACTGAGGTTTACGCAGCGTATCCCTTTTTAATAGCATTAGCCGATCGTGCCCGACAGCGCATCTTGGCGATCGAACTGCAACGGGGCGATCTGCCGACAGCAGGCTCACACGCGGCGCTTTCTTTGAAGTCGATCGTCGGCATGTCCACCGTCATCCAACTGCTTCAATCCTTCGATCGCAACAAGCTGGTACGCCACTACTCGTACAACAGTCTCAGCAAAGCCTCGGTCTTCAGTCATTTGATGCGGATCAGCTTTCCCGCCGCAGACGACACCCCGGCTGAGTTTGCGCTGCGCGTGCAGTCAGCTCAAATCAAGCTAGAAAACCTGATTCAGTTCGCCTTCTACGCGCCCCAGTGGGTTAACTACATCGAACAGGCGCTCGGCTGGGATGGCTTTGCCGAAGCCGTCTGGTGGTTTCACGCTCACACCAAAGACAACGGCTGGACGGTCGAAGCCGATGTCCGCGAAACCTGGGTAGCGCAGATTAGCGAACGCACGCCCCTCTCGGCTAGAAGCTTGGTTGAAGGTGCGGTGGATGTTGCCTGGTTCCATCGTCTCTACAAACGGTTGAATGCTGACCGGTGGCAGCAACTTTACGAAGCAGCTCAATACGCCTCCAGTGGAGCCGGGCACCAACGCGCCAAACTCTTTGCCGATGCCATGTTGGGTAACCTGGACACGAAGAGCTTACGCGATCGCATTACCCACAAACGCCATCAGGATTCTATTCGAGCGTTAGGGCTGCTGCCAATAGCGAACGGTAAGTCGCGCGATCGGGATATTCTCGATCGCCATCAAGTGCTGCAAGACTTCCTCCGCACCAGCAAAAAGTTCGGCTCCCAGCGACAGGCGAGTGAAAAACTAGCCGTCGCGATCGGCATGGAAAATTTGGCACGCACGGCTGGCTTTGTCGATCCCCAACGACTCCAGTGGGCAATGGAAGCAGAAGCGATCGCCGATCTGGTTGGTCAAGCACAGGTGGTAACGGTTGAAGAAGTCAGCGTTAGTCTGGCAATTACTACCGAGGGCAACCCGGAAATTACCGTTGAAAAAGCAGGCAAACCGCTGAAAGCCATTCCTGCCAAGCTCAAAAAACAGCCTGACATTCAAAGACTGACTGCCCGCAGGCAAGAGATTACTCAGCAAGCCTCTCGCATTCGCCTCTCGCTAGAACAAGCCATGTGTCGCGGCGATCGCTTTACGGCAACCGAATTGGTGCAACTGGCGAAACATCCCGTGCTGTTTCCCATGCTGAGTCAGTTGGTGTTGATTGGCGACAGCGAAGTGGGCTATCTCGTTGAACAGGGAACAGCCCTGCAAAACCATAGCCAGGTTGTCACACCCATTCAATCGGCTGAACTCCGCATTGCCCATCCCCATGATTTACTGCTGCAAGACTGGCATTTGTGGCAACAGGACTGTTTTAATGTCGATCGCATCCAGCCGTTCAAGCAAGTTTTTCGAGAACTTTACCTTCCTACTGCTGCGGAGCAGTCAGAACCTGCTTGCCGTCGCTATGAAGGACATCAGGTGAACCCTCGACAAGCACTGGCACTGTGGGGGCAACGCGGTTGGATCGCGGCTCCTGAAGAAGGCGTTCGCCGCGCCTTTCATGCTGAAGGACTGATTGCTGCGGTGGAATTTCTCAACGGTTTCTACACACCGCTGGAAGTGGAAGGGCTAACTATTGCAGGAGTGCGCTTCCATCACCGCGACGATTGGAAAGCTCTGCCACTCAATAAGATTCCACCATGCCTCTTTAGCGAAGTCATGCGCGATCTTGATCTGGTCGTGAGTGTGGCGCATCAAGGCGGTGTTGATCCAGAGACAACTGCTTCCACCGTCGAAATGAGAGCAGCTCTAGTACGCGAAACCTGTCGCCTGCTGAAGCTGCATAACGTTCAACTACAAAAGTCTCACGTGTTGATCGAAGGACAACTCGGCAGTTATTCGGTGCATTTGGGCAGCGCGATCGTGCATCGGCAACCAGGTGGCGCACTCTGCATCATGCCCGTTCACTCTCAACATCGCGGCAGACTTTTTCTGCCCTTCGTTGACAATGATCCCAAAACGGCTGAAGTGGTTTCCAAAGTACTGCTATTAGCACGAGACAAAGAGATTCGAGACCCAACGGTTTTAGAGCAGCTTTTATAAGCAGAGAAAAACCGCGATCGCCCTTGTAGAAACACTTTCAAAAACAGTTTCTAGATAGACGAGGAGCTTGAGGCTCTTTCGCCCCGGCTTCGCAAGATCAATGAAGCAAGGGGGCGATCGCGATTTAGCAGCGCTAACTTACTGCAAATGCAGTGCTAACCTACTGCAAATAAGGTGCTAAACCAAAAATAGTGAGTACGCCGAGAATGTGACCGAAGCTGACCGAAGCAAGAACGGTCGCCACACTGGGTCTATTAAATATTGGGGCAAGAGGACCCAGTGGCATTTCAGGACCGACGTGAGGCAGCTTAATCGTACGCGACGCAATAAAAAGAACTAGAAGCGACCAACCAATCATGATCGGCGTGCCTTGCCAATGCCACAACTCAGTAGGAGTTTGACCAGCGGCTGTTTCTGCAACAAACCAAAACGAGTGAATCAAGCGTTACTCTCCTTTGTAATTAAGGCGCTAGGTTACTTAAGCGTGACTAGGATAATCGTGTTTTCAATTACGAAATTGCACCTCAGTCCAACGGTGGATTTACCGATGCTAAGCCGATGACAAGCCCAGGTCTTTTGCATTATGCCGGGTAGCGATCGCTAAAGCCATAGACGATAATTTGCTTACCCTTACGTAGAGACAATCACTTCATTACTTTTTCTGCGTAGGTCAGAAGTGCTAACCCTCCCCTTTCCAGTTCTCTTTGCTTCGTAAGGCAGAGTAATTGCATCTTTTTTCTCCTCCCCCCGGTTAACTTAGGTTCTTGCCAGAGGCAGGGACAAGCAAAAGGGTTCGCCTGTTAACTTAAACACATGACAAACGTTTTTCAGCGTACTATTCAACCGGAGTTGATATTATGAATATCTTGGCTTGGATTGTTTTAGGTTTGATTGCTGGAGCGATCGCAAAGGCTCTTTTCCCTGGACATCAGGGTGGCGGCATTCTTGGCACCATGATTTTGGGTATTGTTGGTGCATTCGTCGGTGGTAGTCTTTTCAGCTTTTTGACCACTGGCACACTAGCGCTAACGTCAGCCGGACTAAGCTTAGGTGGCGTTGCAGTAGCAGTACTGGGTGCGATCGTGGCACTGTTTATCTACTATGCTGTGACCCGTCGTAGCGCTTCCTACTAAGCGTTTTGGTTCCCAAGTTGCCATAGTTGATGGTAACAACCACTTATAAAACCTGATTGGAAGATGAGCGATCCGGCTGCTAAGCGGGTCGCTCATCTTTGTTTATATTGCTATTGCCTTTTGAAAATAAGCGCGATCGCTGCTCTCGGTAGTATGGTTTGACAAGAACTGCACCTTTTTGCTTTTACCCTTGTCCCTGAAGCAATCGCACGAACCAGACAGCAAGCCAACCTAATAGGGCGTACACGACGATCGCAATCAGCACATTCACATCAAAGATATTGGCGCCGCCACCCGTTACCGGACTGATAAACAAGGTGGAGAACGGTGCCACGAAAGGAGCTGAGAGGTTATAGATAACTTGGGCAAATGTGTTGTCGGTATTGGCACCCAAGACACGCAATAGGAAGCGTAGCCCCAGCAGAATTTCTAGAAGCCCTACAAAAAAATAAATGCTATTGATGATCCAGTTTGATGTTGTTGCTCTGCGGGCAAGCTCAAGCCGCTGCTCTTCTTGCCGAAGCTGCAAGGCTTCCTGTTGACGGCGTAGTTCTTGCTGATGCTTAAAGTTAGACGGATCGTTGGGATTCCTAACAGTACTCTCAATAAGATTAGTAGTCTGTCAGTTTTCAATCTGTGTGTAAAGATGCTTGAACCATTGCTAATCTACTGCTTTCTGCATCTGCTTACGCTCCATGTTCCAGGCGTTGTTTATCTATCTTTTACAGCAATCAGCTACATAGAATCAGAATAGAGGGCTTCCCACACGCCTTATTTGCAGAAAGGTGCAAAATGGCAAACGCAAGGAAACGATCGCCAGAGCTATGACTGCTTCGCTGAACACCTTAACTCGCATTCTTTGCAAGTACGCTTTGATATACTCCAGTTTCCCTTGTTGGAGCTTCAACATATAGCAGTCGAAGAGGAAGTTAAGACAGACATAAACCTTGAAACTTTCTTTGAGCAAGGGTTTCCATTCGTCCTTTATCCTTCATCTTCTTGCTCTAGCTCCTGACGAATTTAGTAGCGGCAAGCGGCTAGAACGAAAGCGGTCAATACGAAACCAACCCACACATACCATGACATTCGGCACGCTTTCCATACAGAAATGTCAAAGTGGGCAGTTAGATCCCTTTTAACTCGACGCCGTTCTTTCCAGTTGACCATTTATCGTTTGACGCTGGGGTAGTTTAACGGTAATGCTTGTTCCTACGCCCTCTTCACTCTCTATGGCAATTTGCCCATTGTGCAAATCCAAGCATCGTTTTACCATCGTCAGCCCTAGCCCAGTACCAGGAATATCGCCGACGTTGTCTGCTCGCTGAAAAGGTTCAAATAAATGCTTTTGCGTGTCAAGCGGAATGCCAATGCCCGTGTCTCGCACTTGGAACGTAACTTCTTCAGCCATGCAGGAAAGATCGAAATCGATCGGGCTACCTGGATGAGAATATTTGACTGCGTTTGAAATTAAATTCGTCAGAATGTGTCTGAGGAGCTTAGGATCTAAACAAGCATCCTCACATTGCCCCTGGCTACGGAACGTAATGGCATGGTTTAATCCTGCACTAAATTGAACTTCCTCCACCAGTCCTCGACAGAACTCTTCTAAATCTAATGGTGCTGGTTCAAACCTTAAGCTCCCGCCTTCAACGCGACCCACAGACAACAGATCGTTCAACAATTGATCCATCGAGCGGACTGATTGTTGAATCATGTATAAGAATTCACGTCGTCGTTCTTCAGTTAGCCTGTGATTTTCCTGCTCAAGTAGTTGGGCACAACTCAAAATCGATGTCATTGGGCTTCTAAGCTCATGCGCTGCCATCGACCAGAACCGGGATCTTAGCTCACTCAACTCTTTTTCTTTCTCTAGAGCGACCCGAATAGCCATTTCTGATAAGCGGCGGCGGAGTGCAATTTCGATCGCCACCTGTAAGTCTCGCTCATCAAACGGCTTCACGATATACCCAAAGGGTTCTGTTACTTTTGCCCGCTGTAGGGTGGTTGCATCAGCATAGGCTGACAAATAAATAACCGGCGTACCAAAAACGACTCGAATTTGTTCCGCTGCTTCGATACCATCCATGCGACCTTTGAGTCGGATATCCATCAAAACTAAATCGGGTCGGCATTCCGCTACCTTTTCAAGCGCTGCTTCTCCAGAGGCAACCGATGCGGCTACGACATACCCCAGCTTTTTTAAGCGCTTCTCGATGTCTCGAGCAACAACTCTTTCATCCTCAACAACTAAAATCTTTTCAGCAGCCACTTATTATCCCTTCCCAGTAGTTTCTAGTTCTGAAAATTGAATCGTAAAGGTTGTCCCCGTTCCGTTAGTCTGATGGCATTCGATCTTCCCCTCTAGCTGCTCGGTGAAGATACAGACTAATTCTAAGCCAAGTGATTCTGTGTTGCGGAAGTCTACGTCTGGTGGAAAGCCAATCCCATTATCTTGAACGGTTAATGTATAGCGATTGTCAGTGATGGGAGAAAGCTTAATGAAGATTTGGTTTTCTAACTTTGGGGCTGGAAAGGCATGTTTTAAGGCATTAGAAACTAACTCATTGATGATTAAGCCACAGGGGATGGCTGTATCAATATTGAGCCAAACGTCGATCGCCTCGGTGCTCAGCGTTGCAGACTGCGAACTCGCCGTATAAGACCGCAGCAGAGTGTCTGCTAAGTCGCGGATGTATTCATCAAAGTTTATCTTGAGCAGGTTATTCGATTGATGCAGCTTTTCATGAATCAGCGCCATCGAACGAATCCGGCTTTGGCTGTCCTTGAACAGTGCGAGCACTCGATCGTCCTTGATATAGTCTGATTGCAGTCTTAAGACACTCGAAATCACCTGGAGATTATTCTTGACCCGGTGATGGATTTCTTTCAGTAAGACTTCCTTTTCTTTCAAGGATTGCTTTAGTTGCTCCTCCGTTCGCTTGCGCTCCTTGAGTTCGTTCTGAACCTGCTGATACAGCTCTGATTGTTGAATGGCGATCGCCATATGTGTTGCCAGTTGCTTCAGCAGGTCAACTTCAAACTGCCGCCATCGTCTGGGTCCAGAGCAGTGATAGGCGCACAACAAACCCCACAGATGGTCTCCTTGCAGGATTGGTACGACTAAGCTAGCCCGAACATCATATAGAACCAGAATGTCGATATGACACTGCGTTAAACCAGCAGTGTAAATATCCTCACAAACTTGAGTCCGTCCTTCTTTGTACGCCCGAGCGTAGTTTTGTCCAAAGCACGTATCCCGAATGCTGCTGTTGAGTGCTGGTCTCCAGCCCTTCTCTACCGACTCGACTACGGTTGTGCCGCTCCAGTCAGGGTGAAACTGGTAGATAATCACTCGATCGCTTTTAAGGAACTGTCGGACTTCTTCTACACTCCTTTGAAGAATCTCATTGAGGTTAAGGGACTCCCGAATATGTAGCGCCATCGCAGCTAGAATGCGGCTGCACTGCAATTGTTCCAGCAAACTTACCGGATTCTCTAGCAACTGAATGTCTAGGGTGGGTGCCGAGTTTGGGTCGGGTTCGGCGCTTGAGACCTCAAACTGCTTGATCGATCGATGCAGTTGCTCTACAGCGTTGTGCATCTCGTCTAGGTCTAACGCCTCCAGGAAACTTGTTGGTGAGACAACTCCTAAAAGCTCACCCTGATTACCGTACACCCCAAACCGCTGTACTTTTGTTTGCTGCATTTCCCAGTAGGCAACTAAGACTGATTCAGAGGACGCAAAGTGCAGGAAGGGAGCGCTCATCACTGCTTGAGCTTGTATCTGCGCTAAGTTCAGCCCTAACGCCCAAAGCTGAAGCATATGCCGCTCTAAAATTAATCCTACGGGGTGAGCCTCATCCTGGCTATCGTCCGTTAGCACAATGTAATCAACTTGATGGTTCATCATCAGTTGAGCTAACTCAAGAATGGACGTTTTTGCAGGTGCTTGAACGACTGGCGGAGAAACAAGCTCTGCTAAGGACTTTGCTTTTAGTAATTCGTCTAGCTGTAAAACATTACGAAGACTTGCCGGTGTAACGATGCCGAGCCATTGCCCCTCCTCATTCATTACAGGCAGATGATGAATCTGATGTTGACGTAACTGAGATAGGGCAGTAAAAACAGTTTGATCAGCCGCTTGGGTCAACACGATGGCAGGTTGTCGCACCACGTCAGCGATTTTTGTCGCCGTTAAATCTCGTCCTGAGACGATCGCCTGTAGTGCGTCTTGCTCGGCGAATACCCCCACGACCTGCGTCCCTTCCACAATTAGAAGACCACTTGCGCGTGCTTCGCTCATCAATATGGTACTGAGCGAGAGTTCTAAACCTGGCAGAACGCAACTGCTCTGCGCTTTGCTCATCATCATGATTGCGTCACTAAGGGATGTATCAGGAGATACGGTCAGCGGACGTCGATCGATGGCAGGGTCTAACGACAGAAAAGAGTTTGATACGTTTTGCGAATTCATACAAACGGTCAGTTTTTAGCGACAGGTGCTGTATTGGCGCAGGACTCAAAGGGAATTAGCAGAGAAAAAGAGGTGAAAGAGAATAAAGCCTAGCTGACCCTATTCTATTTAAAGATGGAGAAAATTTTATGGTTAGTTTTCTACCGCATGAGCACAACAGTCTGTTTACAGACCTTACGGATACTATTCCCCGCAAATCTTCAGGGTTTACAGCTCTGCTCAAGTTCCCTTAAAGAGACACTAGGGCTATGAAAGCAGAACTGTTATGAAGCAGGAAGGCTAATGATCCGGAAGCTTTGCAGCAAGATGCTTTAAACCTCAATATTTCTTTATAAAACTTAGTCTTTTGCAAAGGTATCGTCATTGCGATCGTCATACTACAAGATCGCAATGCTATTACCTGTGCTTGAGATTGTTTTAGTGCTTGAAGCGCTTTAAGTTCTGAGTCGCGATCGTTAAAAAGTGCTTTATCACACTTAGAATCTGCTCACCGTTCTTAAGAAAGTGTTTGTAAATGCTGGTTAAGCAGGTTTCAAGTTCCTCGTTCGTCGGTTGTTTGTTAACCGCCTCAGCATCAACCGAATCATGACCACATAAACCATGCCTTCATGATTTTCAGG
>NZ_JACJOZ010000107.1:0-37356 GCF_014695795.1 Phormidium sp. FACHB-592
TGCCTAGTAGCTGAATACCGCGTTGATTGACATAGTAAGGGCGACCAACCGCATCCAAAACTCCAATGCCCACTGGAACTGCTTCTAGAAACTGAGCGATCTGGCTTTCGCTACCACGAAGCTTTGAGTAGAGTTTGGCATTCTCAATCGCAATTGCCGCTTGAGTCGAGAGTAAATTCAAGAGTTGTGCTCGCTCTGGTGTAAATGCCCCAGTTGCTAGTTGATTCTCTAAATACAGCACACCGACAAGCTTGCTTTGATTCAGTAGTGGCAAACACAAAACTGATTTAGCTTCATGGCGTTGAAGATAGGGATCATTGATAAACTTGCCTTCGCGAGTTGCATCATTTAAGATGACTGGCTCATGAGTCCGGATGACATACTGGACAATGGGTTCAGATAAGCGATTTGTCATTGGGGTCGATTGCAGTACTTGCGTAGCGCAAACGCTTTTCCCATCACGAAGTTCGCAAGCTGCCTCAATCGTCCACTCATCTACATTTTCTAAGAGCAGATAGCCGGTTTGTGCGCCAGCATTTTCAATTAGAATCTGCATTAAAGAATGAAGCAACTTTTCTAATTCAATTTCACTCGAAATTGCTTGGGATGCCTTCATTACCGTCGCTAAATCAAGAGCAATATGTGAGGTATTTGAGGTGGTTCCAGTCGTGGTGCGAACTGATGTAGAAACTATATTGGACGCTTGAGGAAATAGTTGTGGATAACGATCTTCCAAATCTTTGACTTTAGCAGTTGCGCCCCAGCGATCGTAGCAATAGTGTGCTTCTTTCATGTAGGTCTGAGCAATCTTTTCCCGACCTCGCGCTAGATAATGTTTAGCCGCTAATTCATACGCGAGTGCTTCTTCCTGGATATACTCATTTTCAGCAGCACCTGCGATCGCCCGTTCATAAAACTCTTCAGCCTCAAGAAATTGCCCTAAAACTCGCGCTTTCTCTGCCTCGATTAAATGGTATTTATGCAAAAAATTCATGGGGGCGTGGCATGCCCATTTCTGCATCTTCTCCTGATTGGCATTAACGCGATTCAACCAGGATGCTTTTTCAGAGTTTGCAGCATTTGCCAACACGCTCAGAACGATTAGGGAGTCATAGAAACGAAATACAGCAACAGACATTAATCCTGTGGCTGTGTTTAAATACGGTTCTACCAAAGTAGCCGTTTTTGCAGCTTGCTCATACTCTCCGAACAGGTAGCATAAAATCAGCTTATTTAAGTAAAACAAGAGAAAGCCAGTTCCATCCTTTGCCGCGATCGTCCATGACAGTGCTTGCTCTTCGTCGTAGAGACCACCCACTAAGCGACTTGGGGTTTCAGATTGACCTCGCAGGTTCAGGATCGTTTGTTGCAACATTGCCAGCCAGGTGGCAGGAGTCTCTCGTCTAATTTGATGGGTGGCTTTCCGATAGATCGCGGTTTGTTGTTCCAGTTCTGTCAGTTCTTGTCCTGCATAAAAGGGATAATAACATAGGCCAATTGCAGAATAACCCGCAAATTCAAACTCTCCACTTTCTATACCGCTTTGCCAAGCTTCAGCAAAGCCAGGGAACGTTTCTTTAAGGTGGTCTTTCCAGAGAATGATATGGAAACTCACCATCATCAATGCTTTGCAATTACCTCTCTTGTTATTTGATTGTTTCGCTAAATTTAAGGATAATTTGCCAAATTGATAGCCCAGTTCAAAGTCTTGTTCAACGCCACATAGGATCATGCCATAGCCAACATAACCAAGTAGCGACCAGATCGCGTTTCCATGGGCGATCGATAAATTTACTATCTTGCATATAATCAGCACCATCAGAGCGGGTGTCGAAATAAAAGCCGGAGTATATATGCCTGCTAAAATGTAGACTGCTGCCAGTGGCACAGGTGCAGTCATCTCTGGCAAATCAATCAAATCTTCGATTTCCCGCCCAGCCAATCGTGAAGCGGTTTCCTCTAATCCTGCTTGAACATCTAATTGACTTGGAGCTTCCACTAAACGAATTCCCAAGCGTTGCAGCACTTCCAAGCCAGTTTTCAGGGCTTCTTTAGGGTCTCCCTGCGACAGCCATGCTTGAATCCTGCTATCGTAAACTTTCACGGTATCGAGCACCGTCTTTGCACAGTTAAGCACTGCTTCTGCAAGCCGCTCCATTTCGTCAAAGTGACCACTGAGGTAGGCTGCCTCTGCTGCCTCTGAATGCAACACCAAAGTTAGGTCATACTCACGCTGCCAACTTTCCCTATCAAGCAGTTTAAGCCCTGTAGTGAAATACTTAAAAGCTGCTTCATAAGCCGTTGCTGCCTTTGCTTTCCGACCGGCCCTTAAGTTCAATCTGGCAAGTTCAGTTCGTTCTGGTTGAGCCGTGACTAGCTCAAGTCCTTGATTGAGATGATCGATGATTTCAAACAACCGCTCGAATCGTTGCTCTGGTGAAGTTTTTTCGAGCAAATTGCGACCGATTTGGAGATGAACCACCTGTTTTTGCGATTCATCAATCAAAGCATAAGCCGCTTGCTGCACGCGGTCGTGCAGAAACTTATACTCTTGAACCAACAAATCTTCGTCCAATTCAGACAACGGTTGAATTAAGCCCGCTTGTATTACTGCTAGTAGATCCTGGAAAATTGCTTTCGGTGATTTTTCGCAAATGATGGCTAACGTCTCTAAAGCAAATTCAGCCCCGACACAAGCCGCGATGCAGAGAGTTTGCTGTGTTGCTGCCGACAATTTCTGCAACTGACGCAGCAGCAACTCCACCACATTAGCGGTGATAGCTTGAGCTTCAATCTCTGCCAGGTTCCACTGCCAACTCAACTGTTGGGCCTCAAAGGTCAACAGATTTTCGCCATACAGCAGCTTCAAAAATTCACCCACAAAGAAAGGGTTGCCCTCGGTTTTACGCAACACGACTTGGGCTAGAGAACGAACGATGTCAGGATTGCAATGTAAGGTCTCAGCCACCAGTTGAGTCAACGGTTCCAGGGTTAAGGGGGTCAGGATAATTTCCTGAAGTACTGCTCCCCCTTTTCGCAGGCGCTCTAGCGTTAAGACCAACGGATGCGCTGGCGTCAGTTCGTGATCGCGGTAGGCTCCGATCAAAAACAGATACTGGCTTTGCTTATCCAGTAAGATGAGTTCGATTAACTTCAACGTCGCAGCATCGATCCACTGTAGATCGTCTAAGAAAATGACCAGGGGATGCTCTTTGGCACAAAACGCCCGCACAAATCTTTGAAACGTGAGATTGAAGCGATTCTGTGCCTCAGTTGCTCCAACTTCGGGTATAGGCGACTGTTTGCCAATGATGAACTCAACTTCGGGGATGACATCAATGATGATTTGTCCGTTGCTGCCCAGAGCCGTGAGCAGGCGCGATCGCCACACTTCCACCTGCTCCTCCGGTTCGCTCAAGAGTTGCTGCACTAACTTTTGCAGGGCATGCACAATGGCGCTGTAGGGAATGTTGCGCCCAAATTGGTCAAATTTGCCAGAGCTAAAATAGCCGTGCTTTGCGGTGATCGGTTTATGAAGTTCCTGCACCAATGCCGTTTTGCCGATGCCAGCATAACCGGAGACTAGCATCATTTCACGCTGCGGTGGTAGGGTAATGTCTTCTACTCCCCCACTTCCCCATGCCCCGACGCCCTCCCTCCCTGCCACTCTGTCGAACGCCGCCCATAAGGCTGCAATCTTCGCTTCTCGCCCATACAGTTTTTGAGGAATGCGGAACTGTTCAGAAACATCTTGCAGTCCCAATGGCATCGGTGCAATTAAACCCACTGCTGCCAGTTGCTGCGCACAGCGTTCTAAATCTGCTTTGATGCCCCAAGCACTTTGATAGCGATCCTCCGCATTCTTTGCCATCAGTTTCAAAATCAGATCTGAAACAGGTTGGGGAATCGTGGCGTTCAATGCATGCGGGGGAATCGGCGGTCTGGCAATGTGACAGTGAACTAGTTCCAGGAGATCACTGGTGGGAAATGGCAATTGTCCCGTCAACAGTTCGTAGAAGGTTGCACCCAGTGAGTAGAAATCAGTGCGATAGTCGAGCAGCCGGTTCATGCGTCCGGTTTGCTCGGGCGACAAATAGGCGGGGGTTCCTTCTAGAAGATGGAGACTTTTGAAGGTGGGATTGGTGCGACTGAAGCGAGTGGCAATGCCAAAATCAATGATTTTGACCACGCCAGTCCTCGGATTAAAGACAATGTTGCCAGGATTAAGATTTTTGTGGATGACATGAGCCGCATGGATTTTGCCGAGAGTATCCGTAAGGGCGATCGCCAGAGGCAAAAAAACTGACAGCGGCATGGGACAGAAGTCTAATTGTTGCCGCCTCCAGCCTTCTAAAGACTCGCCACCAAAGTCTTCCAAAAGCATCACCAGCGTGCGCTGGTAGTCTTGCTGGCTGTAGGCCTTGACGACGCCTTCAAGGTTGAGAAAACGAGTAATTTCATACTCCTGCCGATAACGAGTTAATTCCTGAGGCGAGGGATAATCCTGCTTGAGCACTTTGGCAATCACAGCACAGTTATCTTGCTCTCTGATGCCCCGATACACTAAAGAGGCTAAGCTCTCATAGATTTTGCTGTGGATCGTAATTCCAGGCAGGGTAATCATTGAATGCTCCCTCGATAAAGGACTGTCAGCCGTTTCCCAAAGTATATCGCTTGCCAAACTCCAGCATCTAAAGCTCCTTGTGTCGATCTTTATAGCTTGTGTGACTGAGCAAAAGATTTTGCGCAATTTGCAAATAGGTAGCACAAGCTTACAACGTTCGAACCTGCGCGCGTTGCAGGGTTTTATTCACTTCCAATTGCTGTTCCTTAAAGGCAGTTGGATGTCAACTTATCAAAAGCTAGAACGCTAGACTGGAGCTGCTCTGACTCGTTGCGCAACTCATTTGCAAATCGCGCTATATTTTCTGCTCATTTACATGGTGTGATTAACGCTGAAGTTTAACAACAAAGGCCACAAGGTAGACGACAAACGAAATAATTAAAACCTATGGCTTACAATCAATTTAGCCTCCAAAGGGCGGTGAAAGACTAGGTGCTGCCCGTTACCCTCAGCAACCTGTGACTCGAAACATTAGGACGCAACCGCCCGTAGGTGATCGCGGTAGACAACGAAAAAGCTCAGTTTGAAGGTATTATTCGGCTGCAGCAACCAAGTCGGGATGATCTGCCAGACGACCATCTTCCATGTATACAATACGATCGGCAATGTCTAAAATGCGGTTGTCATGAGTCACCAGTAAGATGGTACAACCTTGTTCTGCTGCTAGTTTCTGCATTAGTTCCACCACATCACGCCCCGACTTTTTATCCAGCGCGGCAGTGGGTTCATCAGCCAGGACAAGCTTGGGACGACTGACTAGGGCACGGGCAATCGCCACTCGCTGCTTTTGTCCACCCGATAAGCTATCTGGGTAATAATCCACTCGCTGTCCTAAACCAACGATTTCTAAAAGCTCGGTTGAGAGCGCGTCCATATCTTGATCAAGATATTGCTCGTGTAATTCCAAGGCCATCCGCACGTTTTGTTTAGCCGTGAGAAAGGTCACCAGATTGTGTGCCTGAAAGATGTAGCCGATGTTGCAACGCAGTTTAGTGAGTTGCTGTTTGGTTGCGTCATTGAGTTCCTGTCCCAAAATTTTGAGACTGCCCTCTTGAGCTGATCGTAGTCCACCCATCAAAGTCAGCAGCGTCGTTTTGCCAGAACCAGAGGGACCAGTCATGATAATGATTTCGCCTGCATAAATGTCCAGATTGATGTCATATAATGCCTGCTTCCGCAGGTCTCCTTCACCAAAATAATGGTTCAGGTGTTGAGCCAAAATGACAGGTTGTTCCAATAATTGCTTAGAAGTAGTGACAGAGGGTTGTAATCGCATTGATAGCACTCCATTGTCTTAAAACACATCGGCAGGATCAGCAGCTTGCAGTTTCCGCAAGGCAACGCCACCCGATACAGTACACATGACGATTGTCAAGGCGAGTACCATCGCGGCGCGGCTCACGGTCATGCTGATCGGTAACAGCGTGGCGGATCGGGCGACAAAGTACAGTCCAGTGGACAGCACCAAGCCTGGTAAAAAGCCCAATACAGCTAGAATGAGCGCCTCCTGCACCAACACACCCACCAGGTAATGATCCGAGTAGCCCATCGCTTTCAAGGTGGCGTATTCGGACAAGTGATCGGAGACATCGGAGTAAAGGATTTGATACACAATCACGAGACCAACGACAAAGCCAATAATGGTGCCGAAGCCAAAAATGAAGCCGATCGGACTGCCGTTTGACCAGTAATTCTTCTCGCGTGTGGTTAACTCATCAAGCGTTAACACCAGCACATCTTTAGATAAGCGCGATTGCAAGGCTGCTTGCACTTGTTGAATGTCTGTCTTCGCTCTGAGCTTGAGTAACCCGATGTCAATTTCGTGAGCTTTACGCTCGGGAAAGAGCCGGAGAAAGGTGGAATCACTGGTAATCAGGTTGCCATCAGCCGCGAAGGAGGCGCCGAGGGTAAAGGTGCCGACGACCTGAGTCGATCGATGATTGATCTGTACAGGCAGCGATGGCGTTTGTTGAAGCTGTTGCGGTACGTTGCCAAAAAAGTTCTCTCGCCCTGCCTTGTCATATAGCACCCGATTCAGCAGTTTGAGTTTGGGCAACTGTTGATTCACTTCTGGTAATGAGAACGCCACTTGATTCGGATTACTGCCAAAGGTGAGAATGGTGTAGCTCAACCGCGTTTGGGAGTTGCGCCATTGCCCGCGCCCAATGTACAGCGAGTTGATTGATTCCACGCCATGCACTCCTGCCGCTTGGTACAACCGCTCTCTAGGGAAACTTTCCACCACTTGCAGGTTTTCAAACCCGGAGCTGATGATAAACAAGTCGGCTTGTAGCGGTGCATAGGGACTTGCCGCCGAGTCGTAGAGCGCATCTTTAAGACCCATCTGTACAAACATCAAGACGTCTGCGAAAGCGATGCCAGCGAGGGCAACCGCCAGTCGAGTTTTCTCGCGTTTAACTTGCAACCAAGCCAGGGGAGTTTTGCGAAAAAAGTGGCGAAGCATTGGTTATTCCTTAGCGATGTCGTAATGTGATGTCTGCAGTCGCAGCAGCTACGCAGCGCGTGCTTCACACCATGCTGCTGATCGAATCCAGCAAGCTTCTAGCTGTCTCATTTCCTCTTCCAACTGGATGAGACGCTGCTGAGACTCAAACC
This sequence comes from Phormidium sp. FACHB-592, assembly GCF_014695795.1. Taxonomy (NCBI): domain Bacteria; kingdom Bacillati; phylum Cyanobacteriota; class Cyanophyceae; order Oscillatoriales; family Oscillatoriaceae; genus Phormidium; species Phormidium sp. FACHB-592. Next base: position 7,241 of record NZ_JACJOZ010000107.1, read on the forward strand.
GAAAGACGTCTACGGATGCCACTGACAAGTAGCCGTCTAGAAACTGAATGGTGTGCGATTGTCAGCATTGAGCCGGATTAAGCACCACTGGAGGTTCTGAATTAAACAGTGTTTGGTTGAATTAGTGCCAAAACGGCAGAATGTGTTTGAACCAAACAAGACTCGTACTTGTTGCTGCAAATTGGAAACTTCCTGATCATCACTTGCAAAGGAACGAGTGCAAGCTAGCTTCTAATCCAGTTGTGCTGCTGCTTCTAGTTGACGCTGTCGCATGAGTAGAAATAGTGGCAGACCAACCGCTACACCTAACAGCGCACCGACAAAATAGACCCATAAATATCTCATCTTGAGTCGTGTACCTTCCGCAGCAATAAACATGAGAACAACTAACACAGAGACAATCACATCAATACCAAAGAAACTGGAGATCTGGTTGGCGAAGAGTTGCTCAACAAACAGCTTGACATCGAGACCATGCTCAATCAGAAACGGGATAAATTGGGCGTATTGCAGCCCTGTACCCAGAAGGAACAACGTCAAATAAATCGTTTGCAGCATGATGATTGCTCCTGAGAATGAGATGCGTGAACTGTGATTGCTTTGGGCAACCGTTGCATTGTCCAAAACGGCGGTAGGTTGACTGAGTCTTCCTTGAATCGCATCACTTCAAAGCCATGTTTTTGATCAAACTGGACTGCTCAAAGGCCCGCTCTAAAGTGTCTATAGCGCCATTCAACTGAGATTGTGTCAACCGAATCACTTCTACTGGCATATGCGTTCCCTTGATTAGCATCCCGTCTCTTCAGAGCCGCCGCTTAAAGTTGCGATCACTCAATAGAACCAATACGGCAAGTCATCGACTACTTCTTGAGCCAGTTCAAACCAAGACACAAAGTCAATTTTTGTGAGTGCGGTCATGAGGCGAGCTTGCTCTTTCGTGTGTTCGGCTCCACAGGTCCAAGTCAATTTGAGTGTAGCTATCACCAACACTAACCAGGGCGTAACTTTGTGTCGAGCCAGCCGAAACCAAAGATGGAATCTCCTATGCCACTTCATCACACCACCTTACGGTTGCATTGCCGCTTGTACTTGTAAGTTCGTTAACCCAGCGACCCGCTTGCTATCGGTGGGGTTGAGTCGAATCCTAACTTTTACCACGCGCTGATCCAGGTTTTCGCCCGGTTGATTGCTGTTCACTTCCTGCTTACTCACCTGCAAGCCAACTTCCCGTACGGTTCCCCGCAGTTCTCCAGCAAAGGATTCGCCTGTGACGCTCGCCACCTGACCTCGCCACACGTTGCCGATGTCGCTCTGATACACTTCCGCGACGACTTCCATCTGATCTGTCTGTCCCAGTGCCACAATGCCGTTGTCGCCCGCAGCCTCACCGGGCTTGGCATAGATTTCCAAAATTTGTCCGGTGCTTGGCGCGCGAATGAATGCATGCTTTAGCTCTACTGCGGCTCGTTTGGCAGCGGCGATCGCCTGGTTCACTTCTGCCTGCGCCGTTAGGACATCCGTTGGGCGCACCTCTGCTACTTGGCGGAGCGTGGCTTGGGCGGCGCGGATCTGCGCTTGCAGCGAATCTGCTAGCAAAGTTTGGTTTGACTGAGTTTCCGTTAGTTGTGCCTGAGCCGTTTCTAATGTCAATCGTTTCTGGTCGAACTGTGAGGCAGCAATGGCTCCTTGCTGCTGGAGAAACTGATAGCGATCGTATTCAGCCTGGGCGTTTCTTACTTCCGATCGCCGCCGGGTAATTTCAGCTTGTTTAGTGGCAATTTCACCCTGCAATTCTGATTGAAAGCGCACAACTTGCACTTGTTGGGCGGCAATTTCACCCGCTTTGGCTCCGGCTCGTACCTGTGCCAGTTTAGCTTGAGCCACGCTGACCTGCTCCTGCGCTTCTAGAAGTATCTTTTGTAAGCGCTCGCGCGCATCCATCACCGCCATCACTTGACCGGCTTTCACCCGATCGCCCCGCTTCACCAGCAGTTGAGCAATGCGGTCGTTATGCAAGGCGGCAGGCACAGAGACGTTGACCACCTCTTGTGCTGGCTCCAACCGTCCTAATGCGGTGATGGTTTGAGCGCTTGTGGTTTGAGTCGGTTCTGGTGTGGTGGCTTGGTGGAATTGCTTCATATTGTAGTAAGCGATGCTCCCTGTCAGTAGCACTCCGCCTACCATTAGACCCAGCCTCCAGCGATGATTCGGTTGGCCCAGTTGTTGCCTATTCACGATCATTTACTCCTGTTCTAAGCCTTTGTTGTAAGGCTGTGATTAAACGAGGTGATCACTGCTGTCAGTAGCATGGTGGTTCCCGCAACAACAAACATCAGCGTCAAATTGATATCCATGAGAAAGCCTGAAATGGCTTGAGAGAAGGGGTCAAGTGCCACTGAGGTAAAGGTCAACAAGCCCATCATTCGCCCTTGCATGGCAGAGCCTGTTTGCTCTTGCAGCCAGGCGATGGCAATCACCCCCACAAAGCCACCGCCTAAACCCATCAGTACAATGAGGCTATAGGCCATCCATTGCTGTTGTACAAAGCCCAGTCCAGCGGTGCCCATGCCCAGCCCGTATGTCAGCAGCACCAAAGACAATCCAGGATTTTTCACTGACTTGATCTGACTGCTCGCCAGCACGCCCACGAATGCTCCTACCCCAAACGCGGCTTGCAGGTAGCCGTAGGTTGTAGCACTGCCGCCAAACCGGAGTTCGACCAGTTTCGCCACACCAACGACTAACGGACCTAAGGTCGCTAGATTTAGCATCGCGACGAGCACAAGGCTAAGCCGAATGGCTGCATGATTCCAGGCATAATGTACGCCTTCGACGATTTCACTCCATAGCTGTTGAACAGAGAGCACGGTCGCTGCTTGCTGCTGTCCCGGTTGATGAAGCAAGGAGAGAAAGAAGCCACCCAAGGCAAAGAGAATCGTGTTGAGCGTGAAGGCGATCGGTAAACCCAGTGTCCCAATGACAATGCCCGCTGCTGCTGGACCAATCACGTTAGTAATCTGCTCACCGCCCTGCATCAGTGCATTGGCTTTGATCAATAGTGATTTATCAATTAGTTGTGGCAACACCGATAACGTTGCTGGGTACAGAAAAGCATCGGCAATGCCAAACACTCCGGCAATGATGATGAGATAGCTAAGCTGAAAGATCTTGCACCACAGGAGAATTGCAACGCTGCCCACCAAAAGCGTGTTGATGGCAGCAGCAACTGTTGCAATGCGACCGGGCGGCAGGCGATCGCTAATAGCTCCGCCTACCAGGGTCAGCAGGGCGCGAGGGACGGCAGCAGCCAGGAGAACCGTTCCGATCGCGACTCCCGAGCCAGTTTTTTGTAACACCATCCAGGTTAAGGCGACGAGCCAGAACTGGGCGGCACAGAGAATGAGCGTTTGTCCAAGCCAGAGCAGGCGAAAATTTGCATCGTGTAATAGCGATCGTCCCACTAGATTGCTCCTGTCATTAATTCATTGGTTCAGTCATCGTTTGGCAGGTAGTAAAGCCTGTGACAAGGACAATGAGAGGCAAAAATGCAGGTCAAACTGGCTAGATGACCCTGCAAAGCATCAGCCTTAAACAAACCGGCTAGAACAAAGCGTTCACGTTAGCTGGACACTCGCGTCATCGCTAACAACCTTTCCACCACTTGAGCGCGACGCGGTTCCTCGGGTGCGCCCAGTTGGAACACTTCCGAAAACCACAAGCCATCGATCGCCAACTGAATAATGGTTGCTTGGGTTGGGTCAAGTCCATCAGTTTCGAGCCGTTGCCGACAGCGCTGTTCATACGCCTCAGCAAACTGCAGTAGCTCCGGCGGCATCTCTACAATCAGCGATGTCAAACGGGCAATCAATGCCAATGATTGTTTGCTCATCCGCAACGTCGAGCGAATATACGCCCTGACCCACTGTCCTGGCGTTCCCGGTGCATCATCCTGGTCAAACTCCGCTTGTAGCGCTGCTTCAAAATCTTGAATTAGCTGCTCACCTAACCCGACTACTAAGGCATTCTTGCTGGGGAAGTGGTAGAGCAAGCCGCCTTTACTGACTCCAGCTTGATGTGCCACGGCATCGAGCGTCAGTGCCTCCACACCTTTGTCGAGAATGACTTGAGCAGCAGCACGCAGCAGAGTGCTATGGGTGAGCGACCGCGCTTGTGACTTTTTGATCGGAACCACAGGAACACCAGCAGTAATTTTCTAAAACCGTCTAGACGGTACACCAACAGTTTTACTATACTGTCTGGACGGTTTTTCGGTCAAGGGAGCCCACGATCTTTTTGGAGAAACTCGGTAGAAACAGGCGCAGAGTGAGGCAGCGCCTGCTTTCTAAAGCACTGCTAATGAGTTCTAGCTTTGCGATCACGCGGTTACAAGCTCTACTCAGCCTTCTATAAAACGACTCGGTAGCCATCCAGGTCTGCAAAGGTGACTCCATCTTTGTCCCCATAGGGATGGCGAGAGTTTACAGGTTCATATAGCAGTCGAAGAGAACGCGAGGACAGACATAAACCTTGAAACTTCCTTTGAGCCAGGGCTTCGGTTTATCCTTCATTCTTTTGCTATAGCCGAGCGCTTTCACCTGGTCAACAGTCCGCTGCCACTCTTATTGATTCAGAGGGTAGAAAAACAATCAGCTTAGCTTGAGTTAGAGCGCGACCCAAGCTGATTCAGCGGCAACGATTCCAATAAGTGGCGTAGGTACTTTGGCAACGCCACTAATACCTCTCAACCGTCCACTTTATCGACTTGCTGTACATCTGCCCACAGAACCCATCTCAAAAAACATCGATTACCATGCTGCTCCGTAACTTCTGCACCTAACTGCTCGTAAAAGCGAAGCCCACGGGTATTTCGAGCATCAGCGTTCCAAGCAAGATGAGTACAGTCATTTTCCTTGGCAATTTGAGCTAATTGAGCCATTAAGGCTGCTCCTGCACCCTGACTTCTTATCTTGTCATCCACGTACAGATCATCAAGCCAAAGGCTCGGCTGACCTGCAAAGGATGAGTACCTGAAGCCATATAAAGCAAAGCCGACCTCATGCCCTGAAAACTCTGCAAACAAAATGTAAGAAAAGGGCCTTGCTCCGAAAAGTGTCCTGCGTATTTTGTCTTCGGATACTTGCAGCACACCAGAGAAGGCACCGATGTTGCGGTCAAATTCTGATTTCTTCTGGATGAATGAGACAATCAGAGATACATCATCAGGAGTGGCAGCTCGAACTTTCATGGCTCAACTGAACTTTCATGCTCAACTTGCGATCGCTTCAGAATTTACCAATGTTTAAGTCACCAGACCTGTAGGGACAGCGACAGTATACTAAGTTCCGGTCGAAGAGGCTTATTGGCTGATTGTCCTCAGCACAAGGCGAAGTTGCGGGGCTGATTGCAAACAAATGCTCTCTGTGTGCTGAAAGGAAAATACTGGGAGCGATGCGGCGATGCAATAGAACCTCTAAGTCGTCTGCGAAAAGGACCTCTGAAACCTTTAAGAGATGACTCAGCGTATCGAGTCTGGAACTGAAAATACTTTGTAGGGCTATGATTTTCTGATTGCCATACAATTTCTAAGCATACATTTATAATGCCTAACGTTCGCGCTCACCGGATGCAGATAATCTTTGCTACTTAGTCAACTAAATACGGGCGTTCCGGTGCAGCGCAGTTATTATGTGCCTTCAATATTCTCACTTGACGCGAACTTAGCAAATACTTCTGCTTCTGTCATGTTTAAGGTTTGATTGGCAAATTCATAGTAACCAGGTTTCACGTCTATAAAGATTTGCTCCTTAAACTCAAACTCAATTTCATTTTGAAAAAGACCTGCTGGGACAAAATATTTATTGGTAGCCAACAATCTGTAGAACAGATGCGTACCGCATTCACCACAGAACGCTCTCTCAGCCCATTCTGAGGACTTGTACACTTTCAGTTTGTCAACGCCGTCTATTTGCACCTCTGAGCCACAAGCTACACCTAATGCTGGTCCGCCTCCCCATCGCCGACACATCCCGCAATGACAAGCATCTATGTTCTTTTTGTCTGGCGTTCGGACAGTGATTGCACCGCAAAGACACTTGCCATCCATACCGATCTCCTCGAGCTTCAATGTTTACCGTCTAATCTTGGGGCAGACCTTGAGCGTGACCCATATGAGCATGGTGCTCAATGCTGACCTTGTTTTGAACGCAGACACACCTTTTGACCGCTCGAAAGACTTTGGCTACCTGTTCCGGTGGGCAGCAGCACTGTCATTGACAGAAGTAATGAGTCAAGCGATCGTGGCAGCAGGACTGACGACAGAACCTTAACACACGCCAAACTACCTTCTTCTCTCTGACGTTCCGTCAGCATGTTTTCATACACGCCACAAAGGACAGAACGGCATGGTAACGCATAGGTTGGTTAACGGTCAAATAGACTGGAAGGGCAAAACAAAGGCAGCAGCAGAGGCAACGCGGAACAAGCACCTCGACCGACTATTTGCCGACTCAAACTGGGAACCGATCGTCATTCCGTTTCCACAAGGTATTATGATCGGCTTCCTGAACTGGGCAGGAAACTGGGAATCGTACACCTATTGGCACCACCAGACTCCGGCACAGCGGCGTTGGCACGGTTGCACGATTCATAACGAGCGTGACAAAAAAGCTGTCCTCATTCACCTCCATCGTCATGTCGCCGCCCTAGTGCGGGACGCAGAAGGCAGCGAAGTGGGACTGACCTATGTCTGGCATGAAGACCACGACGGCAAAGAAGACTACCTGCAAATGGACGCATGGCACGCCGCTTACAAAGCTGCCAGAGCCGCAGGGAAAGGAGACGAAGCAGCGCGAGACCTTGCAAACGAGGCACGAATTGAGTTTGCTAACCGCCCTGAACGTGAACCAGTACGATCGCTTGCAACTGCTTTGCTCGTACTGGAGACGGGCAATCCTGTACCTGTTTCCAAGCACCTGTGGCGACAGTGCCGGGAGCACGAGACACTACAGTACGAAGGGCTGTTTCTCGTCTTACGGGAAGAACAGGTCATGCGGTGCAACAACCCACAGGAAAAGCCGCAGGAACAGCCGCAAGCAGCTAAAGAGCTAGCCTGGATTAGCAAGACGCTTCTGACAGGCTACATGGACGAATCAAAGCGGTATTGCTTACTCCGCCTACAGCCAGGTGAGCAGGTGCTCAACCCGCTCATAGGTTTGAAGTAGCCCGATCGCTCATTGAAGGTCTTACCGCACGTTTGACGTGTGCGGCGTGAATAAGACGGCTGGAACCAAGCTTAACCGAGACTCCCTTCCCTACTCCCTCCCCTTCTACTGACAATAGCTAAGGGCAAATTTTGCTCGTCACCACTATGAACAAAAAAACCGCTCAAAAACTGCTTCACCGACACTTACAAGCAGTGCTCAACGAGAATACGGCTCAAACGGTGTCTCCTTTCAGCGCTGTCTTCATACAGTTTGTGCTCAGTGAAGGCACCGCTCGACAGTCCATGAACAACCTGTGCTACGACATAACAGCGCTGCTGGGGCAAGTAGCAATTCACTTAGGACACGTTGACCTGAACGTTCAAAATGAGCTAACGATTAAAGCGATCGTGCAGCGCTCAGTGGACATGCTTGAGCTTGAGCACATGCAAGACATTAAAGCGGCGGATACCCTGGCTATAGCCTTGGTAGACCAACTCAGTAGTTGGGGTGACGCAGGAGCAAGCGGTGCTCTTGCTCAACGTTTTGGTGAGGCGTTAACCGTCGTGGCTCAGACCCTCAACTGTGTGAACAACCACGCAGAGTGGAAAGAGCCACCACCGTCGCTACTGGCAGCCTGTGAACAAGCCATTAAGCACCCTGAGTCAGACTGGCAAGTCAAAGTCATGCGGGCACTCAGCGACGACACATGGGGCAAACAACTTCAGGAACTCGCTAGCAAAGTACTTGCTCCAGAGCACCGCGAGCAGTGCTGGCGCAGCTTAGAGACAGCGGTACAGTCCTACAAACTCCAAAAGTGTTCGCAGTGCTATGCACAAGGCTCAGTCCGGTACTCCTGTGGTGAGTATGCCGGACGCTACTGCGACAGGCATTGGGAAACTGCTGGCTTTAGACCAGCAGACGATCGGTTGGACTACCTGGACGCCGGGGAATATGCCACTGAAGAGGAGGCGTATTAGCCATGACAGTTAACGCAACCTCAACAGACGAATTCGATCCACTTGACGATCCTCAAGTAGCGGCGTTCTACAACAGACTGAGACAACAACAAGGGCAACTAGCAGCCGACCGTTACTTGTTAACGATAAAACCGACTGGTGGTATGAACGCCACAACTCCAGCCGTTGTAACCACAAACGGTAGAACAAAGGAGCACAACTTTAAAGCCGCGCCAACACTCACAGCCCCGCTCCCGACAAGTCGTGCTTTAGCAGGTTCTGACGTTTTTACCAATGTCATACTGTCGTTTGACGAGGCTGCGGCTGCGGCAGAGCCAGCACTAAAGCCAGCGCCCATAGCAGTGGTTACAGACCTAGCACCAACCGCACAAGGCGAACAGCTAGCGAACACGCCCACCGCTGCTGTAGAAACGGCAGAACCACTAAAGACGACCGTTTGCACAGTTCAGGCAGACCAAGCAGCCAGAATAGACAAAACGGAAAAAATAAGCACAATAGCCGAAGCAGACAGTCCCGAAACTGCTGTTACCCGCACGGCTAAACGCGAGCGCAAACCTGCCCGTTCCACAGCAGCAGTGAAGCAGGCATTTGAAGACGCACTGGCGGCGTTCGTCGAAGCAGACAAACCGTTCAAACGTTCCCATGTCGTTCAAAAAGCGGGACTGGGTGCCAGTTTCTATGACAGGTACCCGTCCCTCAGGGCCAAGGTAGACGAGGCGATCGCCAATGTCGGCAAACCCAAAACACAAGCAGGGACAAAAACCATGACCAGCGAAGCAAGCGGGACACCGTCAGCACAGTCAGTCACACCTGAACAGCCGCTTGTAACCGAGACTGTTGCACCACAAACGGTGTTAGTAGCCGCAGCAATGGTCAGAGCAGAGTCAACGGACACAATGCCAGCACCAACAGTCGCTCTGACCGATATGAACAGCACACAACCAAGCACAGACGGTCTTTCCTGGGCAACTTTGAAAGCTGGACTAAAGCATTGGCAGCAAGAACGTGACCGCATTGCAGCAATGATCGCGCAGCTAGAGCAACAGCTAGACGAAGTGATCGACAACGTGACCACCCACGAACGGGTTTGGGCGTTATACGCGCCGCGACAAGTCAACGAGAGCCATACCGGGGAGTAGTCATATGCAGCACGGAGAACAGAGACGCGACGCAGCCAATAGCGTTGACGGTGAATTGGCAGCAGCCTACGGAGCAGGACTAGAGCTAGCGGTTGAGCTGACGGCTCAGTTGACCAGTCCCGCAGCCGTTGAGGGGGCAGTTGACCTAACCTTTGAACGCCGACGCGAGAGCGGCGCACTACTCTGGGTCGTTGAGTATGGCGGGTACCTATCGTGCTGGAGCGAACGCAGCTTACAGGAAGCAGTAGGCGGACTGTTGCTAGCGCACATGGAAGAAGACGAGCAGTGGTCAGGCTGTTCATTGCTCGAACACGGCGTTAACTTCAACGGCTACAATTACCTGACTCGTGAGACTCTTAGTCAAGCAGTTATAGAGTACTTGACCCAACAAGGCTGGCAATTCAGTCAAGAGACACTGGAAGACCCAGAGAGCCTAATGGGCGGGTTTGGAGACGACGACCAACCATCAGAGACAACACCCACTGACAAAAGTAACTCAGGAGCAGTTGCAGCTGGTAAACTAGAGACAATCGTCTCTAGCGACAAAGACGTAGGGTAGACATGAAGCTCACAGCGCTCAAAGCAAAGACCTATGAGACCTGGCAGACGCTGCATACAGTGGCAGAAGCCTTCGCTCAGGTAAGCACACCTCAATACGATCAGGTGTTCAAGCAGGAAGTGAGAAGTTATGGTGATTTGCGCTACAAAGCTACCTGGGAGCGTGCTTTTACGGCACTGCTTGCCAAACTGCTCTACGACTACAATGACGATAATCGGACGCTGATCCTGCTGCACTTCCTGGAGTACCCACAGGCGGAAGGGCACAGCTACCTGAGACCGCTACTGCTGGAGCAGTTTCTTATGTTTCCGTACGGGTTTGATTGTCTCATACAAGGGCTACAAGCGATCGCACAGTACGGCACCGCGAGTTATAGTACTTCTGTATTCGATTTGAGCACCTTCGCGCATGAGTTCCACACCGCCGCCGTCCGAGCCGGACGAACAGCTGAACTTACAGCTACCGGGACTCCCCTCCTCGTCCCCAGTGCCGCCTAAGGGGAAAAGTAAGCGCAAAGCCAAAACACCTGGACCGCTACCGACCGTTGAAACGGTACTTGCTAACTTCGCTTCACTGACCACTGAACGATTGGATATGAGGGACGCACTGACCGTCTCCATTCGGCGCAAAGGTGGCTCTCAGCAGGCGTACATTCAAGTCACTGCCAGCATTTATAGACTGGGGTTTGGCTACCAGTCAGCACGGCTGTTTTATGAGGCCTATAACCTGCCGCCCAGCAGTCGCAACGACCTGCCGCCTGGTGTGCTGCGTGTGCTGCTGGTGTACGAGTTCGCAGTCATGAGGCGCTTGGACAGCCACGTCATGGAGGCCAGCGCTCAGACAGAGGTAGACAACGAAATTGTTGCAGAGGCAAAGCTAGCAGTACAGGCGACAAAGCGGTTTCTGTATTGGCTTGACTGCGGTAAAACGCTACCAGGAAGCTAGAGCGGACTGAAAAAGTCGAACAGCGGTGAGCATTCTAGTAAAAAAACCGTTCATTTTTGAGCATCAGACGGCAGCTCAAAACTCAGAGCTACAGATTCATATGAAGTTTCTGGCACCAAAGCCTCAGTCGGTGCTTCAGCAGACTGGAAAGGTGGCGGTGTCGCGTGAACGTAAGCTTCAACCGCTCTCAGTTGAGACCCTGCATTAACGGCAACCCACTGTCCCGCAGAGAAGCGGCGTAATTCAAAATGCAAATGAGGACCCGTCGAGTTGCCAGTGCTGCCCACCCGCCCGATCGTGTCCTTCGCCCGCACTACTTGTCCTTCAGCTACTAATAGCTCTGACAAATGCGCGTACAGCGTCTCGTACTGCTGGTCAGGATAGCGCACAACCACAGTCTTGCCATAACCGCCCTTCCACCCAGCAAAGACGACTGTACCAGAGTGTGCCGACTGAACGACAGCACCATGAGCCGCTGCCAAGTCAACGCCAGAGTGCAGACGTTGTTCACCTGTGATCGGGTGAGTCCGCCAACCAAATGGTGACGAAAACGGCACGACTTCTGCCAGTGGGTAGTAAAAGCTTTTGTCTGCCGGGTCAAGTCGGAATGCCCAAGCAGGCAGCGAAGCCAAAACAGTAGCGGCAGTCAAAAAGACAGAGAACCGAATAGAGTCACGAGACATAAAGTCAGCCCTCCGGTGGGGAAGGACTCAAGAATCAGTACAATTGTACTATAAAACTGAAGCAAGGACTGAGGGGCGAGACCAATCTCCTTCACCCTGCTTCCTCACTTTTGCCAGGGGAAGCCACAAGGAGAAAACCCATGTCACTCGCACTGCAAAGTCAAACTGGTTGAGGACAACGACCTCGCAGACTTTATTACCCAGGCATACGGACTCAAGGTCCACTATGAACTTGTTGCCACAGAGGAACTCTCAAACAGCGGTTACAAGCTGTTTGACGTGAAGGCAGAACCATTGAGTGCGTACGAACAGCGCCAGCTTGAAACACAAAAAAATAGGCGATAGGCTGGTAGCCCTGTACCTTCAGGTCAGGGTGGAAAGCCCAACGCGCCCCTTTAGGGGCTGTCTGTCTAGTGCAAATGATGGGCATCGTTGATGTAGCGCTCAATCACCGCTTGCGACATCTTGCCAGCGGTCTTGTAGCAGTAAGATTTTGTCCACAGACTTGGCAGTTTTAGTAGCTCAGGAAACTCTTGCCTCAGTAGGCGCGATGACCGAACTTTGAAAGCGTTGGCAATTTGAGCAATTGAATAATGAGGCTGGTGCTTGACGAAAAGATGGAGGTGATCTGGCTCAATCGTGACGGCTAAAATCTGCCATCTTTTATCGAGAGCGACCCCAGCCAAAACCTCATAGAGACAGTCTTTAACCGCTCCTTTCAGAATCCGCTTGCGGCGACAAGGAATTCAGCACAGATGGACAGTGGCAATCCCAACTGAGTGATTGTTGTGATCCAGGTCAAATGATTCTTTCCTCATAGAAACTTGTTGATATTGAATCTCTGTCAACAGTATATTTGTACCAGTTGCCAAAAGACATCATGCCTCGCAGTAAGACGCCATCCTTTGTCACAGGTATCCCCTTAGTGGTTGATTCCGCTCAGGAGAAGGTTTTGCTGTCGCGGTGGCAAGCCGGACGGCAGTTGTATAACGCCTGTCTCAATGAAGCGATGGTGCGGATGGCGTTAGTGAGACAATCGGCAGCCTATCAAGCGACTCGGAAGCTGCCAAAAGGCAAACTGAGAACCGCAGCCTTCAGTGCCGCTAGAACGGCTTATCGCTACAGTGAGTTCGCATTGCACGCTTATGCCAAGCTGACGGCTGACCGCTCCAAGTGGCTGGCAGCGAAGCTGGATGCGAATACGCAACAAACCATTGCCACCCGTGCCTTTAAGACCAGTGAACGGGTGCTGTTTGGTAAAGCCAGAAAGGTGCGCTACAAAGTGCCAACGCGGTTCCGCTGCCTAGAAGGGAAGACCAACAAGCAGGGCATTCGCTGGACAGGTGAGGGCTTGACTTGGGGCAAGCTGTACATCCCTGGCATGATTGACCCCGACAATAAGGTGATGCAGCACGGTCTTACCAGTCCCATCAAGTACGTGCGTCTGTTGTGGCGGGAACTGAACGGTGTCCGGCGCTGGTATGCCCAACTCATTTGCGAAGGCTTGCCTTACGCCAAACCGGAAAACTATGTCTCAAAAGGCACTGTAGGGTTAGATCTGAACGTTTCCAACGTGGCGTTTGTCGCCGATGATCAGGCTGGCTTACTGCCGTTTGCTGAAGGTGTACCCACGTTTGAGCAAGAAATTAGCGCCTTGCAACGCCAGATGGAGCGCTCCAAGCGTGCCAACAATCCTGACAATTTTGAGCCTGCTTTCACAGCTCGGCGGGGACGCAAGACTGTCAAGAAAAAAGGCAAGTCCAAGAAAGGGAAACGCCAGTGGCACAACTCAAACCGCTATCGTACTCTCACCCGCAAGAAGCGGGAGCTAGAGCGCCGTAAAGTTGCTTATGCTAAGTCTCAAAACCGCCGCTTGGTGAACGAGCTTCTGCGGCATGGCAACCACATCAAGACTGAACGAGTGTCAGTGAAGGGCTGGCAGAAGCGGTATGGCAAAGCCATTGCTGCGAAGTCGCCCGGATTCTTTCAAGCCGAACTGGTGCGCAAAGCTGCAAACGCTGGCGGGTCAGTCACCAAGTTTTCGACCCAGACAACCGCGCTATCGCAAACGCATCTGACCGGGGAGCACATCAAAAAGTCTCTCTCAGAACGAGTGCATCATGACCAGACTGGTAGGGTAATGCACCGCGATTTGTTTAGCGCGTACCTGGCTCGATACGTTGTTCAGGACAAGCTCTCCTTGCAGGATGCTGTAGACCAGTATCCGGGGATGGAAGCCGCCTTGCTAGGGGCATGGGAGCATGATCAATCTGCGAAGCGAGTAGGCGCTGCCGAAAGTCCGAAGTCTGAACCTCCGGTAGAGCAGATCCCTAGTCACTCAGAAAAGGCAAGCCAGATCAGCCATTCAGGGCTAAAAGCTTGCTAAAGGTTCAGAGAAATCCCCCAGCGGAGCGGTGCTTTAGCAGGGGGAGGTTTCAAAGGTCTACCTGACTCGTTATGCCGAAAAAGCGCTCCTCATTGAACTAGCAGAGTGGCTACAAGACCTGGAAATCGTAGTCGAGCCGCAACGGGTGCGTACCACAGACGGGTTTACCCTGGAACGCAAACCAGACGGCAGTTATAGCGACAGCGACTTGACTTACGAGTCTCTGCAAGACCTTGATCGTGAACACGACTGGGAGGAAAGCGCTTAGAGGAGTAAGCTAGAAATTAAAGTCAGTGCCCACACAATGAGCATGCCACTGCCTAGTAATAAGTGAAAAGCAAACATGGCTTACAGCGATTTCAAAAACTTGGGACAGGCAGTCAAAGACTTAAGTCTCAATCTGGAAAACCGTTCTGGGCTTTTCAGCAACATCCAACCAATTGAACCTTCAGAGAAACTCAAGTCACTTCTGGCTGATTACCTGGAACTAGCTATCAACATTGGCACCGAAAAAGCACGCTCGGAGCTTATTGTGGCACCGATTTTGTTAGACGTACGACGTCACTTGAAGAATCGGATTAGCTACTTTTCCGGTAGCACGCTTAACGTCAACGTCGAAAAGGGATTGACAGGCGAGTGCGACTTCGTGCTCAGTAACTCGGTGAACCAACTCGAAATCAGTGCTCCTGTGCTGACTGTAGTGGAAGCAAAGAAAAGCGACATTAAGCTCGGCTTAGGACAGTGTGCAGCCCAAATGGTAGGGGCGCAGTACTTTAATCGATCGCAAGGACAAACTCAGACCATTTATGGTGCTGTCACCACAGGCGAGATCTGGAAGTTTATGTGCCTGGAAGAAGAGTTGCTGTCAGTCGATCTCTCCGAGTATTACATTACTCAACTCTCTTCAATACTGGGAACCTTAGCCGCACCGTTTCTCGAGCTTCATCAAGCCAAAGAAGGTCCAACGGCTAATTCAAACTGAACGCTGCTGTACAAGTGGGCAAAGCTGACGTTGATGCATCAGCACTGCTACGACCAAGCTCATGTCAGTATGCATGACAAGCACCTAGTGGTTGAGGAGCCGTATGAGGTGACAAGCTTCAAACACAGTTTTGCAGACCAGTGGAGTGGGTGGCTGCTCTGCTGAGCTTAACCCACCCCCTAATGAAGTAATGCTCCTGGTACTTAATCACCAAGCGATTGAAACTTGGTCAGGCACTCAAAGGAGTCAGCAAAACAGCACTTTGTTACTTTGGGCGCGGCTGCAAGGCTGCAAGAATGTCGTCAACCGACAAGCTCAAGTTTGGAAACACCTGCGATCGTACTGGCTCAGTACCACGAAACTGCATGAACTGATACTCGCCATCAAGCAACTGGTACACCGTGATTAACGGCTGCTTCGGAGAACCGATGTGACGACTAGCCCCAAGCGCAAGATAATCGATAATCCAGTATTCAGCGATGCCCATTTCTTCGTAATCTGGCAGCTTACGCTCATAGTCGTCACGCCAATTACTGCTGGTGATCTCGATGACGAGTTGGGCAGAGGTTCCCTTGGAGATGGTTGATTCCTTCTGCCAACGAGGGTCCTCGTCGATCGTGCGCTCGTCTAGCACCACCAAATCTGGCAAGTACCCCGCTTTGTCAGACTGTGGCTTGACATAGCAAGTTTGAGGGATGAAGAAAGGCAGGTCTTCTTTCTCCACTTCTACTATGAGTTTACGCAGAACAAAAGCTGAGACACGCCCGTGCGGACCAGTTGGCTTCACTGGAACAACGGCTCCATTCATTAATTCGTACAGGTTTTCGTCGTCAGGGTAAGACTCCAAAAACTCGTCAAAGGTTAGCGATCGTTCTAAAGCTTGAACCATGATCTTGCCCTTGGCTGGAGATTCTATTGTAGCTGGGTTGAGACCACTGGCAAGTTGATCTGAGACGCGCTTCAAGAGTCTCGTCCCCTTTAGTGCTGCGGGTATTGCGGTTTTAGTGGAACTGGCGATCGCCCATAAAGAAACCCCCGACCCAGCGCTCAAGGGCAGTGGGTCTGAAGGGCTACGTTGATAATGCGTTTAAGGGTATTGACCAGCCGTGCCATCTTCGTTGTGCCACTGCGTCAAAGCAACACGAAAATCAGGACGATGATCTAGATCGCCTGGTATGGCTACCTTGAAATCGGCGTAGCCTCCCGGTGGCACCGATAATGGTTTAGTCCGCATCGATTCCACCAGTTTTTGCGATCCCACGTTAATGGATAGGGTTATTGCTAGACCACTAATCGACTGCTTTGTCTGGTTTTGCACCTTGCCAGAAAGCGTCCAACCAGAAGCGCTGCCTTTGATCTCGCGTGCTGTCTCAGCCACCTGCCCACCCTTAGCCGCTTGCTTCTGAGGCTTCAGGGCAGTTTGTCGAATGATCGGCTCACTAGTGACATTGATAGCTGTCGGTTTGCCAGTACATAAAGTCGTCAGGTTGATCACGCGCCCTGACTGCGTTTGGACATAGCAGGGGTAATCCGGTTCAGTCGGTCGGCTAGAAGCCCCCGAAGTTGGCAGAGAGTGCCGTAGCAACGACTGAGGCAACAGCCCAACGAAGAAGGTTCATGGTTTGACCGGGTAGGTGCTGTTTCAAGCGTTCCCGGTGTAGAGAGAAAAACCCCAAGGTTGTTATGAAGCGTTCACGAAGGCGGTGATACTAAAGTCAAAAGTTGGAAGCGGTCACCCATAAAAGACTCCTGACCAAGCAGTTGAGGGTTAATTGCAGGTTTGGTTCTCAAGCGCTACAGCTTCGACTATATGTGGAGCGGAAACGGGTCGTGGTCAGGGAGGGGCAGGTCGAGTCGGTAGCGCTGAAGGTATAGCGGTGGCACTCCAAGCCAGTCAACCGTTTGGCATAACATGGCTACCCTTATTAAGCGAATTAAATTTTCTAGAGATTTTTTAAGTTTCGAGGTTATGTTGGCTCTAAATCAATACTGAATTGCGGAGAAAAATTTGAGTTTTGAACCAGCTTCCGAGCCAACCAAGAAGGCACGTACCGTCCCGCCAGAGATTGACAAACTACACAAACTTTACGTCTCATACTTCCGGGTCGCTCGCACACTACATTATGTTATTGGAGTTTCAGGTCTGACATTTTCACTCATGGCGACTTCCGGTTTCGGAGGTAACGAAGCGTCACGGGCATGGGCATTGGGAGCAGGAGTCTGCTTCGGTGCAATGGGTTTTATTGATCCGAACTCCAGGTATAAGAAGTGTGTCAAAGCCGCAAGGATTCTCAATATTGCAATTCTTCGTTATGAATACGGTGAGTTATCGCAAACAGAACTTATTTCGGCTGTTGAGCATGCTGAAAACGTAGTTACGGAAATGGAAGAGATGGAAGGAAGCTTCCCTAGAGAAGCCACAAATGCTGTAGGTAATGAAAGGAATAAAAAATAGGTTTAGTATTGTTAACGCAGAAACAACCTTATTTAGAAGGTTTCAAAATTATTCATAGCTACAGGCAACGCCCCTGAAGGTTTAAAGCTATCCGTTCCACAACTCCCACAATGCCACTGTTGAAGAGAGACATTAGCCTGAGCGATCGCTTGCCCGTAATGAGGACATTTGCCCGTAAACAGTGGATGCCACATGAGCAGTGCCATCTGTTCCACACGGCTGAGATGGTGAGACGGTTGAGGAATGGTTTCGCCTGCATAGAAGCCGGGAGTTTCAGTCTTCGCTTGATGTTCTTACCGGGGTAAGCGAGCCGTACAACCAGCCTGCTTAAATTGATTCACAATGCTGGGTACTCGCTGAAAATAGTCAACAGTGGCTGGGTCTTGTAAGGGGCGAGGATTGGCATATTCGTAAAGTCCAGCCTTGCCGTTAAAAACACCAGCAGACCCCAGGAAAGCATCTTGTCTAATCAGAATTTTGCGATTGCCTGTTTGTACCCGTCCCCTGACAACCTTACCCAATGTCAAGGCAAACCCTGAATCGTTAGCCCCTGGAATGAACGTTTCAATGATGCAGACCTGCCCTTTCGTGCGGGAGGGATAGATTAGCATTGATTCCTCGATCGCAGTCCAGCCACCTAGAAAGGTCGCCACTGCCGGATCAAAACGGGCCCAGGACTGGACAAAGGTTTCACGTTGCTGCCGTTCAGCAGGGGTGCGTCGATCGCTATAGGTGCGAGTCGGACCATTTTTCAAACTAGGCAACTTGCGCTTAAACTGCTGGCTTAGACTTTGCATCTCCCGCTCGGTTGGATAACGTTGTCCTTGTGCCAGGGCAGCTTGCGTCAAGCCAATGAGAAGTAACAGACTAGCAACGGATAGATGTATTAGTTTCATAGCGGTTCTTCGTAATGATTTAGCCAGCTCAACATTATTCCAGTGTTTTCCTGCCCCCAGCACTGTTTGCGTTACTCCCACGGCATAACAGGCATCCGGTTTTAGGATTCCATACGCTCTATCCCTAACGTTTTGCTAGCTGGATAGCGATGCACCAATTACTGCCCTTAGGCTTCGCTAGAGTGTCCGAATCATCTGGGTTATGACTGCGTTACTCCTTTCATTTCATTAAGGAGTCGTGGGTGTTCTACAACTGAGCTAAAGCCGTCATAACCTGCCGGTGCCGACTGTATTAATGTCATTCTTCATACAGGCTCTACGTTTCTATGTATTAGTCTCTTGCACTAGGACTAAGGGTTTGGTTGTCTTGGCAGTGGCAAGGCTAAGGTCATGCTGGAATTTAAGAGTAGAGCAGGCAAGGGTAGCAACGGTTGACTCAGTGCATAAGGCTTCAGCCAAGCCATGCTTGTGGTGCGCTTGAAAACCAAGGCGCTTAATTTTACATACTGAAAAGAAAATTTCGAGCAAAATGAAAGGCACTAGATACGAGAGTACGAATAAGCCTTCACCAGATCTTCCCAGATGATTAGCGAATTCTTTATCCAAAGTCGGCTGCTTACTTCTGCACTAGTATTGACCTTTTTTTTGGTCTGTTTCATCCTCAAGCCTGATTTTTGGCTGCTACTGCCCGTCTTGGCTATACCTATCGCCCTTACATGGTTTTTGTGGCTGTTTAATACCCTCTTTCTCGGTGGTGCTTTAAATCAGCTAGGGATTCGACCACAGCAACTTGTAGGGTTATGGGGTCTGCTCTTTGCGCCTCTGTTGCATGACCATACCAGAGCCGATGAAGCTGACCATCTGGTGGGTAATACAGTAGCCTTTATCAGCTTTGGCGGCTTTCTTGTGATGCCGAGAGGCGTGACTGACTTTCTCATCATTACTGCGGTAGTCGCACTTACAAGTGGCTTATTTACCTGGCTATGGGGGCAGTATGGTACAAACCACATTGGAGCGAGTGGCATCTTGTACGGTTATCTCGGTTTCTTACTCCTGCGCGGTTTCTACGAGCAGCAGGTAGTCTCATCCTTACTTTCGATGTTCACCCTTGCGTTCTATAGCCCGCTACTCTTGGGTCTTTTCCCGCAAAGGGCAGATGTCTCTTGGGAAATGCATTGCGGTGGCTTTGTCGGTGGTCTAACAACCGCTTGCTATTTCAATGCCATCAAAGCCTACGCGCCCTTGCCAGTGTCAATGTTATTGCCGTTGCTGCAACATCTCTAAGCCACGCTTCTTGTCCCCTGCGTCCTGCCTGCGCTCATTCACACCTGCGTAATTGAAACGGATAGAAGCACTGGAAGCAAATTGAAAATTATTTGTATATTACTTACCTTTTAATCTGTTGCAAGAAAGCTTCAGTAAGGCTTTCTCCCAAAACTTGGGAACAGATTAAATCGCAGATTCTATTATCAAGGGAGCAATAAGTTAAGGCGACAATATTTTTTCAGTAGCTGTTTCCTTAATATCTCATTTTATAGAAGAGGGAGAGCCTGAGAACCCGCAAAACCCATCGTGCTTTAGCCGTGGGATGTAGCGAGGGTTCTCACAAGGCTACAAAGCCTCAGAGTCACTTAATCTTTTGCTGTTCTACATACCGCTTAATCGTATCGCCTGAAACGCTCCCTGCTGTGCCACAAAAGTAACTACGAGTCCAGAGGCTTGGTAGTTTGAGCAAGTGTGGAAACTCTTTTCTCAAGGCGTGAGACGTAGCTCCTTTAACCTTGTGCATGATTTGGTAAGGCGCAAGGATGGGTTTAGCTTGCAAGAACAAATGCACATGGTCTAGATGGGTTTCCACCGCTATCACTTGGCACTCAAGCTCAGCCACAGCTTGCGGAATCAACTCTAACAAGCGTTTGTCTACATCACCTACCAGCATCTTTCTGCGTCGTCTGACAATCCAAACGAAGTGGTAGTTGATCAGGCTAACGGACGTGTTTTCGTGCCAATAATCTTGTCCCATCTGTCTCTATATGCTTGTATATAGACATGGTATCATAGACAAAGGAGGAAGACATTAATGGCTAAACCGAAGAAGCTATTAGGCATTCAGCAAAATCTTTTGCACTGTGATGCTGAAACTCACGCCATCCTCACCTACCTGTGTGAGCAATCGAATAGCTTGTATAACTGCGGTATCTATTGGGCACGGCAAATCTTCTTTAAGACCAGTCGGATTGTGTCTAAATACGACCCCATTTACGCTGTGGGCGACAACATCCACGCGCAGGCAATGCCGTCTGTGGCAGCGCAGCAAACCCTGTTGAGCGTTTCGGAAGCCTTCAAATCCTTTCGTGAGTTACGCCAACTCGCTTTTAAGGGAGAGCTAGATCAGAAGCCCAAACCGCCCAACTATAGGAAGTCTGGGGGCTTGTTCAAGGTGGCTTTCCCAAACATCGGCGCGGGTAGACCCACTTTTGAAAACGGCGTGATTCGGTTCCCGTTAGGTTTGCAGGTCAAGCGCTGGTTTGGACTAAAAGAGTTCTTTTTGCCATTGCCTCAAAACCTTAAGTTTGACAAGGTGAAAGAGTTCACGATTCTACCCAAGAATGGCGCGTTCTACCTGGAATGTAGCTATGCCATGCAGAAGGTCGAAACCAAGCTTGATATGGATCAAGCTCTGGCAATTGATTTGGGCACATCCTCTAACCTGATGGCGTGTGTCGATACATTGGGCAACTCGTTTCTAGTGGATTCCCGTCAGGCTAAGGCGATGAATCAGCTTTACAACAAGCGTGTGGCTAAGCGCAAAGCTGGCAAAGTTCAAGACTACTGGGATAGCGTCCTTGATGATTACACGCGCAAGCGGAATCACCAGATGCGCGACATGGTGAACAAAGCGGCTCGGTTGGTGGTGAAGCACTGCTTAGAGCATGGCATTGGCACTATCGTCATTGGCTGGAATGATGGCATCAAAGACAGTTGCAACATGGGCAAAAAAGGCAATCAGCAATTCGTGCAAATGCCCTTAGCGCGACTGAAAACTAGATTGGAGCAACTGGGCATCATCTACGGTTTTCGTGTTGTGCAGACCGAAGAAGCAAATACTTCCGCAGGTTCCTACCTAGATGGAGACTCCCTACCCGAACATGGTCAAAAGCCTGACGGGTGGAAAGCATCAGGGCGAAGAATACTGCGGGGCTTGTATCGGTCGGGTGACAAAAGTTTGGTAAATGCCGATCTGAATGGAGCGGCAAACATTTTACGCAAGGTAGCCAGAAACTTAGGCATCGACTTAAGCAGACTGGGTAGACGGTGTTTGACCACCGTAGGCAGAATTAGACTTTGGGCAACACCAAAAGTTTAACGCTTGTCCGAAAGAATCCCACGCGCTTCTAGCCGTGGGAGTTGTCAATTACTGCATTCTGCACACATTGGGCATACTGAACGTAACTGCAGTCGCCTATATACTCCAATGGCAACCCTCATTCCTACATTCAGCACGTGTGCTCAGCGCATGACTTCTGGTGAACGGCGCTTAGCTCAACGGCTGGAGGACAAGCTAGAGGCTGATTATCTGCTCTGGTACGATGTCCCGATCGGTGCGAAGCGACTCCACCCTGATTTTATCCTCCTGCATCCACTACGGGGGTTAATCGTGCTGGAGGTGAAAGACTGGAAACTGACGACGATCCAGCAGATCAACCGAGAGACAGTAACACTGCTCACGGACGCTGGCATGAAGTCAGTAGACAACCCCTTGGAGCAAGCTAGACGGTACACGCTAGCGATCAACCAACAGCTTGAGCAGGATCGGTTGCTGGTACAGTCTGAGGGTCGTTATCAAGGCAGGCTGGCGTTTCCCTACAGCTATGGGGTTGTCCTGACAAACATCACTCGCCAGCAGTTTGAGGCTGAGGGCGGGTTACAGGCAGTTTTAACCCCAAATCTCATCATCTGCCAGGATGAAATGTATGAGAGCGTGGACGACTATACCTTTCAACGACGGCTTTGGGATCTCTGCACCTATAGCTTTGGCGAACCACTGACTCCAACGCAGCTCGATCGCATCCGCTGGCACCTATTCCCAGACGTGCGAATCGTCAGCAAACAGCTTTCACTGCTACCGGATGTGCCAGAAGAAGCGACTGCGATGATCGCGCTGCCTGACCTGTTGCAAGTGATGGACATTCAGCAGGAACAGCTTGCCCGTAGCCTGGGCGAGGGGCATCGGGTCATACATGGGGTAGCGGGTTCTGGTAAGACGCTGATTCTGGTCTACCGCTGCCTGCATATGGCACAGGAGACAACCAAACCCATCCTGGTACTTTGCTTTAACGTGTCTCTAGCTGCCAGACTCCGGCAAATGCTTCATGCAAAAGGCATAGGGAGCGATCGCGTGCAGGTGCGACACTTTCACGGCTGGTGTGGGGAGCTACTCCGGCGGCATCGTTTACCAAAGCCAAGCGCTAACGAGTTCCAGGGTACAGCCTACGTGGAGGCAGTAGTGCAACGGGTGATCCAAGGGGTAGACGCGGACATCATCCCCGCTGGCAGCTATGGAGCCGTGCTGATTGATGAAGGGCATGACTTTCGACCAGAGTGGTTAAAGTTAGCTGCGCAGATGGTCGATCCAGTCACAAAAGCTTTACTCCTGCTCTATGACGATGCCCAAACGCTCTATGGGGAAACGAAACGCCAGCGCTTCAGCTTTAAGCACTTGGGTATCCAGGCACAGGGACGCACCACCGTCCTCAAGCTCAACTACCGCAACACCGAAGAAATTTTAGCGCTCGCCTTTGCCTTTGCTAAAGAAGTGATGACTCCAACTGAGGACAATGAAGAGGATATGCCACTGCTGGTACAGCCTCAAAGTGCAGGGCGGCATGGCGCAAAGCCCGAATTTATTAGGCTTCCCAGCTTCCGTCATGAAACCGAGTACCTAGCTGCACGGCTTGAACAGCTTCATGAGCGTGGGATGCCCTGGAACGAAATGGCGATTGTCTATCGGGCGAAATGGATGGCAGAGCAGGTTTACGATCGCTGCCAGCAAGCCCAAATTCCAGTGGAGTGGATCAATAAAGACAAAGACAGCCAGTTTTATGACTCAGCAGCGCCCAGCGTCAAGCTTGTCACGATGCACAGTAGCAAGGGTTTAGAGTTCCCGGTCGTCTTCATCCCTGGCATTGGCTATCTGCCCAATCAGCACAGTACGCCAGAAGGAGAAGCGCGGCTACTGTATGTCGCCATGACCAGAGCCGTAGACCAGTTGGTGATGACGTGCGATCGTCCTTCTGAGTTTGGGCAGCGGTTAGAAGTCGCGTTGAGGAGCCAAAAACCATGACTACCTGCAGACTCACTCAATGCATTGAGTCACTGCTACAGGGGTGATCGAGGGCAACTAAATTCTGACCCTTTACGAGCAGTTGCAACGTTATGTTCAAGGAGCCATCAGTAAAGCAGCGATGCAGAGTGCGATCGACGATGTTGCTCCTGACCTGGCAGTAGAGCCATATTGGGAAGAGAACCCACTAGACCTGTAGTGATTGTAGAAAGGAAAGCAGTGTCAGCGAGCACCACCTGTCGGCAAGTTGAAAGCAAAACCACAAGTTGAAAGCAAAACCATTGGATGACCGTATGCGCTATCGTGCTCGCCCGAAAGCAACTGCCAAGCAAATAGTTGCTACCACTCAGCGTTATGTCTTGCCAGTGCTGCTTGCAGTGGCTACGGTAGCCTACTATGCCAGAGATGCTTACTACTTTGACAACGGAAAAGGTGGGCAGGGCTGGCGGATCGGGCAGCCCAAAGTCTCCCTCTTCAATGCCAACAGCACGCGGTCATTGCCACAATTACGGCAGTTTGCCCTTTCCTTAGTCAACCGCGATCGCCAGCTCAACGGGTTGCCACCCTTGGTTGAAGATCCGTTGCTCTCTCAGGCAGCACAGCAACATAGCCAGGATATGCTAACCCGGCGCTACTATGCCCATATCACTCCAGAAGGCAAAACACCGACCGATCGCTTGGCTCAACTCGGTGGTAAGGGAGGAGTAGGAGAGAATATCATGCAGCAAACAGGCAATATGGGCGTGAGCCTCAACTACGGACTGCTGGAACGCTTTCAGAAAAGCTGGATGTATAGCAAGGGGCATCGACAAAACCTGCTGAAGCCGGACTACACTCGTTTTGGCTATGGCATTGTGGTTGATCCGTTGAGCGGACAGACGTATGCGGCTCAGGGGTTTGCGTTACCAGCACCGCCATGAGCGAAGCCCTTTCCCATCCGGTCATCAGCACGATCCTGAAGCACGATCGTAAGCAAAACAGCTACAAAATTGCGTTGATGCGGTCAATCAGTGATGTTGTACTGTCTTTCCCAGACATGGAGACGTACCACCAGGATGTGGCTGTGCCCTTACGGCTGCTGGCTGAGTTCTGGGTTGCTTACTATTGGGGCTTTGTAGAGCCAGGCAAACCAATCCTCCAGGGGCAGCGGTACACCCGCCAAGGCAAAATTTCTAACGATATGGCCTTTCGCCCTGCTCTCACTGAGTTTCGGCAACAGTGGGAAGCCCACACAGGCGGACTTGCGCGCCCTGCTGACGGCTTCTTTGTGATCAGCGAGTTACGCCTTCCCCGCAAGCGCCTCACCTATCCAACCAGCCTGTTAGCTGCTTACCAGAAGGCAATCACCGCTGTTGCTCACGCTCTGGAGCTGCCGATCCGTTACGCTGGTCCCGGTGACTGGACGGTGTTTACTCAACCAAGGACGGCTGCTCAAAGGCAAGCGGGCACGGTCATTGTCCCTGGTACGCAACCCCAGGATAAGTGTCTAGTAATTACTGCGACCTTATGGCAAACGTTTCGAGCAATGTCTTTGTGGGTTGAGGCTTTGTGTATCCATGAGTGGTGCCTCTTCACAGAACGCACGCAGCAACCGCAAGCAGCGATCAGCCGGGGTGATGTCTATACGCTCTTGACCGCCCGACCGGATAACCGACGACCACTGACGTGGGAATCGAACAACATTGACCTGCTGCTGCTTGAAGGGCATACATTCATCTGCCCTTGGACAGCCAAACGGATTGTGAGCGGCAGCCTCTACGATCTGGATCATCTCCTACCAGTCTCGGTCTACCCTATCAATGAACTATGGAATCTGATACCGGCTGACCCGACTTTTAACCGTCATATCAAACGCGATCGCTTGCCCAGCCTAGAGCACCTCCAACAGGCCAGACCACGGCTAGAGCAAGATTATCGGTGCTACGGACTCTCGACAACGCTCGCTCAGGCGCTGCAAGAAGATGTAAACATTCGGTTCTCGACCCTAAGCGGAGTAAGGGGCGGGAACTTTCCTGAAGCTGTAGCTAGTGCCGTGATCAAGTTGATTGAGCAAGTGGCAGCCTCACGGAACCTGGCTCGGTTCTAAGCTGTGGACACGTGCTTTAGTCAAAGGCTTTGCAGACGATGATTGCTCGACAGCAGCTCCCTCTTTGCTTAACGGAGCCTTGAGACCAAAAGAAAGCATGGTAGAGCCGCAGTCTGCAGTGTCAGCGTTGCAACACCGCTCCAGCATCGTGTAATGCGGCCTGTCCTTCACTTAATTGAACGTGAACCTAAGCGCTTTAGCGGGTTCGACTAAAATCGCTGATGGCTTGGCACGCAGACGGACTCCTGTCAGGGGAGCTTTGTGTTCTTCTCGCAACAACTACAGAGTCTTATGACAGACTTCTTGTCCAGGTGGACTACTGACAAAACGGTGACAAGGGCAGACTCAACTGAGTGTAGCGTGGCAGTGCCGTTGGTTCGCTCAGATTCGACACTGTTAGCCCCAGCAGTCTCACTTTCCTGATTGGATCAAGGTGTGCCCGTAGCAAGTCTTTTGCCATGCTGTACAGGGTCTCGGTATCCCGCAGCAAACACTCAACGGTCTGAGCGCGGGTCATTTGCTGGTAGTCGGCATACTTCACCTTCAGTGTCAGGGTATAACCATAGCGTTGATGTTTGTCCATCCGGGTCGCCACTTCTTCAGCCAGTGTTGCCAGTGCTCCATCCATGGTCTCTAATACCTCTAAATCTTCGGCAAAGGACTGCTCGGCACCGATAGACTTGCGGCTGCGGTTCGGATTGACCGGTCGCTCATCCTCAGCCCTGGCAACGCGGTAGTAATAGCTGCCTGTTTTACCAAAGTGTTGGCGCAGGTCTGCCTCTGACCACTGTTTCAGGTCGAAGCCAGTGTGAATGCCGAGCGCCTGCATCTTTTTCGCTGTCGCCACTCCCACGCCATAGAATTTTGCGATCGGCAACGCCTCCACCACTGCCTGTCCTTGCTCAGGCGCAATGAGGTAAAGTCCATCCGGCTTGTCTAAACCAGAGGCAAGCTTGGCGAGAAACTTGTTGTACGAAACTCCGGCGGAAGCCGTCAGTTGTGTTTCTGCCCGAATCGCTTGTTTGATCGCACGGGCAATCGCCATCGCTGAGGCAATCTCTGGCTTGTTCGTGGTCACATCCAGATAAGCTTCGTCCAAAGCGAGCGGTTCCACTAGATCAGTGTAGCGATCGAAGATGTCCCGAATCTGCTGTGAGACAGAGCGATAGACTTCGAAACGAGGTTTAACAAAAATGAGATGAGGGCACCGCTGTTGGGCAAGGCGTGAGGGTAGCGCGGAGTAAATGCCGTATTGACGTGCTTCGTAGCTAGCAGCAGCAACCACGCCTCTTTGTGCGGGATTACCACCTACCACCAGAGGCTGACCACGGTACTGCGGATGGTCACGCTGCTCCACGGAGGCAAAGAAGGCATCCATGTCGATGTGGATGATTTTACGCGGCACCGCTTTCGTATCGTCCAACGGTTTGCTTTCAGTTTATGACTTCAGTTTAGCTGCTCACTTTGAGCGATCGTTGATATGACTAGCACTATGAGACGGCAGTGGCCCCGTTTGAAGGGCACTGCGTCACTCCTAGAAGCAAGCAATCCAACTTAAGCTGAGAGTAGGCATGACTACAAGCGTTCATCCTTTGCACTCGCTCTTCCGCTCCAGCTTCAATACCGAAAGCAGCTAGCGATCGCAGTAATGCCGCTTGCAAAATCTCCTTTAATGGCTGGTAATGTCCTGCAGGAGACAGTGCAAACGCCTCTCGCAAGGTTTAGGCAAGCCAGAGTTCCATCGCATGAGGGGGAGCACCGAGCGCAATCAACTTTTGTCGTGGCTTATCCAGGCTAAAACAGGTGCCAATGCTATTGAATACAATCGTGCCTTTAGTGCTCATGACGCATCATCAGCGCCCATCATTACAGCCTTAATGATGCCAACTTTCGTGTTTACTGCCAATGCCTTTCACAAATGAAAGTTCTTGCATCATACTTGGGTGCAATCACATAGTTGAAGTATTTTATACAAGTATTTTCAAAATGATGGATCGTTACAGTCATTTATGCCTCAAGTTTGACGCCAGAGCTTCCAGCCCTTTCTAACCTAAAGCCAAGACTAAAGTTGAGACTAATTTTTCTTGCAGTTGAACATTACAGAATTTCTACTTCACTATGGACTGGGTTATCCTGCTAAAACAATTTGAAGACTTGCTAGCATCTACACCGGAGCCGCCCTACATCTTGTTAGTGGCTGGCTTACTCATCACCCTAACCTGTATGCTTCCACTCACAATGATGATCAGGGAACGCATGAAGTATTGGTCTGAAAACCTTTCTCCTGACACCTTATCAAGTGAAGGCAGGCTACAACTTATACTTCCCTTTTTAGGGACTGCTGGTGGTGTTTGTCTTGTTCTGATCGCTGCACTAGAAGTGCTTGGCTTACCGGTTCTACCCGCCCTTCTCCTTTCTCTGCTCTCCACACTTCTGAGCGGTTATTTTGCCTGGTTACGGTTAGGAAAGATGTTGAGCCGTCGTGCCCTTCGCTCTTATATGGAGCAGTTCATTGATTTTCCTTCTGTAGGAAAGGAACGGTTTGATCGCAGGCCTGTTAACCGCTAGGTATAAAAGCTTTAAACAAAGTTCACCTTATTCCAGCCCTAATGCGATTAATTGCACTAGGTCAACTCGTAAAAATTGACCAATTGCGGCATTGATGGAATTGTAGGCAGAGCAAATTTCTAGAACCTCTTTTTTACAGCTATGGAAGAAGATGAACAGATTCAGGCGTTAATGGTGGAGCAAGACAGCTTACTGAAGCATCTCAAAGTATTGCTACAGCGTGTTAAAGCGCTAATGGTTTCCCTTGAGAAGTACCAGGTAAAACAGCCGATGTGTATGGGTTCTAGTTGCTGTCGTCACCTTGACGATACAAGCTCACATCGTCCTTAATGCTTTGAAGCTTGCCAGAACCAGGCCATGTCAATGTATTAAGTAACGAAAGTTGCATCATGACTGAAAAAAGCTGACAAAGGAAGTAGCGATCATCATAGGTGCCGATTCAGGTGATCAGTCTACTTCCCAGGTATTTCTCTAAGTCTATGAGTGTGGCTGGTTTCGTTTCCTGGTAGTGCGTGACCTGGAACTGAAGCCCGTACTTAGGATGGTCACGCCAAAAACCGGTCAGCTTCAGGGTCTGTCCCGGCTGGATATTGGCAAAGGTGCCTGTGATCGTTACTAAGTCTTGCTCTCTAGCAACCTTGAGCCGTGCGATCGTGTAGCCAGAGTCCTCTGCATGAAACGTCAGCCGTTCAACGATACCCTGAAGCGTCTCTGATGGTAGCGATGCAACTGAAGCTGGTAGGGAAGCGGTCATGCAAGTGCAGGTGTTCCGAAGTCACTCTAGGCAAAAGATAAAGGCTCTGCTGAAGCCGACAGCAACGTTGCGCGTCCGTGTGTCAGTTGAGAAGCTCCAACGGCTGCAAAGGTACTACACCCATCATTGATGCTGCGCACATCCATTGTCATCATTGTCCTATAGGACAACATCATAGGCACGTTCCGACATGACAACAGCACTCCTAGCAATAGTTATGGTCAAGAACGATTGACAATCGCAAACTTTGCCCTTACAAATGCAGCAACGATAAAACGCAAGGTTTATTGCCTAACTGCAAGGGTATCGCTTCAATCTGACATTGAATTGCGCCCCAGCCAAAATGAACCGTCTCAGCGCCGTGATGAGGCTGTCCTTGAGAAAGAGCCTTGGCAATCAACGAGTCAGAGGCGATCGATTTGTGTTTGGGAATGAAGCCGCTCTGCCAACCACGTGTACGAAGACTCCACCAAATCCGCATTTTTTTTTGAGCCTCTGTTGTTCGTGCTGATTGTTTCTGAGCGGCCTCTTTTTGAGTCAAGGCCTGGTGCCACAGCACTAACGCATGTTCCCCCCCACCATATTGCATCATGCGAACCAGGGTTGCCAGCAAGGACGTTTGGTAGAGGACTGCCAGCAATCGTCCCGTACTCAAAGACACCCCCAACTCATGCAACCGGGGCACAAACGAAGCTTGCGGCATCAGCAAATCTGCGGCTCCCTGATCGCACAGGCGTTCTTTGTGCTCGCTGCTCCAGTTTGGCAGAAAGCTACCTCTGCGTGCCTGCTCTTGTGCGTCAAAGAGCAACTCCATCAGCTCATGCCCTTCCGTAAAGCGCTGCCGGACGAGTGGATCGTCTTCTTTAATCAAAATGATGCCTGTGCTGCTATCCACCAGAATGCCCTGCTGTTCCTCTAAGGGTGCTCGTCGTGGTGTCGGGATGCCAAAGTGGCTGTAGATCAGCGTTAGGTCTACAGGTGGGTCATCGTTCAGACCGGCTGCTTGGCGTAAAAACTCGACGTACCGTAAGACATCCTGTTCCCTCTGAAGCGTGCCATAGCACGACAAAAACGCCTGTCCAGGATGGCGGTAGGGCATAGTCGCTGTGTCCTCCAAAGACTTACTGCATTGTCATCTTG
>NZ_JACJOZ010000108.1:0-27541 GCF_014695795.1 Phormidium sp. FACHB-592
GTAAAGAAACGGGTAGAACCAACTACATTGAACGCTTCAACAACACGTTGAGGCAACGAGTGTCTCGACTGGTTCGCAAAACCTTGTCATTTTCAAAATCCGTAGAGAATCATATTGGTGCCCTTTGGTATTTCATCCATCACTACAACGCATCATTACTTGTGTAGCACTACCCACCAAATTATATTCAAGTTGAATCGTGGCGAACGGGGTTATGTTCTTTAACTGAGCGATCATCCGAACACGACTCATAATCCAGGCAGGTGCATCGGAAATGCTGACATACATCACTTTGCCGGAGCGAACCACATCATCCAACGTCCGTATCATCTCTTTCACTGGAGTCACCGGATCCCACATATGCATCCCGTACAAATCGATGTAATCAGTGTTCAAACGCTTGGGGCTGGCATCGAGCGATCGCACCAGGTTTTTGCGCTGGTTGCCGCTGGAATGCGGGTCAGTCGGATTTATCATCACTGTGTATTTGGTGGCGATGACAAAGCGATCTCGTTCAGAACGCACAAACTCACCCAGCATTTTCTCACTCGTGCCATTGGTGTAAACATTTGCAGTGTCGATGAAATTTCCCCCTGCCTCTGCAAAGGTCTCAAACATCGCCTGACTAGTTTCTCGATTCGCGCCCCATTCCCACTTTTCGCCAAAGGTCATTGCACCCAGGCAGAGTTCAGAGACTCTTAATCCCGTGTTGCCCAAAAGTTTGTATTGCATGATCATTCTCTAGTTTGAGATCGCCGTGATGATTCGATTTTTCTCAGGGATAAAATCGCGATCGGCTCCGCTAGTGTCTCCTCATAGGCTTGCAAAACTTGCTTCACGTAAGGCCGTTGAAAGTGGGCATCTAGTGTCGCTTGGTCTTTCCAGTTTTCGTACAGCACAAAAACGGTTGGATCGTGCGTGTCTTGCAATAAATCAAATGTGATGCAACCAGATTCGGCGCGAGTCGGGGCAAGCAAACTCAGCAAATCCTGCCGCATTCGCGCTTCTAACCCAGGTTGGGCTTTGATGCGGGCAATGATCGTCAATAGCGAATCTGACATAGTGAACCTCCTGGAATGATGGGATTAGTACCGAAAGCCGGGAATTGCGAAACCTCCATCAACGGCGATCGTCTGTCCAGTGATGTAAGCCGTCGCCTTAGAACATAGCCAGACTACTGCTTCTGCCACTTCCTCTGATTCACCCAACCGTTTCAGTGGAATGTGGTGTGTGAAAGCTTGCACCACCGCATCACTTGGATCATCAGGGTTGCCAAAGCGCCGAAACATCTCAGTATCAATGATGCCAGGATTGACATTGTTGACGCGAATACCGTGCTGGGCACCTTCCAGTGCCGCTGCCCGTACCATGCCATCCAAGCCCCCTTTGCTGGCAGAGTAGATGGTGGAGCCGAGCATTCCGCCTTTTGCTAACCAGGATGAGGTGTTGACAATGGCTCCACCTGTACCTTGTTTAATCATCTGCTCCATCTCATACTTCAGACAAAGCCAGACGGCTTTTAGGTTCGTATCAATAGTGTGATCCCAATTTTCCTCGGTGAGTTGAGGCATAGGAGCAAACGCTCCTTCGGTGCCAGCATTGTTGAAAGCATAATCTAACTGTCCATACAGCGAAACCGTTTTTTGAATCAGCGCCTTAATCTCGGCGGGTTGCGACACATCGGTTTTGATAAAGCTAGATTCTCCGCCCCACTGGCGGATTTGATCAACGACAGCTTGTCCTTCGGTTTCTCGACGGGCAGCGACGACGACTTTTGCGCCGTGTTTGGCAAGTAGCAGGGCACCTGATCGCCCCATGCCCGAACTCCCGCCTGTGACTAACGCTACTTTGTTTTGCAGATCCATTGTGAATGCTCCATTGTTGTAAGGGCTAATTGCAGCGCCAAGCCAACCCATGAGGTCTGTCGTTTGAAGACACACTCGGCGGGTGAAGCTGAACGCGGTCAGTCTAGAGTGAAAATGACATTCAGCGATCGCTAACGAGCGCTGCAATGGAGGGAGATGCTTCCTCCGGTTGAGGTTCAACCTTTACGTCAGCCTCTCCCTCTTGTGGAGCGCATTCCAACATGAAGGCTCGTCCTGCCGCCAAACATTCCTGACGTTCGTTTATCTCAGAATAGGAGTAGGTTGCATCCGCCTGTTGCCGTGCTTCCAAGCCTTTGTAGTAGCCAATCTTCCACTGAATCACTTCCAGGTTATGCTGGAGTTCCTGAATGTGTGCCTGTACCTGCTGTCCATGCGCTTCCAGCAGTTTACGCCGATCTCTGATCGCTTCCGGTTGCTGCCGAAACAACTGGGCAAACTCCTGCATCTGGCGAATTGGCATTCCCGTTGCTCGCAGGCGAGTCAGAAACTCAATGCGGGCAATGTCTTCTGCCGAATAGCGACGATGTCCACTGCTGGCGCGGTCGATGGGTTCTAACAATCCATTGCGTTCGTAGTAGCGGAGAGTATGAACACTCAAGCCCGTTTGCTGGGCAACCTGTTGAATTGTCAGGGCTTGCATGGCACTTACCTCAGAAGCATAGTTCCACCTTAGAATTTAGAGCGCACTCTAAGTCAAGCTCTGTTGAAGCGAATGGGGAAATATCATCCGATCGGAGGAGCGATCGTTTAAATCCGCTGAAGTCAATAGGTAGAAGCTGGCTATAGATTGAGGCTTGGCAAAATTGCTTCCAATGGAGAATTCAGAATTCCTTCATTTGTTGAAGATGGCAAGCATCGCTAAACTCTGAATAACACAGGCTAACTTTGGTTGGAAACATCGTTAGTTCCTTAATCACTATGGGTCAATTCCCCGCCCCTTAGAGCGCATAAGGCAGAGCAGCCCAAATGGGCGCTGTTGAGCGCAGCTGAGCCGCGTAGCGTGTAAGGCGTAGCGAAGTGATACTCCGTCCGCTTGCGGCGGAGACGTTCATTTAGACTAGGTAGTTGCGGGTTCTGTCAATAGAGGCATCATCTTGTCTTGCACAAACTGAACAAAGGTCGTCGGCGTAGTTGTTTCTGGAGTGCGTGGTTCGGCTGGACTGTAATCAGGACGCGCCAGACCTGACCACATTTCAACATATTCTCCTGCAACATGCTCAGTTGCGCCCAGTTGCAGCAGCGTATCTCGAAACTGATCGAGGGTTGTTTGGACATGAGTGACCGGTTGCTTGAGGACTTGTCCTAAAATCTGTGCCGCTTCGTCAAAATTCAGATCGGTTGCACCATGTAGACCTAAAACAGACTGCCCACTCCAAGTGCGATCGCGCAACAGTTTTGTGGCAACATCCGCAATATCTTGAGTGGCGATCATCGCCAGACGACGATCGCCTGCGATCGGCATGAAGACCTGATGGGTAGTGCGAATAGCATCAAGCTGTAGCAGGTAATTCTCCATAAAGAAGCCTGGACGCAAATGCACCACATTGGCAGCCACCGCATTCAGACTCTGCTCTACAGCGTGTAGTCCTGAAATCGGACCCATCCCATTGGGTCGATGGGCACCGTTGCTGGAGAGATTAACGACATGAGGAATGGCGTTAGTCGCAATGGCTGCAGCAGCGGCGGCTCCGACCTGCCGTTGCCATTGGCGCAGATGGAACGTGCCAAAGTTGTAAGGGACAACAAGGTAGAGCGCATCGGCATTTTGAGTTGCCTGCGTCAGCGCCGCTGGGTCATCCACAGAGCCTTGGTAAATGGTGGCATTCTGACGAATTACGTCCGCTATTCTAGCGGGATCTCTTACAAGTACAGCAACCTTTTCGCCTGCTGCAATGAGCTGTTGGGCAATCCGTCCACCTGTATTTCCGGTTGGTGCTGTGATCACAATCGTCATTTGTTTGGCTCCAGCGCGTACCTCTCCATGTAACGCCAAGCAAGCTGGACAAACAATGATAAAAGATCCACAATTAATTGCAGATCGTCCAAATCCCAGGTAGCCTCAATGGATGCGCTGACCGAAGTGCTCAAAGCGGTGCAACTGCACAGTACGGTTCACTGCCGCTCTGAATTTTCTGCCCCTTGGGGTGTGCAAATTGATCGCACCGATTATGCATCCTTCCATGTCATCACCCGTGGCAACTGCTGGCTCGGAGTGGAGGGAGACAATGCACCAATTTTGCTGACAGCAGGTGATCTGGTCGTCTTGCCAACCGGGGTAGCTCATACCTTGCGTGATGCCTTCGACAGCCCGATCGTCAGTCTAGCAACGTTGCTGGCACAGCGTCCTTGCCAAGGGCAACTGGCGCTTAACTACGGCGGTGATGGCATGTCTACTACCGTGCTTTGCGGTCGCGCCAGCTTTGCCGAACGTGACAGTAATCCGCTGTTGGCGGCACTACCGCCCCTGATCCACATCAAAGGTGAAGCCGGACAAGCGGTGGCATGGTTAGAGACAACCTTGCAATTCATCACTTGTGAAAGCAATTTGAATCGTCCGGGTGCCGAGATGATGATTACTTATCTCTCCAGCATTCTGTTTATTCAGGCAGTGCGGGCATACATTGTCAGTTTGCCAGAAGCCGAAGGGGGATGGCTGCGGGCACTGCTTGATCCGCAAATGAGTGTGGTTTTAGGCTTGATTCATCAGCAGCCAGCACATGCTTGGACAGTAGAATCGCTAGCAAAACAAGTGAATTTGTCCCGCTCTGCCTTTGCCGCCCGCTTTAAGACACTGGTGGGCGAAGCGCCTTTGCAATACCTGAGCCGCTGGCGAATGCATCAGGCAGTAAGACTGCTGCGCTCAACTCCCAAATCGCTTAGAGAGATTGCCGAATCAGTGGGATATGAATCGGAAGCAGCGTTTAGCCGAGCCTTTAAGCGGCAGATCGGTCATGCTCCTGGAGCATATCGGCAGCGATTAATCGTCCACTCTATAGCTTGAAGTCGTTCCAGATACTAAGGTTTATGAGCGTTTTGTACTGAGGTCGTGGAAGTGCTCCATTCATCAACTAGCCTATAGTTAGCTCCCTAATTAAATGATTCGATTGTGGTAATTTTGCGCCCTTTTGTTGATCGCGTCATCGATCGTCAGGCTCTTCAAGCTCTGGCAGCTCGCTATCCAGAGTTGGATGTTGCCTCAGTTGAAGCCTGTTTAGCATTTTTGAGGGCAACCGCAGATGTCCAATCTGCTCTAGAAGCGCATCTTGCCCGATACGGTTTGTCGATGGGTAAATTCACGCTCCTGATGCAGCTATTGCAAGTTGAGGAATCAGGGCTAACGCCCTCTGAGTGTGCTGAACGCTCAGGCGTCACCCGTGCCACAATTACCGGATTGCTCGATGGACTGGAGCGCGAAGACCTGGTTGAACGGCGACCTTGGCCGGGTGATCGACGAATGCTAAGTGTCCACCTGACCGAGAAAGGGAAAAACCTGCTCGCTCAGATGCTGCCCGATCACTTCTGCCGCACCACAGAGCTAATGGTAAATCTGAGCGCGACTGAGAAAAAAACGCTAATCAGACTTCTTCAGAAAGTGCAGGCGGGTACGCCTGCCATGCTGCAGCCATAACGATGAATAGAGCTTTGCAGAATGGCTAAGTTTGTTTTATTTTAATTAGGAGCCTAACTATTAGGCGGCTAACAAATTTGCTATCTGATAAACTCCCGCCATTCTTTTGAGGAAAACGTGATGAAGAAATTGAGTGTGAAGCCGAAAAAATGGCTGGTCTCGGCTCATGTGATCTTGAGTGGAATTTGGCTGGGAACTGCTCTATGTTTGGTGACAATTGCCCTACTCAACCGCGACACTCCCAATGGTGACGAGCTGTATGCAGTCAACTTTGTACTTAAGTTTTTAGATGATTGGGTTGTGATTCCCACTGCTACTCTGTCATTGGTTACGGGTGGGCTGCTTTCTTGGCTCACCAATTGGGGGTTTGTGAAACACTACTGGGTGATTACCAAATGGGTGGCAACAGTAACGTTGATTGGGACAGGCACGATTTGGTTAGGTCCATGGGTGAATGCGATGACTGCTCTCTCAGAGGCAGAACGATCGCAAGCTTTATACAATCCACTGTATGCCTTCGACCACACAGCAGTTGTGGTGGGCGGTAGCATTCAAGTGGCTTGCCTGTTCGCAGTGATTGCAGTTTCAATCCTAAAGCCTTGGGGCAGACGCATCAGCAAGAGCCAGACTAGCGACCTATCTGACGTTGACTCAGCTCAGTAAAGCAGCCCGTCTCTAGTTCTCGCTGCAACTCGGCAACCGCATCCAGAATTGTGACAAATCGCTGCCCAAACGCAGTCAGTTTGTACTCTACGCGGGGCGGAACTTCTGGATAAACGACCTTCTGTAAAATATTGAAACTGACCATTTTGCTCAGGCAGTCATTTTGCACTTTAGTCGTCAGTCCCTCGATTGATCGTGTTATGGCTCCCGGACGATCGATGCCTTGCCGAACCAGCGTCAAAATCCGGATTGACCATTTGCAGCCCACAATGTACTCCAACATCGCGGCGGCTGACATGGATTTAGATTTGCTCAATCGAGCGTGACTCATTTTATCCGTGTAAAAACATCCTTCAGGCTCTGCCTCAATTTCTACCAAAAAGTGCGTACCTTACCAAAAAGTGCTGACTTTCGCAGATAGAGGGAGTTGCTTACTATCTAGCTATGAGTTGCTGGCAACTCGCAGTTTTAAGTAAGGAACATGCATGTATTCAGATTTTAAGCATAAACAGGCACTGATTATCGGTGGCAGCAGCGGCATCGGGCAGGAGATTGCTAAGACCCTCCTGATTCACGGCGCATCCGTCACTATTGTGGGACGCAACTTTGATAAGCTTCAAACCGCCGCCGCCGATCTACAGCAATTGGGTCACGTCCAAGCTTGGCAGTCTGATATCAGCGATCGCCAAGCCACCTTTCAGCTTGTGAAGCGGATTGCTGCTGAGCTAATCGATGTGCATTATTTGGTGAATGCTGCGGGTGTGTTTCTGCCTCAATCGTTTCTCGATCATGCTGAGGCTGACTACGATCGCTACCTCGACCTCAATCGCGGTACCTTTTTGGCAACTCAGCAAGTTGTTCGCAATCTGATTCAGCAGCAGCAAGGCGGGGTGATCGTCAACATCGGCTCGATGTGGGCACATCAGGCGGTGCTAGCAACCCCTTCGTCTGCTTACTCAATGGCAAAAGCCGGATTACACGCTCTCACCCAGCATTTAGCAATGGAACTAGCTCAGTATCAAATTCGTGTTAATGCAGTTGCGCCCGCAGTTGTGGAAACGCCAATCTATGGAGCCTTCATGCCGCCTGAAGCAATTCACGCAACGCTACAAAGCTTTGACAGCTTTCATCCAATTGGACGGGTTGGACAACCCAACGATGTTGCCGAAGTTGTGGCATTCCTGCTATCCGATCGTGCTGCCTGGGTTACGGGTGCAATATGGAACGTAGATGGTGGAGTCATGGCAGGACGTAATGCCTGATGCCTACTACCGATCGACAACTCTAAGCCCATTAGGCTTTGAACAGCCATCTATCTCCGCTACTTCATAGCATCCCAAATCAGCTTGGTGTCGGTAACTTGGCGAAACCGCCATACTTTGCCATCTCGTAGGTCGTCAACATGGGCAGCAGGTGAGCGAAACGCCCGAGCAGACAGCCGAGGCTCACCTATGTAGCTGCCAATCACGACGATTGTTTCTCCTGCATCAAGCCACTGCTCAAGCTCAAATGACCATACTTTTCAGTCGTCGTTGAATGCTTTGAAGACTTGATCAACAACTGCTTCTGGATCTTGATGTGTCGCCCCACAGGGGCATCCTTCATTCTGAATCCATTGCAGATCTGAAGTGCAGACTTGCAGAAAGGCATCGTAATCTTTCTCGCGAAACGATCGATAGAGTTCTTGAATGATCTCAATATTGCTCATCGTTACTAGGGAAGTTCCTCACCGCTGGCGTGCCAAACTGTACTGGAGTTTTGTAGGTTGAGTTGATGAATGCGCTCCAAAATTTCTCGCATAGACTCCGCAGCCAGAATACCTTTGTGTCTTATCATATTGGCGCTGATCATATTAGGATGAAGAATCGCCACCGCAATTTATAGCGGCTGCAAAGCGATTGAAAGTGATTTGCTAGCCATCGAGAAGCATTGCTTTCGACATCCGGTAATCATAAGAGCTGCCAGAAAGGTTGTCAGCGATCAATAAACTGAGGTCAGGGCTTGAGGTCGTAGAAGGTCAGCTACCCTTACCGACAACAGCTCCGAATGCCGCAAACTTAGGTGTCTAACTAAGTAAGCTCACTCTACAGCCACCACCTGTAACAACTCGCTACTATAAAACAACGTCGCTTCATCCAGAGCCACTGTACTCTCTGGCATGGGCGACTCACTCCGTTGCAACGTGTACCCACTATTGCCCAACAGCAAGGCTAACCACACTTCCACTAAGGGCACCTGTAACGACTGCTGTAAAGCCATTAAAGGCAGTCCCTTCACCTGGTCTCGCTGCTCCATAGAGAGCGATCGCATGGCTTGAGACACCTGACGTGACCACAATGGTATATTCTCTCCATGCGAGAGCGACTTAATCGACGCCATGACCTCAGACTCGGAAAGCGGTGCAGTCGGCGTTTCAGGCAGTTCTGTGTCACTACCACCAGGGAGCATGTCACCCAAAAGTCCCTCAAGGATTGCTTCCCCTCCCGCTTCATCGAATGCAGAATCGGGGCTAGTGGGGGACTTGCGTTGAAATGGGTAAAACAGAGGGTCAGGCGTAGTGTCCAGTAGGTCAGACAGCTCTAAGCGCTGCGACTGCACGAACAGGTCAGGGTCATTGCTAAAGTCGAGAATTGGGTCAGTCGGACGGTGCCAAGACTCCCAGGACTCAATCAGGAGCGTCGCCCGGTTCTCTACCACACCTGCAAGTTGGTCAAAGACCAGACCCGCGATCGCCAGTTGGTCTGAGAGGGGTAACGGGGCGATTGCCTGAGCCAAAAAACCAAGCAGTGGTGAGAGTGCTAATGACTCCGGGTAACGCACCACCTGATCGAGCGCTTGCCACAAGTCAGAAAGGCTTGGGACCGGTTGGTTGTCGTCTACTGGCACCATATAAACCTTACTTAGAGTCCCTACGGTTCGGGGTGCAACGGACAGGGACGTAACGGGCAGCGGTCGGGCATGAGTTCCACTTCGTCCCGAAAGTGCCGCACTTTAGACCCTGCTAGCGTACTAAATTCCTGAAGGACGTGCAGCAACGTTTCCTTAATTTGCACAGCACCGCCGCCAGTCACATGGAAACAGGCGCGGGCACGACGGTGATCACCAATCCACAGTTCAGCCGCGATCGCATGGACAGGCGCATCTTTCGCACGACGGTACCAGTAGAGGTATGCATGAGGAGTCGCAGCGTCAAAGGTAGGCACCGTCACGGTTTCAGTCCGTTTGGAGCGTGAACGACGGGGGGCAGCGACTACTGCTTCACCGGGATGGAAGTCGCGCTGAAGCTGAAGGGTGGAGGATGCTCCCAAGGAAGACACAGCAGGCGCTTGTCCCTTTTGTTGGCGCCTGCGCTGCTTCCGCACCTGATTAAACATGGGCGCGTTGCGGTGGTAGTGCCTGCGGTTGTCGCAGGTTTTGACTTTCCAGCACTGCACCCCAGTCCCCTCAGGGCCATGTAAAGCGATCGCCTCATCACGCGAGAGCTTAGCACATTGCACACAAAGGGGATTGGCAGACGGCGGCATCGGGGTTTGCGGTGTTAAAAGCGTGCCCTCAGTGTACCTCACGCACTCCAATCCGACAACAATTTCATGCTTCTGAAGGACTTTGAAGGCTGTAAACCTTTGCTGGTTAAGCTTTTACCGTTTGCAATCGCTAATTGCCTGAATGTTGTCGGATTAAGAGCCATATAAGATATTAAATACATATCTTATATAAGCTGTGTGTTGAGTTTAAGGGGCCAAACGCGACCCCCCGCGCTGAGCTGCTTTACCGTTTGGGTTGAGATAAGTGTCGGGCAACCGTTATGCTCTGAAAGAATAATAAAATAGAGACTTGAGCGGAAGGCAGACCACAACGCCAAGGGGCAGCTTTACACACCCGCTTAGGCATTGGCCTGGAGTTCTCTCACCGCGGACCTTCTTACTAGAGGACAAATCAGCAGCTACCAGCCGAGAGAAACCCGTTTCCCAGAGAGCAAGGCGCTCCTACCAACCCAATGCAGCAGTAAGCCTGTCCCAGTCTCTCCCCCAACCACCTTTTGACGAAGGCGTGACCTCTGAGCGAACACAGCTCTCCCCTGTCACAAGCCAACTATACTGACAGTATGAGGGCTGGTCGTAGCTTTACCAAGGAGCAACAAATGCCGATCATTAACCCCAACGAACCGTACACCTTTCGCAAGTACTTTGACTTAAAGATTGACCCGATCGACCTGGCCCTGTACTTTGAGTACGACTACCAGAAGCAGCGGTTGAGTTTGCCCCAGGCAACCGTAAGTTTCGATGCTGCCCAGCTCACCGAGCGGATTGAACGGACATTACCCCGAATTCTGTCGAGCAATGAACAGACGAAGCGGGAAATGCTGGTATCACCCATTTTACGCAGCATCCTGGAACACACAGCTGTCCAGATCCGTATTGAGTACCCCCTGAAGGTGACTGAGCAATTGCAAGGGGTGGTGGACTACCTGCTGTCTGTACATAACTTAAGCCAATTGGTCGTGATTGAAGCCAAAAACGACGACCTGGACTATGGCTTTACTCAATTGCTGGCGGAAATGATTGCCCTCGATCAGTGGGAGCGTTCGCCTAATGTGACGGCTCAATCTACCCTGCTAGGAGCCGTGACGACTGGGAGCGTGTGGCAGTTCGCCACATTGAACCGACAGACCAAGCAACTGGTACAGGGGGTGAATATCTATAAAGTCCCTGAAGAACTGGACGTGGTTATAGGGATTTTGTTGTACCCACTGACACAACCCCAAACTGCCACTAAGACAGGAGTTGCACCTTAGTATGAAGTGTAGTATGAAGTGTTCACAGCATGTAGGCACAGCCTGTCTTGCGCTGCCTCTCAAAACAGGTACGAGTCACTAGAGTAGAGTAATTTGAAACATGTAGTGTGCTCTCTAGACTTCGGCTTAGGAGCTTTCTCCTCAGGGCGGTGGTGTTAAGTTCCAGCAAGACCAGAACCAAAAAGTTTTGCGAACGTTTGCAGTTTTTTAGCGTTTTGCCTCAACGCTGTCAGGAAGGACGGCAAGACTTGGGCAAGACGACAGCGCAGAGAAGCCAGCAGGAAATCTCTAGTTACGAGTGAGCCATGACAACTGAAGACAGTTCTCCTCTACCCGTCCTTCTGTAACGGCTTACCCAAAACGAGGTTTGAGGTACAGAGAGGCAGCTTAAGGCGGTATGAAAAGCTTTGGGCTGTTTTGGGCAAAACAGGGCAAAAACGGGAAAAATTGGGACAGGTTGGGGTGAAGCGGGAAATCAAAGGCAAAAACGGGGCAAGTTGGGGCAAAACGGGACACGTTGGGACACGTTGGGATACGTTGGGACAAGGCGGGACAGGATGGGCAAAAACACAAACCGGGCAAGGTGAAACAGAACGCGTATACTAGCTTCAGAGTGACTTCCCGCTTGCCCGCTGCCCTCTCTTCCATGCTTTCTCTGTCTAGCAGACCATGCAGTTTGACCGCAAGCCTTTACCTGATATTGTCATTGAGGTGTTCCCGTTTAAGCCGGTTGCGCCCACAGTCAACGTGCCCAAACAGCGAGGTCGTCCCCCGTTACCCGTCCCAGCAGTAGACGACCCCCGGTTGCATATTGTGGAGACTTGGTTAGCCAGTGAAAGCTTAAAACCCAATAGCCGTAAAGCCTATGCAAGGGAGTTGAAACGGTTTCTGGTATGGAGTGATCGCGCCCTAGAGGAGTTTACTCAGGCAGACATAGCCCTCTACAAAGACGATCTGAAGTCGGTGAAAGCAGAAGACGGGGAAACGAGTGTAAATAGTGTCAATGTGGCACTGACTGCACTGCGGAGCTTCTTTAACTGGTACTGTGCGCAAGCTATAGAAGTGGGACAGTCCGCCCGAGTGAACCCCACGTTGGGAGTAAAGTTTGAACGCGTACCGCTACCACCACCTAAGGACGTGAGTCAGACAGCATTGGAGTGGTTAAACACTGCATTGGAGTACACACAGGAAACCCAGTCGCGCGATCGGGCAATGGTACAGGTGTTGTGTCATGGACTAAGAGCTGGTGAACTGGTGAGCCTGAATGTGGGCAGTTATGACGGGAGACGACTGCATATTGCACACACGAAGACCAACGAACCGCGCACGGTGCCGCTATGTGATGCAGGGAGATCTGCACTGAATCAATATCTGGAAGGGAGAGCTATAGACGGGGAGACATTGACCCCAGAACGGCCGCTCATGCACTCGTTGAGTCGTAGTGAGCGGTTGAGTTACCACGGGGTTTACCAAGCAGTGAAGCGGTTGGGGATGTTGGCGGCACAATTGAGCTTAAAGGACTGGCTGAGTCAGCAGTCAGAAGAGGCAAGGCACGTGAGAGAGGGAGTGCAGGCATTGAACGCGGAGTCACTGTTGTCGCTAGCGCCTGTACTGCCCTATGGGGTGTGGGCAGTAGCGTCTGAGTTGGTGCAACTCCACCCCCACCAGTTACGGCATACGTATGCAACGGGGTTGTTCCGGCAGGGATTAGACCCCACTCATGCTCGCAGGCTGTTAGGACATAGTTCTGAACAGACCACGAGACGGTATACG
Source organism: Phormidium sp. FACHB-592 (assembly GCF_014695795.1). Classification (NCBI taxonomy): domain Bacteria; kingdom Bacillati; phylum Cyanobacteriota; class Cyanophyceae; order Oscillatoriales; family Oscillatoriaceae; genus Phormidium; species Phormidium sp. FACHB-592. The sequence goes on from NZ_JACJOZ010000108.1 coordinate 12,746, forward strand.
CAGGCGGTAGAGGCAGAGGCGGCAGAGGCGGCCTATTATCGGTTGATTGGAGAGACGGTGGAGTAGGGAAAGAGCAGTCTTTACTTGAACCGAGGCCGGTAAGCTGTACCTTCCGCTCTCCCCCTCTTCTCTTTCCCCACATAAGTACAGCACTTTTTAGTGTATTTGTACTAGAAAAACCTTGAAGCCATGTTAATCTTACGGTCAACCCTCAATAGGGTTGCAGTCGGTCCTGCTCGTGTTGCCGCCCGTCTGGCACTGGCACTGATTCTGCCTTTAAACTATTTGTCTACTTTATCGATGCCAGCGAGAGCGCAACAAACTGTTCCAGCAGCGGTTGCAGCTTGTGCCGCTCAACCAGAAATCTGCGGACTTGTGGTAGTCGGTTTCGGAGTCTGGTATGTGTATTGGCGAGGCCGTCCACCAGAATACTGTACCTTTGCTACCTGCGAGGTCTTACGGCAGCCGTTACGGATTGATGACCCAGACCAGCCGATTGAGTCCCAAATCATTGATTATGTTTGGGGTAATAATGCCACCGAGGCGGAACAAAACTGCAAACGCCTTGCTGCACAAGCAGGGTTGCGGTACGTCAAGGTCAGACGCACGAGTCAAAAGGGCAAACGCTGGGAATGCCACGTTGACAACCATCCTGAGACTACTCCCCACCGAGGACGCTAACATGCACATTTTGCAATTCACGCTTTGCTACCCGCTTGGTGAGTGCCACCCTGACGCTTTGCTCGACATGCCGCCAGACGACGTGGAGTTGAGCGGCAACTATGAGCTTTATGAGTTTCAGACAGCCGCTCAAGTACCTGCTGTAGGAAAAGGGTGGGACTTTCCTGAATCGGGTGGGCGTTGGGTAATCACTAAAGTCGAGTCGTATGCACCCACGGTTCCCAACACGATCGACGGGTTTCACACGGTGCTTTGTACCAGAGACGGTGTGCTTTTAGACCGTAAGGACAGTGACACTGACTACCGTGTGCTGGGTCTACGGCTGGACGGTGACACAATCTATGAACGTGAGCCGGGACTGGCTGATTGGTGGGTCAGTTCAGCCCTGTCACTACCAAAACCCTCCAACGAGCAAACTATACACCTGTTTCAACCAGTTGAGGGACGACCCGCATGTGGCTATGATCTCGTTGCCATTGTCCAAACACAAGGATCAACCGTCACTGCTTAAGGCTGTTTGAGTGCTGTGTAGTTACGTTTAGCACCAGCACTAGACAGACAATCCAAAACAAAGCTATTCCACGAGAAAGATCGGGTCGGGTGGCAAACTCTCCCTCCCCCCTCCTAGGCAGTGAAGCAGAGCCGCAGCAAGGTAACGCTCATTCACCGCAGGACTAACAAGTTCTGCCAAAAAGTCGTGTAGCGAAGTGAACGGTGTACAACTTTTAGTGGGGTCTGCTCAACCACAGTACCTTTGACGCCTATGCCCTGATCGCGGTCTAAACAACAGGTCTGCCAACATTGCTCATTCATACCAGATTGCTTAGAGCTAAATCGAGACACATCGGGACAGTCTCGGACAAAACTGGGATTAAATGGGAAGCAATGGGCATGAACGGGCAAAATTGGGACGCTCCGGGGTAATTTGGGTCGATGCGGGGCAAATGGGGCACTGTTGGGACGGTTTAGGCAAAACCGGGCAAATTGGAAACTTTACTAACTGTCCATAGGGGGTTGGTTAATTCCTACTGCACTTGTCTAGCAAGCGTTGAGGATAGGTAAAAACATCATTGTTGAGATAGTAAGTCAGCTGACGACTCGGCTCAGACTTACCAACGCCCCTTGTGTACGAGTTGCTGGACTTTAGCCGCTAGAAAGCTGACCGATCAATCAGGGAGCTGAGGGTGCGACGCAAGCTGTTATAGAAAACCAGCGTGAGAACCCCGGTCTTTCAAGCCGGGGATGAAACGCCGCCGCAGCTTTGAAGCTGCCAGTTACTTGCCGTTCTGAGATTCAATGTACTGCTTAACAATGGTGGTGGAAACATTGCCCACTGAGCCAACAAAATAGCTTGGAGTCCAGGTAGAGGGCAGCTTTTTCAGCCATTCGAACTCTAGCCGCAAGTTGTGAGAAAGCCTGCCCTTAGACCGATGGGCTACCTTTGCCGCTGAATCGTTGACCGTGACGTTGACCAATAGGTGCACATGGTCAGGTTGAACCCCCAGAGAGAGGATGCGCCAACGGTTTTCGACTGCCACAGCAAAGATGATTTCTTGAGCACGGTCAACGATGCCTTTGACGAGTACAGGTCTGCGACGTTTGGGTACAAAAACGAAGTGAAAGTTAATCAGTGAAACCGAGTTCCCTTCGTGCCTGTACTCATGATCTTTCGCCAAAAGTTTAGCCATGCTTCACACTTTTATCTTTTGCTGGGTGCTAGTGTAACAACAGTTATGAGGTAGTACGTTTGTTTGGTTGTCAACCCATACTGATCGAATCAAACCCAGTCTTGGAGTTCGTTTGTAGTGAAGCAAATAAGCTCACAAACCAGGGCCTTTATTACGCTCGGCAGTGGTATTTCAAGACGGGCAAATATGTCAGTAAGTTTGACCTAAACTACCAGTACAAACCGAGCAAGCATTTTGCCGCGTTAGCAGCACAGGCAGCGCAGCAGGTATTAGGCTCAGTCTACGAAGCGTTCAAGTCCTACCGTGAGCTATTGAAGCTCTGGAGAGCGGGTGAGCTAGCCGATAAGCCCAAGTTGCCCAACTACCGGACGAAAGGTGGTTTAGCGGTTGTCTCGTACCCCAAACAGGCAATCAAGCTAGTTGATGGGCAGGTACGTTTACCGTTAGGCAATCAAATCAAGGCGTGGTTTGACTTGGATTGCTTCATGGTGCCAATGCCAAGCAACCTGAAGTTTAAGGACATTAAGGAAGTGCGGCTACTGCCACGCAACGGGTGCTTCTACGCTGAGTTTGTCTACCGTCTGCCTCAGTTCAAGGTTGAGGTTGATTTCAGTAAGGCGTTGGGGATTGATTCTGGCTTGCATAACTGGCTGACGTGTATCTCCAATATAGGCACTAGCTTTATTGTGGATGGCTTGCAGCTCAAGTCGGTGAACCGCTGGTATAACAAGCAGATTTCAACCGTGAAGGAAGGTCAGCCGCAAGGTTTCTGGTCGAAGCGCTTAGCAGGCATCACCGAAACACGCAACCGACAAATGCGCGATGCCATTAATAAAGCAGCACGATTAGTGCTTGACCACTGCCTTGAGCATAGTATCGGTACGGTCGTGTTTGGGTGGAACAAGGGGCAAAGACAAGCAGTCAATTTGGGGCATCAGACCAACCAAAAGTTTGTGCAGATTCCCACAGCGCGACTCAAAGACCGTATCGCTCAACTGTGTGAGCAGTACGGCTTGCAGTTCGTGGAAACAGAGGAATCGTACACTTCAAAAGCTTCGTTTGTGGATGGCGATCAGCTACCTGTTTTCGGTGCAAAACCCGAAGGGTGGCAAGCTTCTGGCAAGCGAACGAAGCGCGGTTTGTACCGTACCGCAATGAACTGGTACATCAACGCCGATTGCAACGGCGCTGCCAACATTCTGCGTAAAGTAGCGACGATGCTTGGACTTGATCTGAGCGGAGTTGGTAGGGGGTCTTTGACTGCCCCCACTCGGATGCAAGTCTGGGTGACAGCTAAAAGGAGACGTGAAGCGGCATCTCTTCAGAGTGCCGCGTAACATCCGTTTAGAATCCCCGCGCATTGATGCCGGGGAGTAGTCAATCTTGCAGAGTCAGCACGAGCCGCCGCTGACTTTTCACGTGAAAAGACGCTACGTCATTTAGGTGCAGCGATCGCCAACGCGCTGAACTAACAGACACAAGCACCAACGCCCTACTTAAAACGCAGTTCACAGGGTCGCTTTCTGGCAAACCATAGTAGAGAGCGCGAGCTTTTGCGTGTGCAACCCACAATTCTGCAAGGCAAAGTGATCAAAAGTGCCGCCTGCGTGTATAGTTGTCCCAAGTCGTCCCGTTTTACCCCGGAACATCCCCAACGTAACCTTGAATGTCCCAGAGTTTCCCATTCCGTCCCAAGTGTGGCTTCAAATTCCCCAATCAAACCCAGTCTGTCCCAGATAAGCCCAAGCTTGCCCTTAACTGTCCCGGGCTGAACCACAAAGCCTGTTGAATCATTAGGAGTTTCCATGCCTGAACCACGTGAACCAGTCCCTGTACTACTCGCAATCGACAACGGGTTGTCAGAAACAAAAGCCTTTTGGAATGTCGCTGGTGAACCTGTCCAACTCATGCGGCTGTCACCAGAAATTATTGAAGTACAGAGCGAAAACCTCTTGGAGTCTGGGTTGCTCGGCGGTCGTCCAGAAGACAATGCCTTAATTGAAATCATAGACGGGCGGCTCTTTGCTGTTGGTAAGCAAGCACGAGACTTGCGAGGCAAAAGCCCAGTCGAAGAGACTAAATACCAAATGAGTGTGTATAAGATTCTGGCGACGGTAGGTGCAATCGCTACCAGGTTGGGTGTGACACGGCTTGAACTCACTATCGCCACCCTGCTACCGTTCAGTGAGTACCAGGACAGGAAAGAGTTTATTGAGCTGCTCAAGGAGCAACTGAGAGAGTTTAATTTTCGGAAAACACCGATTCGGTGCAAAATCGAGAGCGTAGCTGTAAAGCCTGAAGGGGCAGGCATTTCAATTAGCTACATGCATAGGGAAGCTAACTTTAAAGATCAGAACACCCTGGTACTTATGGTGGGACACCGTGACGCCTCTCTACTACCGTTTGAAGAAGGCAAGCCTCTTACCGGTATGGGTGACCAGTTAGGTGATCAACTCGGGTTTCTCGAACTGCAAAAACAAGTAGTGACCCGTGCCGCCTTAAACCTGAGTGCACGGAACCAGGTAAGGCTACCGGAATACTTGTTCCGCGCGAAGGCAGAACCTGAGTACATTCAGCGCATTGCTGAAATGGCTGTAACAGGAACTGAGATCAAGAAAAAAGTGGCTCGTCTCCAAGAAGCCATTACAGCGAGTCAGAAATGGTACATCAGCACTCTCACCCACTGGATCAAAGCGACACTGGGTCCCTTCCTGTCCACTGTTGATCGTGTGATCATTTCAGGAGGCACTGCGCTTTACCTACAAGAAGACCTTGTTGAGTTCTTTAGCGCCTTGCCCAGATTGCATGACCCAGACAGCATTATTTGGGGTGGCTTGGAGTCTCAAGCAGAGATCGAAGCATGGTTAGGCTCCGAAATTGACACGGAGCTAGCTGTGAGACTGGCGGATGTCTACGGTTTATATGTTGATACAATGGCCCGCTTCCCCAATTTAGGGCCTGGGGAAACGGAGTCAGCAACCGAGTTAGACGAAAGTGAAGAAAGCCTCGCTGTAGCAACTACAAGCGAAGAGTTGACTGACACCGAACCCACGAACGGCAAAGCTAAAGCTGGGTCAAGAAGACAAGCTAAGGACGTCAAACTCCCAGTAGTTCCAAAGCAAAGACAAGGCGCTGCTAAACGGAGTTAATATGCCGAACGAAAACGGGCAAGCACCCAAGGACAACCGACTCAGGTTAAGACTGCAGTCCGGCACCATGCTGGAGCAGACAGTCAACAGACTTAAAGATGACGGCAGAGACAAGGAAAGGCAGCGTCTTGAAGCAGCGATCTGTGCCTTCTGGGCACCTTATGCCTACCAGGACTCAGAGACCTTACAGGAAGTAGCACTGCAATCAATCCTCGATCTCAGTGACCAAATTCTAGAGATTGCCCTACTCGCCAACCTCCCGATCGACCACCTCGATCCAATGCGGTTGAAGGCGAATGCTGTTAGTCTCAAACAACTGCTTAAAAATTCGGCGGCAGCGACAAGCAGTACCGAAAGCAAGGTCACAATCGGCACTCAGGCAAAACCACCCCAGCCGACTAGTGAGCCAACTAACGTAAAACAAAATAGCAGTAGAGCCACAAAACCAAGTGTGACCGCAAAACCAGAAAGAGAGAGCCTCTTTGACGACTAAGGTAAGCAAACCTCCTCCCCTTTTCTCATACACTCACCCTCCTGACAGGGTGAGTTTTTTATGAGCAACCGATGTCTTACCAACCCCTACACCAGAAATACCGACCACAAACATTAAAGCAACTCGTCGGGCAGGAGGTAATTGCCACCATGCTGGCTAACGCGCTCCGCCAGCAGCGCATTGCTCCGGCTTATTTATTCACAGGCGCACGCGGTACCGGCAAAACGTCGAGTGCTCGTATTTTGGCCAAGTCACTAAACTGCTTCAGCGCAAATGTGCCGACACCAGAACCCTGTGGCACCTGCTCAGCCTGTATCAGTATTACTAAAGGAGGCGCACTTGACGTTATTGAGATTGACGCGGCTAGTCATACCGGTGTCGACAATATACGTGAGCTCATTGAGCAGTCCCAATTCCAACCTATGCAGTACCGTTACAAGGTTTATTGCATAGACGAAACGCACATGCTAAGCAACGCGGCATCGAATGCGTTGCTGAAAACACTTGAAGAGCCACCCGAGCGCGTGGTGTTCGTGCTAGCAACTACAGACCCACAGAAATTGTTGCAGACGCTTATTTCGCGCTGTCAACAATTTGACTTCCAGCGGCTTCCGACCAGAGCCATTGCGCAGCACTTAAAACACATTGCGAACGCAGAAAGAATCGCCATCACAGACAGTGCTCTGATGCTCGTTGCTCAAATCGCTCAAGGCGGTTTACGAGACGCCGAAACGTTGTTAGACCAACTCAGTTTACTCAGTGAAGAAATCACACCCCAACACGTGTGGCAGGTAAGCGGTGGTCTCAGTGAACCAGACCTGCTGGAAGTCTTAAGCGCTATTCTGCAGCCAGAGCTCAGCCCACTTAACCCGTTACGACGGCTCTGCGACCAAGGACGGACACCCGTTGCCATTGTCGAAGGACTGCTACGCTTCCTCACTGACCTGCAACAGTTATGTACAACCGGGTCAAAAGAACGGTTGTACGCTAGTCTGCCAACTACCGTGGCGCAGCTCAGTATCTTAGCTAAAAGTGTGAGTGTCCCACAGCTGCAGCTACTCAGTGTGCACCTGTCCAGTGCGATCGGACTCATACGGCTAAGCAGTCAGCCAGTCGTCTGGTTAGAGCGTTGCATCCTTGACCTGGCAGTCAATGAACAAGTCACAGTCACAGCAGCAAAGAGCAGCAACCGCTTGTCTGACCTGGATGACCTGTGGCAACGTGTTGTAGAACACACACCGCCTAACCAGCACCGGCTCTTACAACCCATCAAGCTGGTGGAGCTACAGGAGCAAGTAGCGACGCTAGACGCTCCTACACCTGTTGCTTCAGCAACCGTAAAGGCGTACAGCAAAAACATTGAGAACGCCTTCAAAGCCTTGGGTTACTCTGTGGCACTTCGAGTGCGAACACAGGGCACAACCAGGGCTGTAAACAGCCATAAATAAGCAAGCTTCCTCCTTTTTCAACGTTGCTGCCCCTCTCTCCTGACATTGGGCAAATTTTCAGCCCAACACCATGCCGCCACAAAATGAAGCGAAACGGTCAGACGTAGTGTATGTAGACAGTGCAGCAGCGTTGCATCTCGCCGTCCATAAACTACGCCAAAGACCATTGTTTGAACCTCGGGCTGTCGACACAGAGACTACAGGTGCCAGACCATATTTTGACAGGCTCAAAGTTGTGCAAATCGCAGTCAGAGGTCTTCCCATTTACGTCCTTCAAATCGAAAGAATCCCTAAAAGCGACTGGGCGCCGCTACGGGAATATTTAGCAGAATCACGTCTGAATGTCCTCCAAAACGCCAAGTTTGATCTGAAAATGCTGTCTGCTGAAGACTTGCCTTTAAACGGCAGCATCAAGGACACTTGCCTCCGCTCGAAACTGCTGCATCTAGGGGATTCTGTCTACAACCACGACCTCGGATCAATCGTCTATGAGCACCTTAAGGTAAAGTTGGACAAAGATGAACAGAAAAAGTTTGTCGGTGATGAAAGCCGAGCACCCTTAACGACTGAGCAAATTACTTATTGCGCCGCAGACGTTGAGTTCCTTGAAGCACTAGTTGAGATTATTACAGCGAAGATCGAACGAAAGGATCAGTTTGAAGGAAGCAAAATTGTTGCCCGTGCTCAGCGAGAAGAGGGCTTTTTGCCGCTGCTAGCTGCACTAGAACTGAGGGGCTTCTCTGTTAATGAAGACGCACTCACAGAGCTAGAACAGGACGTAAAGCTCAGGCTTGAAACAATCGAGAAGGTTTTAGTTGGTCTTCTGAGACCCAACTTAAAGCAGTTGAAACTCAATTTCGGCAAACCTGTAGCGTTTATTCCCACAAAATTCACCGAGCAGGAATTACAAACAGCCTTTCAGCTTGAAGCTGGCACGGAAGCAGAGCTACTCAAAGGACTGGTGAAAATGCCGCAGATTGCGTTAGCGCTGGAGCACCGAGTCTTGCTCAAACAGCTGACACTGTGCCAACAAACTGTGGCAGGTGTCAATCCAGTCACAGGGAGATTGCACCCCCAACATAATCAGGTCGAAAAAATGAGTGGGGTTATGAGTGGTTCACGGACAAGAGTGGAACCACTGGAAAATTTGGCTCAGAGCTATTATAAAGTGCCGCTTTGTCTACTCCAAGTCAACCCGGGTCAAAAACTCCTTAGAGTTAGTTTCCCTGAACTCGAACTACGCTTGCTTGCGTTTTACAGTCAGGAGGCGCAACTACTAGAAGATTTTGCAAAGGGAGTGTCGCCTACCCGGAAACTAATGCAAGCACTAGCAGACGCAAACGTGAAATTAACGCCCTATGACAGGAAGCCTGTTGCAGGGGCTTTCTGGCACGGACTTGGCATTTTAAATATCAAACACTTTTACCTCCGTCAGTGGCTTTACGCGGAACGAGGGCTGATCTGCTCTCCTTCTGTAACGAAAACGGTTCAAAACTTATTGGCAAAGCTCTACCCAGGACTGAGCCGCTTCCACGCAGAGATTAACAAAAGACGTTACCGAGACCGATGCACCTTATTGGGCGGACTGCGGTGGTGGAAAGGAGCGTCTGATCGAGACGTGCGTCATTTCCTAGTGTGGGGTTCCTCGGACGAGGTCTTAAAAACGGCCGTTGGCACGGTAGAAGACTGTCCCGAAGGAACCAACCGCATTGTCTTTCTTAACCAAACAAGCTTCTATATTTCCAGTCCTGCAGACCAAAGTAAGGCTTTAGCAGAGCAACTAGAACTTCAACTAAGCGCTCAATTGACACAAACGTTGCCACAAATTGCGATCGCAGTGCAAGCCGAAATATTTCAAAATTGCAACCCGGCGTAAAAAATTTGTACCTCTCTCTTCCCCCCTCTCTTCGTAAACACAAGGTAGAAGGTTAACCGCAGCTTTCAAGGTAAAGCCAAAGTCATATCAGACCGACCCGCTTTGTCCCATGTCAGACCTGAAATACCCCGTGTTGTCCCAAGTCATCCCATTTTCTCCCATTCTGTCCCAAATTGACCCAGTAAGTCCTAAAGTTGCCTTAAATGCCCCAAAACTGACCTTGCCTGACCCATTCTGTCCCAAATTCGTCAAATCTTCTTATGAAACCAATTGGACATGCCCTGAGTGTACAGCTACTACAAAACGCTTTAGACCAAGAGCGAATCCACAATGCTTACCTGTTCGTTGGCAGCCAAGGCGTTGGCAAACGGACGCTAGCCCGCTGGCTTGCCGATCAGTTGCTGTATCTGCCCGGTCAACGACGCTTACTACTGGACGGACACCCAGACTTCTATACCCTGGAACCGCTTGACACTGAGACCGGCAAACGCGCTGTGATCAAAGTAGACGCGGTGCAGTCCCTCATTCGCTACTTACGTCAACAGCCGTTGGTCAGTAGTCGTAGTGTCATCTTGATTGACCAGGCGGAGACGCTGACAGTCAGTGCAGCCAACGCATTACTAAAAACTCTAGAAGAGCCGCGTAAAGCGGTGTTGCTATTGACTACAGACCAACTAGACGCAGTGGTCACAACAATCCGTTCGCGTTGCCAAACGTTCTACCTGCAGTCGCTTTCAGCGTCCGAGTGCCAGGCTGTGTTAGCACCCTATGTCACACCAGCACCGGCTGAGTTAGTAGCACTGGCACCCGGTCAACCAGGGCAAATCTTGCAGCATTGCCGAATGGTTAATGCACTGGCACCGATAAGCAGTGCTTTGGCACAAGGCGTGCGGTCACCCCATGAGTGTTTAGGACTAGCGCAAAGCCTCAAAGCACTGACGCAAACCCAACAGATGTGGCTCCTACAGTGGTGGCAGCGCTCACTGTTTGACCAGCCGCACCTGTTGGAATGCTTCGATCACGCGATCGCCCAGCTCCAGCAGTCCGTACAACCAGAGCTAGCTTGGGACGTGCTCTTGCTCCAACTGAACCGCAATGGGGTTTGGGCGGTGACCTTACCAGAGCCAGTAAGCCTGCACGCACCCATGCCAGTCACTGCCGAAGAAGCAGTAGAGCGGACCAAGCTAGCAAAAAGCCGTCAGGCTCAAAAGTCCAACGGCTCAAAGAAAACAAAAAGCATAGCAACAGTGATACCAGTTGACGTAGAACAGACAACAGCCACCTCAGACGTACAAACACCACAAACACCAGCCCTAAAACAGCTCACTCTATTCCCAAAGCGCACTGTTACTGGTAGCTCATAAAGCTGTGCTGCTCCCAGAACATAACGAGGCTGTTCAGGACACCCTGCAGATTGCCGTTCTGCAACTCTAGAGACACTCGATCCATATAACCTTCAACTTGTTGACGCTCGACCACCCCGCAATACGATATATAGCGTCTCAAGGCTTCCCGGTAGTCAGCAACGGCAGCAGCATACTCTCCCTGCCAATGTAGCAGGCGTGCCCGCTTCAAGTATGTGTCCACAGTGGGTTGAATCGTAATTAAGCTGCCCAAGTCAGCGATCGCTCGTTGAGGGCGTTGCTGAGAGTACAAAGCAGCGCGTGCCTGGTAAGCCTCAGCAAAGTTAGGGTCAAGACTAAGCGCTGTGCCAAAGTCTTGTAAAGCCCGTCCTGTTAACGGACTAACCCAAACGCCTTCCGTCAGAGCTGCAAAGGCCACACCACGGTGGTAGTAAGCCTCTGCCCAACGAGGACGTTCGTGAATTACAATATCGAGCGCTAGTTTTGCTTCCCAATAAGCTGGCTCCATAAGCATTTCCGGCGAGCCCGGCAGTGCGGGCATAGTGTTGACATAAAGCAGCTTGAGGGCACAGTTAAACCACATCCGTACCCCGTCTTCTAGCTCACTAACCTTTATAAACATAAGAACAGCCTCCTAATATTGATAAAACAGTACAAAATTACTAAGCTAAACAAGTTTACCTCAGCTTTCTAAGCGTGTCGTCGAACCGCAAAAAATTAGTCAGCAAAGCAAAAAGTTGCTCGCTGTAACGCCTTTCCTTCTCTTTCCTGCCCTTTCTCCCTTGCTTGTATCCGTTGTGAGGGCTGACGCCCCAGTGACACAACGTTCAGGAACAAACTTATCGCTATGCAAAAATGCACTCCCGCTCCCTCTGATTGCGACCCCCAAGCGTTCGCGTTGGCCCAAGACATTGTGTTGAATCCCACGATGGGAAAGACCACCGAGGAACTAGAAACAGCTCAGGCTCTCTACAAGCTGTACAACAGTCTAAGATATGGTTTTAAGACCCTGCTGACGAACTTTATCAATGATCGTCAGTACATGGCGGTACGCGATCAGCTGCCCCGTCGCTCCGACGAAAACGCGCCTTCAGCAATGGCTGAGTACAAGGAAGCTCGCAGACGTATGATCTATGCGCCTGTCAAAGCCGCAGTCGAGGCATATATGGAGCAAAACTTGCAAGCGGCAGGCACAGAGGCTGAGTTTCTCAAGAACTTTGGTGCCAATAGCGAACAAACGATCCGGGCTCTCATTGAGCGCCTGCTCGACCTTGCAGTGGAACGGTACTGGGTAGAAGTGCAGCTCAACCCTGACACTGAAAAGCGGCAGCCTGAAATCATTAAAGTCAAGCTAGAGGACGGTCGTCCGGTTGAGGTTAGCGAACAGGAGCAGCGAAAGCACATGCGACAGTGTTTGTTACGACTGAATCAACAAGAACTCGAAGCGAGACAGCGCCAATTCGGCAATCGCTCGAATACTCATAAAGAGAGCCACATTGACACAGTCATGGCGAGAGGTGGACCCGTCGCTCAACCTGGTGCGTCTAACTTCGTCGTTACAGAGCAATCAGGTGTGGGGCAGTACTGTGTGCTGCTGCTGGACTTTAATACGAGTGAGTGGGAGTGCTTGGCACGCCTTCGCAACCAACAAAGCAGCTTTACCTACGCTGACGAACAACGGAAAGCAGCACCTCAAGGAGTGCTCATTCGAGCCTTTCGGGACGCACAAAACGAGTTCCCCTTAGGGACGGTTGGAGCGTTGCAAGACATAGACTGCAAGTGGCGCAAGCCGCTCCAAATCCCGCACCTTCAAGCACGCGAAGGACAAGCGCCTGTGCTGGTGTCATTCATGGACACCAAACGGATTGAGGGCACCTGGTACATGAACGCTCTAACTGAAATGCTGGAGGAGTACAAAGTGCAGTTTCACCGCAAATCTGAGGCTACCGTCACTATTGCGGAGTAGCCAACTCCGCAATTACACAAACGGTCACAACCAGCCCAGTTGCAAACTTCTGCGTTCTCGCTGCTAGTAAAAACTAACTCTTCTAGTCAAGCTAGAGGGGTTGGTTTTTCGCCGCCGCCGCCGCCGCACTCTTTCCTTCTCGCGCCTGCTCACTTCTGCAAGTACGGAACAAACACAACCAAACCACAGCCCATGAACAGCCTCAACCAGCATTCACTCATTGAAATCGTGAACCAAAGCGGTGCCACCTCGACACACTCAAAACCTGCCTGGACAACCAGCGAACACCGTCAATGCAAACTCCCGAAACCGCTTTCAAAGACATGCCTGAATTTCCTGAGCGGACACAACGACCAGCAGCAACCGCGTCCCAGTGGGCACACTATGCACCAGTCAGAAAAGCAGGTTATGAGTGTTCTACTCAAGGTGATCGCCGCTTCAGTGCCCTCTATGCAAAGCTGAGCGACGGACGGACGATTGAAGAGGCGTGTCAACTGGACGTAAAGGGGTACCGAGTGCAAGGCAATGACTGGCGCTTAGGGAAAGGCAAACTGCTGCTGAAACCAATGCCTATAGAAGCATTGCATAGCCAGTACAAAAGTCTCTGGCAACGGTGGGCAACCGAGAACCCTGTGCTCATGGATACATTGACAACTGCAGCAGAAGGCAAAGTGCTGACTGACAAGTTTGCCCGTACACCCATTTCACAGGCACAGGTGCTGGCAGAACTGCTGTTCGTTCAGCAGTTAGACGCAGCTGAAGTCAGCGACCAAGCAACGGCTTCACCTGATCGTATCACCGCTCTAGAGCCATACCAAGTGTTTATGTTCGGCGGCAACACTCAGGGACGGCACGGTAAAGGAGCTGCCCTCCAAGCCATGAAGTTCGGTGCAGAATACGGCAACCCATGTGGACGGCAGGGTCAAGCTTACGCGATTGTGACCAAAGATTTGACGAAGCCCAAAGAGCAGCAGTTACGCTCAGTCCCCTTAAACGAGATCGAGCAACAGATCAGTGTGTTCCTGGAACATGCGATCGCACACCCTAAGCATGAGTTTCTGGTCACTCGCTTCGGCTGCGAACTGGCAGGCTACTCAGAGACCGAAATAGGCGGACTGTGGGTTGGGAAAGCAGTGCCCACAAATGTGAAACTGCCCCAAGCCTTTCTTAACATCGTGCAGGCAGCAGCTCTAGAGCCAGCGATCGCACCAAAAACACCAACCACAAAAGGAGTAGAGACAGTGGTACCTAAACCAACAACACTCGTTGTCATTTCAGGTGGACAAACCGGAGCGGACATAGGTGGACTGAAGGCAGCCCATGCATTAGGGCTTCAGACAGGCGGCGTTGCCCCTTACGGCTGGTTAGTCGAGTGCTGTGCCCGATTTCCCAATGGCACAAATCCCCGTTTGGCTGATTATGGCTTGGTTGAAGGTCCGTGCGGTAATAGTGCCGGTCACACGTACATACTCCGCACTGAACTCAATGTAAAGCAATCAGACGGCACCCTAGTTCTGGGCAGCATTGACCCTAAACAGGACAAAGGCACTTTTCGCACTGTAGAGCTGGCTGACAAGCATAGGAAACCCTGCCTGCACCTTAGTACCGCCAACTTGTTCAAGCACCCTAACGAGTCCGTACAACGGATTAAAGACTGGGTTTTAGATGAGGGCGTTCAAACGCTAAACGTCGCTGGCAATCGCGAATCCAAGTGCCCTGGATTAGAAGACAGAGTGGAGACCGTGCTGAAAGTTGCACTGGCAGAAATCGTAAGAGTAAGGTCAGAGCTTGCAATGAATTAAACAATGAATGGAGACAACATGGTGCCCTTCAATTAAGTCAGTCAAGCCATTCAGTCTTTTTGTGACACAGAAACCTTCAGACATGTGATCGACCCAGAAGACTTCGACACCCCAGACGCAATCCGTGTTGCGGAGGGTGGTTGTCTCATGGTTGCCTGCGCCCTACAAGACAGTCTTGACGTTGGCATGGTTTGCCTTGTGATCAGTACTGATTTAACGTGAGTTCGACGGGGTTAGAAGACAACCGGAGGCAGTGCAGGCAAGCCTTTGCACTCCAAGTTCAAGGAGGGTTTTTTCTCCTGATAGGTATACGCAATTAAGCCTGCCAG
>NZ_JACJOZ010000109.1:0-19149 GCF_014695795.1 Phormidium sp. FACHB-592
AACACGATCGCTCAAAGCATTTTAGACCGGGCACCTCTACCTATTCTGCATAGCATTCATCAGATGGACTTAGTGCCTAGCAACCTAACGTTGAGTGCAGCCGATGTCAGGTTGGCGACCGCGATCGCGAAAGAAACCCGTCTTAAGAAGGCGCTCGCCCCAGTTGAGCAGAACTATGATTTTGGGTTGATCGACTGCCCACCAACACTGGGCAGGGCTAGTTTATTAAGGAGAGAAAAAACAGAATAAAACTGTTGTCTCTCTCCTGTGTTGTCTCACATGAGCCTGATTGAGCATCTCAAGCAAGTCCGCGACTTCCGCACGCAACCGCGATACGAGTTGTGGGTGATTCTGCTCCTCGTCGTCATGGGAACGTTGAGCGGTTGCACCAGTTATCGAGCCTTAGCTGAATTTGCCGAACGCCACCAAGCGGCTTTACTCGAATTACTGGCATTGCCACATTCTCGCTTGCCTTCGTATTCCACCCTTCGTCGGGTGCTGGAGCGTATCCCCTTCGGGTCCTTAACTGTAGTGTTTAACGCTTGGGCAATCACCACCCTAGAGTTGCAACCCGGTGAGCAACTGGCAACGGATGGCAAAGGGATTAAGGCTAGTGTTGTAGCCTATGACTGTACCCTGCAAGATTTTGTCAATGTCGTGTCGGCATTCTCCATCCGCCTTGGGATTGTGGTGGGATTGGTGCCCATGCACAATCAGAACGGGAGTGAAATTGAGACGGTGTTGCAATTGATCAAGGTCTTGAATGTAAGCGGCGTTTGCTTTAGCCTCGATGCGTTGCATACCCAAAAAAACGGTTGAGCAGATCCTCGACAGTGGGAATGATTTCCTCATCACCGTCAAAAAGAATCAACCCAAGCTATACGAGCATCTTCAGACTAAGTTTGAGCAAGGCAACGTGCAAAGTGTGGATGACCAAACCGAACAAGTCCGAGACCGTATCACTCAGCGTACCGTCAACGTTTTAGCGGCGGATGACGAACTTAATGTCGCTTGGCTGGGCGTGCAAAGCTTTGTTCGAGTGGAGCGCACGGGCACTCGAGGCACTGAAGCGATGCACGAAACGATGTTCTATATCAGTTCCATTACGGCAGATGCACGCCACTTTAGCCAACGGATTCGTGACCATTGGCAGGTTGAGAATCGTCTGCATTGGGTTAAAGATGTGGTCTTTAAGGAAGATAGCGCCCCCTTGTGTTCCGGTCATGCGCCCGAAACCATAGCAATCCTCCGCACGATGGCGATTAACCTACTGCGCTTAAACGGCTTTGCTTCTATTACACAAGGAATTCGGGCAGTCGCGCATGATGTTCATCACCTCTTTTCCTTTTTTCAATGAACTAGCCCTGCACTGGTAGGGGGTGTTAAGTATTCTCTCACTGGTGGCATCGACCCATATCCTGATCCCGATGCAGACGCAGTATAAAAGCTTTGTGGGTCTGGATCTGCTGTTAAGGACAATCAATGAGCTTCAACAGGAAGGGGTCGCATCAGAACTCAAGGTTGCTGGGGTCATTCCTAATCTGCATGATCGTACGGCAAAGGAAAAGAGATCTTACAGGCTGTGACGGAGCAATTTAGCGGTGTTGCATCTGTTTTCCTGCCTATTCCACGGGCTGTTGCCTTTGCTGATGCCTCTATGCAACACCTACCTTTGGGGCTATATGACCCCAAACATCCTGCCCTCGCAATCCTGACTGCTGTTACTCAAAGCTTGGAGTCTCTATAGTGCCACCACGTAAAACTGCACTCAAACCGCAGCTTCGTAATGTTGCAGCGCTTCTCAACCGCGAGGTGCCCGCTGAACAAGTTGAGCAGTCGTCTCAATCTGCTTCACTTGATAAAATCCATCTGCCTACAAAGCAGCCTCGCCGCTTTTTCGATGCTGACAAGCTGGCTCAACTGATTGCATCGGTTAAGGAGCATGGCATTCTAGAGCCGCTTCTCGTTCGCCCTCTAAAGGATGGAGAGTATGAACTGGTTGCAGGAGAGCGTCGGTTGCGGGCAGCTCGTGAAGTGGGGCTAGAAGCAGTTCCGATCGTTGTGCGTAAGTTGGATGATCGACAAGTGATCCAGGTTGCGTTGATCGAGAATTTGCAGCGGGAAGACCTGAATCCGGTGGAAGAAACAGATGCGGTGTTAGATTTACTGGCGATCAGTCTAGAGACAACGAGAGAGGAAGTGACTTCGTTGTTTTATCAGGCGCATCGGGCAAAACATCGCGGTCAGGCATTGGGACAAAACGTTTTGTCCCAATTGGAAACGGTTCAAAATGTGATGGCAGGAGTGGGTCGGTTTAGCATTGACAGCTTTCGTTCTAGCCGCTTGCCGCTGCTAAATTTGCCGGAAATGTGCTGAATGTTCTCCGCTAGGGGAAGCTGGAATATACCAAGGCACAGGCGATCGCCCGTGTAAAAGATGAGGGGCAGCGGTCTAAGTTGCTCAAGCAGGCAATTACCAAAAACCTATCGCTGAATGAGATTAAAGCAGCAATTAAAGAACTCGCGCCAGCAGTAGAGCCGACACATGAGAAAGTGCTGGTTGAGCGATTGGGTGAGATTGGCAAGCGGTTGCGGAAGAGTGAAACCTGGGGCGATCGCAAGAAACGCGATCGAATTACTAAACTATTGACCGAATTAGATCAATTAACGACTGAGATTTGATTGAATGTCCAGGGAATCCTAGATAGCGAGCCCAACCTAGTGTCTAAGGCTAATAGGACTTGCTCTTTTAACCTGCTTACAAGGGGTTAAATTGTTCCTTGCGACGTTCATCTACCGGCTCTGACATGATGGCAACAAATCATCAATCTGCAAAATTGGCTGGTGGAGTACTTTATGTGCCACTAGCAGATGGCAAGTGTCGCGTTGGTACAGTGCCGGTAAACGTGCCTGAAAAGCTTTGCGGAAGTATAAGTTGCTCAGTAAGCAACGGTGCGAACTGGCGGAAAAGCAAAACTGTTGCTGTGTAATGCTTTTAGCGATTGTGCCAGTTTTGAGCGCGTCCAGCACCGGCAGCACAAAGTGATCGTTAGCCACGCTTATCAATGGGCACCTTTAAACCAATAGAGACAGAACCAACCCGGTCAGAGCGATCGGGTTCTTTTTTGCTCTCTGACCCGTAAGTTAATCACGCTGCTGCTGACCGTCAGGAATACGAGATTTTCAGGTTGCCTCCCTAAACGTTACAGCTCCAGGGTCTTTGCACTTGCCAGCAAAATTTTAGACTGCGACCTTGGGCTTATGAGTGCGGTACTAAAAGCACTGAAAGTCTTTGTAGAAGAGCTTTTCGAGCTTTACTACGTTAACGATTGCGTTCTTGCTCTGCTTGAGCTGACTTAAGCGATAAATTCTACCAGGAACCAGTTTGCAATGGTGACACGAGGATTTTCAGACATAACAGATATCTTTACAGCACATTCCTCATCGAGAACTTGAGGGCTAACGTCGAAGATGAGCCAATTCCGATAAGTGGCTCCATCGCCTTGTTAGGCTCATTCTTCATTCTGTTCTTCCTTCGGCTGGCTTGGTTTCGTTTCGGGCTCCTTCCAATCAGGGCGTAGACCAGATATGAATTCTCGTCGCACCATGGACAGTGAAGGCTCCCAACCTGCTTCTGCTTCAATTTCGCCAACGCAGCCCCAACAGTCGCCGCCACAATCGCCCGCGAGAGGGTCGCCCGGGGCATTCAACGTGCGTCCACAAATTGAGCATTTCATACAGCTTGTTTGGGGCTTCGCTACCATTTGGGAACTAGAACTGGCATAAATCACCGTTCAGTTATAGTCTGCAACCCCGATTCTCTCGTTCCTATTAGCTCCTACGCATAGGCTAGGATGCCGATTCTTTCGTTGGTTAGTTGCAAAACCCGCAACTAACCAACGACATGTCAGCTTTAGTAGCAAGGCTCGAAGGGACTGCCTTTTGAGGCTAGGGCTTACTTTGATACGCAGCGTGACCGGTGGTCAAACACGTGCCCGTGTACAGTGCCCGTCTTAAACTAAGCGAGCGTGAATGGTCGCACGCTCCAATCACTGGATGTGTTGGGGAGTTGATACGCTTGCACATAGCTAAAACCACTCAGTTGCCAAAGCCCCGTTTGCCCCGTCGCCGCATTACGCCAGAGGAAGTCCGGGGTGCGGTCGCCACCCAAGTCAGCGACACCTACCAACTGCCAGTTCACATCCGGTGCTGCTGTGACGAAGTAACCGCTTTGTAACCCCGTGCGGTTCATCTGCCAGATCGCATTCTCACCGGTCGCCCGGTTGCGCCAGACGATATCCGCAAGGCCATCATGGTCAAAATCAGCCGTGCCCGCTACCTGCCAGTTTGTATCTGCCACAGTATTGATGTAGAAGGCGCTCTTGGTCGTCAAACCATTCATTTGCCAGATGGCGTTCTCGCCCGTCACCCGGTGACGCCACAGCAGGTCAGCTTTCCCATCGTTGTCAAAGTCAGCCGTACTGATAATCTGCCAATTCAAATCTGCCACTGTAGTAAGCAGCGCTGCGGTTTGGGTGCTAAAGCCGCTCATCTGCCAGATGGCATTCTGGCCCGTCGCTTGATGATGCCACAGGAGGTCGGCGGTCCCGTCCCCATTGAAGTCGTCGGTGCCCAGGAGCTGCCAGTTCAGGTCAGCAATCGTGGCGAGGTAGTAGCCACTTTGGAGCCCGGTGCTGTTCATTTGCCAGATGGCATTCTCGCCTGTACGCTGGTTGCGCCAGAGGAGGTCAGCGTTGCCGTCGCGATCAAAGTCAGCAGTGCTGATGATCTGCCAGTTGGCATCAGCAACAGTGGGCAGGTAGTAGCTGCTCTGTAAGGTCGAGTTGTTCAACTGCCAAACCACGTTCTGTCCGCTTATACGGTCGCGCCACAGCAACTGAACCTGGTCATCGTTAGCGATCGTGCCCACCCTTATGTTTGCGTCAGAGGCGATCATTGCATTGGACGAACTGAGCAGCTTTACCAGGAAGGTTTCTTCTTGCTCAACCTTGGTGTCACCCTTCACAGCCACAGTGATGGTTTTGCTCGTCTCACCCGGATTGAAGGTGAGCACACCCGATACTGCTGTGTAGTCATTGTCAGCAACGGTTGCCGTACCATCCGCTGTAGTGTAGTTGACGGTGACCGTCTCGGCACTCGTGTTCGAGAGGTTCACGGTAAAGGTGTAGGCAGTGGTGCCGCTATTGCCTTCAGTGCGGTTACTAGTGCTGCTGAGAGTGACTATTGGAGTGATCACCTGAGACAGCTTGGAGAGGAAAATATTAGTCGTGCTGCCTGGTAACAGGGTGAACCTGCCATCTACTACGGTGAAAGTACCTTCGGGCGCTAAGGTGAAGGTACCTTTACCTGGGTCAAAATCGGCTGTGCCTTGAAAGTAACCCGTAGTGTAGACATTGCCACTACTATCCACGCTGATGCTGCTGGCTTTGTCAGCAAGACTACCGCCCATGCGCTTGGCCCAGACAAAGTTGCCGCTTGCATCCAGCTTGCTCACAAAAATATCTGAGTTACCTACACTAGTGAGGTTCGTAGTGCCCATGCCTGGGTCGAAGTCAACGGTGCCGTAGAAGGAGCCCGTGGTGTAGACGTTGCCACTGCTATCCACGCTAATACCAGTGACCTCGTAAAACACACCCATACGCTTGACCCAGACAAAGTTGCCGCTTGCATCCAGCTTGCTCACAAAAATATCTGAGTTACCTACACTAGAGAGGTTCGTAGTGCCCATGCCTGGGTCGAAGTCAACGGTGCCGTAGAAGGAGCCCGTGGTGTAGACGTTGCCACTGCTATCCACATCAATGTCTCTAGCAATGGCATAACTATTGCCCATGCGCTTGACCCAGACAAAGTTGCCGCTCGCATCCAGCTTGCTCACAAAAACTTCATTGCTACCTGTACTGGTGAGGTTGAGGGTACCTGTGCCCGGATCGAAGTCAGCAGTACCTTGAAAGAAGCCCGTGGTGTAGACATTGCCACTGGTATCGACGCTAATACCCGTAGCAGCGTCATCACTACTACCGCCCATGCCTTTGGCCCAGACAAAGTTGCCGCTCGCATCCAGCTTGCTCACAAAAACTTCATTGCTACCTGTACTGGTGAGGTTCATGATACCTATGCCCGGATCGAAGTCAGCAGTACCTTGAAAGGAGCCCGTGGTGTAGACATTACCATTACTGTCAATGCTGATGCCGTTGGCACTGTCATCATAAATACTGCCGCCCAGACCTTTCGCCCAGACAAAGTTGCCACTGCTGTTGAGTTTACTGATAAAAATGTCAGCGCCACCTGCACTGGTGAGAGTAAACAACCCGACTCCAGGGTCAAAATCAACGGTGCCATAGAAGGAGCCAACGGTGTAAACGCTCCCCTCACGGTCGACCACAGTTTTAGGTGTTAAGCCGAGTGAACCCCCAGTAAACTGCTGCGCCTGAACCAAGTTACCCGCAGTATCAAGCTTGGAGAGGAAAATGCTAGCTATGCCGCCCGGTGCCAGGTTAAACGTGTCCGTACCTGGGTCGAAGTCAACCGTATCGTTGAAGGTGCCCGTTGTGTAGACATTACCATTACTATCGACGCTAATGCCGTTAGCTTGGTCGGTGCCATTGCCACCCATGCCTTTGGCCCAGACAAAGTTGCCGCTCGCATCCAGCTTGCTGACAAAGATGTCACTGCCGGCGCCCGTACTGGTGAGGTTCGTGGTACCCGCACCCGGGTCAAAATCGACCGTGCCACCGTAGTAGCCTGTAGTGTAAACATTACTATTACTATCAACGCTGATGCCGTTGGCTTGGTCGGTGCTATTGCCACCCATGCCTTTGGCCCAGACAAAGTTGCCGCTCGCATCCAGCTTGCTGACAAAGATGTCACTGCCGGCGCCCGTACTGGTGAGGTTTGTGGTATCCGCACCTGGGTCGAAATCGGCTGTGCCCGAAAAGGAACCTGTGGTGTAGACATTGCCATTACTATCGACGCTGATACCTCTAGCAATGACGGAACTACTGCCGCTGCCCATGCCTTTGGCCCAGACAAAGTTGCCGCTCGCATCCAACTTGCTGACAAAGGTGTCACTGCCGCCCGTATTGGTGAGGTTCGTGGTACCCGCACCCGGGTCGAAGTCGACCGTGCCCTCGTAATAATAGCCTGTAGTGTAGACATTGCCATTACTATCGACGCTGATGCCAGTGCCGAAGTCATCACTGCCGCTGCCCATGCCTTTGGCCCAGACAAAGTTGCCGCTCGCATCCAGCTTGTTGACAAAGATGTCAAAGCTACCGCGCGTACTGGTGAGGTTTGTGGTACTCGTACCCGGATCGAAGTCGACTGTGCCACTGTAGTAGCCCGTGGTGTAAATATTGCCACTCACGTCCACATTAATACCACTGGCATAGTCACCACTAATGCTACCCATGCGTTTGGCCCAGACAAAGTTGCCACTCGCATCCAGCTTGCTGACAAAAATATCAGTGCCACCTGCGCTGGTGAGGTTTAAGGTACCTATGCCCGGATCGAAGTCAGCAGTACCTTGAAAGTAGCCCGTAGTGTAGACGTTGCCGCCACCATCCACGCTGATGCCAGTGGCTTGGTCGTAATGACTACTGCTGCCTATACGCTTTGCCCAAACGAAATTGCCGTTCCCATCCAGCTTGCTGACAAAAATATCATCGAAACCTGCACTGGTGAGGGCAAACGCTTCGACTCCAGGGTCAAAATCAACGGTGCCAAAGAAAGAGCCGACAGTATAAACATTCCCTGCCCCGTCGACAAAAGTTTTAGAATTTGAGTCGAGTGCCCCCCCGCCAAACTGCTGGGCACTAGCAAAAACCGCATCATCCAACACCCCACCGTAACTCTGCATCGTTATGGGCAAGAACGCCAGCGGCGCATCGACGTGGCCTATATTCACCTCTAATGTCCAGTTGCCACCCAAAGCAGCGTTGCCTGTCCGGTCATCTGATGCAGCGATGTCAGCTCCGGTGAGTTGGGCAAACTGTTGGACGAAGGACTGACCAATCGTGCCCTGAGCAACATCACAGCCATACAGCAAGATATCGGCATCGTCGGTGAGTGCGTGACCCCACGACTGCAATTCACTGCTGTAGTTGTGGAGGTTAGACAGACTGAGCCCCTTACTGCCCAAGGCCAAAGCACCGGCTTGACCATGCGAGACGAGATGGAGACTGGTGATGCCAGTCCGTCCCAACAAGGTTTGGGTGATTTGAGCAATGGCATCCTGCGCTGAGTGGAGCCAATGCACTTCCGTACCGGGCTGTACACCTGCCAGTAAGCGCTGGTAGTCCTTCACACCTGGAGCAAGAAAAACCAGACTGGATGCGTGAACAAGAGTGGGTTGTAAGTCTGCTGCCACTCCAGGCGACAGCGCTGTCGTCAGCAGAGCAGCTGCACTCAGTGCACTGGCGGTAGACAGTGGCTGAAGACTGGCAGTAGACGAAAAGGCTGCTTCCATGACAAGGTGGCGGGGTAAAGGGTGCGGATGGCTGCGGTGCTTGGCTGGCAACTAGAGGCTGTGGTGCCAAAGCCCGCGCGTTCAGTTGTAGCGCTATAACTGAACGCGCGGGCTTAAGCAAAGGGTTCCCCAGTGGCATCTGCTAAGTGCTGCCTTCAAGCAAGCTTCTCAACGTATTCATGCCTGATTCATAAACAAGACTGTATTCTGGCAACTGTTCCACTTCTTGCTGCTCTTACCCAGTCGAACAAAGAGTCCTTTTGGTTACCCCTTTTAGACCAGAAGCAACTGCTGCTGTAAGAGGCTTTCAGACTACGACCTTTGCTACCCATTTCTTGCTACCCCTGCACTACGGTTTGGCGATCGCCGTAATATGCATCGCAAGTTTCCAGAGGGAGAGCGAGATGAGCGCAGCCAGCCAGCAGCCACTACAGCACCTAGAGGCACAGATCGAAGCTAGGGTGCAAGCCATTTAGGTTAATCGGGACTGGTGTCCAAGACGGTATGGCCCAGCTTTGGCAAAGCGGGGAGCAATGCATTGCTCTCAAAAGAATGTCATTGGGTGCAGGCTAATCTGAAGCAGAGCCCAAAAGTTACAGAGCTTGTCAGGCATCTCGGTGCTGGTTTTGGTAGCCGAAAGTAGCCATTGTCAGTGGTCAGTTGATGGGAGCAATGAGGGCAATGTGTAGGGGAAGTGAGTGCGATCGTCTAGACGTCAAAGCCGCATACTGCTGTCACTTAAGGGTGTACAAAGCAAAGCAAGGCTAGAGGGATTGATCGCGTGGCACCGTTGCACCCCGGAGCAACGGTGCCACGGCAGCATCGGGCTTGCAGGCGTTGAAAACAGGAAAAAAGACTGCTTTACTACCGCTTTTCGAGTCAAAAAAGTCCAATTTCAGTCCACAGCCACTAGTACACCCCTCAAAAGCGGTGGCGGTAGGATCGCTCACGTCCCTCTTTTACGTGGCAATCGCGGTCAGGTCCCGATTAATCATTGTGTTCTTGGTCGAGACAGCCTTTCGCCACAGGCACTCGCCGATTAGGCCTAGTGATAGCAGCGGATGCCGTTGGCGAATGTGCTATGAGCAGAACGACAAAAAAGTGACAGACGCTGAAAAGGCCCGATTCTTCGTTGCTAACCAATTCTTGTAGTCTTCTTGTAAGAGCGGTTGTCATACATTCACCAACAGCATCCGTTGCTATCACTAAGCCGATCACAAAGCTGTACAGATGGCGTTGAGCGATAGGAAGGCACCGCTATTGCCCTTTGGGGACTGGAGTGGAACACAGGGGTAAATAGGACTTCATGGCTTTGAACCAGGCTAGAGCCATTTTCTGCTGCCCCTGAGGATTGGGATGTGCCCAGTCGAAGGTGTCACTGCCAGGACCAGGTGCCGCTCTAAAGCCAAGATAATGAGGCACAGTCCTGATCGGTGACGCTGGTGTGGAGAGTCTACTCGCCATGGACTCGACCAACGAACGAATTTGCCTCGCAGTGTCACTATCGAAGTTTAAATGCCCTACCAGGATCAACACCTTGGGGTTCCGCGTCCGCAGGATACCGATGATATCCTCCAACGGTGCCACGATCGCCTGAGTCAAAAGCGCCTTGGCCTCGACTGCGTTAGCAGTGCTGTTAGCAGCCTCCTGGTCATTAGTCCCCAGATGAATCAGCACGATATCCGGGCAAGCATATAACGGCAACCAAGTCGCCAACTGATCACGCACAGCAGCCGTTTTCCAGCCATAGTGTCCTTCATGATGGCGATCAAACTGCACACCAGGAGCCACTGCTGGCCAAGTAGCCTCTGGCTGTAGCCCCGTCCTCATCGACCCAATGAACACAAAGGGCACACCCGCCTCGATTAATAACCGCTGTAAGGGTAAGCGGTAAGTATACTCTTCGCGGTCCGTTCGCCCACCTTGAGTAATCGAATCACCCAGAGGCAGGATGTGGACAGGGCGTGGTGCGGCTCCAACTTGCCAAACGGCTAGCACCAGCACCGCCACCATGCCCACCCAGAACGCTCTACCGTTTCGCATATAAGCTCCCCTTGAACGACCCAGCACATGCAGCCTATAGCATGATATCGGTGGCGCTAAACGCGTCCAGGCTAGTCGTAAGGTCCGAACTCATACAAGCGACGCTTGGGGCTGGGCCACTTCAACCCATCAGCCAGTAGACCGCCTTAGCCATCGGGACCTTCAGTCATTTGGAGCGGCTTGCAGTCGCTGATGGCAAAAGCGGGGTCTGAAAACTTGGCGCTAGACCGGGTCGGAGACCCATGCATGCAATTTGGTATCACGATGCACTGCAAAGGCTTTTGCAGCCACGCTTGCATTGGTTCATTGCCGAACAGGCCATTCATCCACAACAACAAAGGCTTTCAGCCCGTAGAAGGGTACCAAAGCGTCAGGTGTACGACTGCCTTTGGTAGGCCCGCAAGGTCAAATTGAGTCCAAAGTGTACGATGCAAAGCTTGACACTGCTTGCCTTGGCGGTGTTGGCTGCCTGACCGCTAGATGTTTTGAGCAGGTTTGCACCGCTAGAAAGCTTAGACGCTAGGCATTCTCGGTCTTCCATGACCCTGAATTGCCTGCATGGGTCTCCGACCCGCATGGCAGCCCTAGCGGCTGTCGCTTGACGAACCGTTGGGTCAAAGCACTTGTGGTGCCCTTATGCTGTTAAAAGGCAAAAGTTTCATGCTGAAAAGTGTAGCAAGCCAGTGAAAAACAGATGGGTTTGGACAATCGTGACGGTGAGCGCGCTTTGCTGCTCTGGCTTCGCCGTTCAAGCCTATCCACCCCCTGCCCCGCCTGCTAACCCCTCCAGTTTAGGCGCTCACATCCAGCGGACAATGGCGTTGATGGCAAATAGCAGCCCGCAACAGCGGCAAACCGTTCGCATTCTTTTTTATGGCCAATCGACGACGAAGCAGGCCTGGTCACGTGCCGTGGCCGCTGATTTACGCGCGCGCTTTCCCAACACTAACTTCGTGATCAAAAATCGCTCGATCGGCGGGTGTGCCTCTCAATGTTTGGTTGCTCCAGCCGAGCATGACCTCTATCCGTTCTATCCCGATCTACTCATCTTCCATGTGTATGGCTCTCATCTTGATTATGAGAAGATCATCCGTAAAGTGCGTGCCACCACCACAGCAGAAGTGCTGCTGCTCACGGACTACTACACAGGCCCATCCGCCTGGAGTGACAAGATGTCCGATGGGTTTATCCCGCACTTCGCGCGGCGCTATCATAGCGGCTTCGTCGATATTCGGCATCCTTGGCTGCGTTATCTGCGGGAGCATAACTATTTACTCAGCCAGTTGCTGGTAGACGACGGCCACCTGAATGCCCACGGTAACTGGCTGATGGCTGAGCTGGTCAAGCGGTATCTCATCTATCAGCCAGCGCAGCCGTCTGACCCTGATGCACTGGTGCGGACTTACGTGGTGGGCAAGGATATTTTCTTTAGAGATGGAAAACTGACCTTGCCCTTTGTGGGCAATCGCATTGATGTCATTGCGTCTGCCGCCCAGCTGACTGGCGCCAGCGGTCGCATTCGGATTGATGGCCGCAAACCCTCTACATTTCCAGAGCTGTATAGCATGACCCGTCCCAATGGTCAGTTGGCGGCCGACTGGATTGAGTCGCCTGAGACAGGCAAGGATTGGCCCTGGGAAGTCGGAGCGCTGATGCGGGTGCGCGCTCAGACGCCCTTGCAGGTAGAGGATTGGACGGTCACGCTCACTCATTTCCGCTCTAATACTGACTTTGCTTTCACCGTGACTGGGAGTGTGACTGGGGAGGATGGTGCTGGCTCCTATGCAGAGCACCCGTTTATTTCTCGTTCTGGGCGCGTGGTCATTGATCAAAGTGCCTGGTGGCTGGCCCCACTCACAAATGTTTCGGTGACCGACGGTTTCCAGATTCGGTGGTCGATTGTGCCACATTTTGTGGACACCTATACGCCCCGCTCCAATCCAGACCCGACG
Organism: Phormidium sp. FACHB-592; assembly: GCF_014695795.1. Taxonomy (NCBI): domain Bacteria; kingdom Bacillati; phylum Cyanobacteriota; class Cyanophyceae; order Oscillatoriales; family Oscillatoriaceae; genus Phormidium; species Phormidium sp. FACHB-592. The sequence goes on from NZ_JACJOZ010000109.1 coordinate 12,480, forward strand.
CTGGAGCAAACAACCACACTGGCTCAAGGGTTGACCAATCGCAGGCATACCCTTGAGGTGCTTTCCAGTGACGGTCACCCCTTACCCATTCAAGCCATTCGGGTTTATCATCCCCTGGTCGGGCGAGCCAGTAAGGCTGCGGTCAAGCCCAACAAGTGAACACAGGGGGTTGAGCTGGCAGCGTCTCTGGGTTTTTTCACATGGCCCCTCGAAAAGGCAGCTTCCACGACGCGATACACGAGTCTGATGGTAAGCAGTTTCTCAGTCCTTCGCCTTTGTCTAGCAGCGGCGACAAAAGGGTCGTTAAGGATAACTGTCCCGTTTGCGATGCTTGGCTTGTTGTCAATGAGCAGACAGTCCCAACGTAGAATCAAGCTTTTGCGGCATCGGCTGTCCCGTTTACAGGCGGAAATGGGACAGTTCAGACTGTTAAGTACTAAATCCGAGTGATTGCTAAAAGTCTTCAGCAGCAAGCTTTCTAGCCTTAGCGACCAAAATTTCTCCATTGCTAGACAAAGGTGACTTACGAACCAAAAAAATGTTCGATGGGCTGGAAAGCCTTATTTGCATTGCGTTTCAAAGCATCGCTCGAAGAGCGTCTCAGTAGCGGCACCTCTACGGCGCGGGGCCGTTAGGCCATCGGCACGCTACTGTCAGTCGCGGCTGAAAGGCCCTGCAGCGGCTGGCGGTAAAACCGCACCTTCAGACCGTCTTTGGGGTGGGGCGTGGGCACCGTCACCAGCGTCAGATCCTGAGGCAACAAACTCCAGTCATACCCCTGCAAGAGTTTAGCCGCAAAGAGCTTCAGTTCCAGACGCGCAAATTCCTTCCCCAAGCACTCCCGGACGCCGCCGCCAAACGGCACATGACTAAACGGCTTGACCTTATCCTCCGCCCGTTCCGGGCTAAAGCGCCCCGGGTCAAACTGCTCCGGTGCCAGAAAAAGCTCGCTGTCCTGGTGAGTCAAATTGATCTCATAGAGCACGCTCCAACCCTGGGGCAGCAGGAACCCGCCAAACTCACATGACTGCAAGACCTGCCGAAAACCGCCGCCTACCGGCGCAATGCACCGCAGTACCTCCTTCAAGACCTGCTCCAGGTAAGTCATCTGCTTTAACGTTTCCAGCGAGAGCGGTACGCCTCTAAATTGGGACTGTTCCGCTCTCGCCCTGTCCTTGACCGCTGGATGCTGCGCCAGGAGCAAGCAGAAAGAGGCCAGCGCCGAAGTCAGCGTTTCATGTCCCGCAAACAGCAGCAGCAACACTTGATCTTTGAGTTCTTCCAACCCTAACGGTTGACCGTCCTCATCGCGCGCCCGCAGCAGTACCCCCAAGGCATCACTGCCCTGACTGCCCGCCTGTTGCCGCTCCCGGATCAGCGTCTCTAGGCCCGTGAGCAATTGCTCACGGCAACGGAAAGCCTTGCCAAAGCGCGTCCAAGGTAAGCGCAACGGCAGACTGAACAGCCCCTCACACCAGGTTGCAAACCAGTGCCCCAACTCTGTTTGAGCAGCGTCATCCAGACCAATCAGCAGCTTACCGGCAATGTCAAACGTATAGTTTCGGAGCTCCGGGTACCAGGTCAACGTTTCCAGCGCGACCCAGCGCTCCAGGTACTGCTCACTGATCGCCGCCAGCACGGGGACATAACCTGCCAAGGCACGGGGCTGAAAGGCTTGTGCCAGCAGCTTGCGCCGCTGTAGATGCAGCGCACCTGTTTGCAGTGCCAGCGACAGCGGACCTAAGAGTCGCTTCACGCTAGGCGGCCAACTGACGACGAAAAACTGGTTTTCGTGAGACAGGACGAAGTCATTCGCCGCCGCACCCTTCAGAAAGACAGTTGGGTTGCCCAGTAGCTGCGTCTTAAAGATCGGACCGTACTGCCGATGGCGCTTCTTGGCAAAGTCAGGATCACGGAGGAAGGCAAGGGTTTCGCCCAAGAGGGGTAGACGCAGCTGACCAGGGGGAGTAGTGAGGGAAGACATCAGTGGCTATTCAGTGCCGCGGTAGTAATGAGCTATTCCGGTTCGATCTTCGCAGGCTTCAGACCGATTTGCTAGGGGTAGAGAGACAACCGCGCCCAAAGTGGTCAGCGAAGCTGAACCGCTCTCACTTGCTTGCGGTTGAGCGCTGGGCTCAGTGCGCCCGCTTACTCTGGTGCCTCACTAAACGGCAGCGAAAGCTGGTTGCGCCATTCCAGCCGCTGTCGTTTCTGCGCTGTTTCCAGCTGCCGTCTAGCCTTGACCTGGTGCAACACCTGTTTGATATAGGCAATCCCCTCCGCCTGCGTCATATTTCTGGTCTCAGCCGGACTCAAAGCCCCGCTGAGACTGCTCTTACACCCGATCGCCCATGGTTCTAAACTTTCCAAAGGGCTAGAAACCCCTTCAGGCAGTGTCTTACACCCACTTTCACCCAATAAGTTTGTGTGACTGGTGGGGCTGGCTGCCGCCCACGCGCAATCCAGCCCCACATCACTCTGAAGTGCGCCCATTGTTGCGTTTTGTAAATGCCTCGGATGCCACAGATCCCGATGACGATAGAGCGTCGTACCACTCAACCCATAGGTCACCAGTGCATCGAAGCGTTCCGTGATGCCTGACGGTAGTGCTGCCTTTTCGAGTAAGTCAGCGACGGCTCGCTGGGGTCATTGAAGGGTTGCTGTCATGAGATGCAATTAGCCCATACCAGCGGGGAGAACCCTCTATTTTTGCGCTTTTTTCATAAGTTTGGCTTATAGAGATTGAGCCAGAAAATTCCAGGTCGCCAGGGTTAGATCGCCCTGGCTAACAACGTCAATTAGAGGAGCTAGAGGAGCGAAAGATTAACGTTAGCTGGCAAGGGATTCGATTTGCAGTCGTTCTGTCATGTTGAGCCGAAAGACGCCATACGGATTGACATGGGCATAAATAAGCGGCGTTAAGGCTCTGAGTTCATTCACACCCATTTGCCCCATCCAGTCCGGTTCGGACAAAATTTGCTGAATCAGCAAGGTGTTGATGTAAACCAAACTCACCTGGAGCAGGTGTAAACAAAGCATGGAGATTTCCTTCAACACAACGGGAGCAGACGTAAAGTCACCGCTCTTGCCATAGAAGATGAAGTCATTGGCACTATTCCAGTTTTCAACGACATTCAAGCCCTCCTGGATCTCCTGGCGCATGCGCTCATCATGCAGATAACGACATAGAAAGATCGTTTTGATAGCTCTCCCCAGTTCCGCTAAAGCTAAGTAGACCGGGTGTTTGACGTTGTTGCGCGTGAACCGGGATAAGATTACCTCTGGCTCAGCCGTTCCTTGTTTAAGAGCGGTGGCAAACTTGACCATCATGTCATACTGCTCCCGGATCAATCGCCACCGGATAGGGCGTTTGATAATTGCCTGAAGATGAGGATAAGACTGGGATTGACCTTTATCGGGCAGGTACAGTTTTTGCTGGTGAATGCCTTTGATGCGTGGCATGAGTTGGAAGCCGAGGAGATAGCAAAAGGCAAAGCCAACTTCACTTTGACCGTGCGTATCGACGTAGTTTTTATCGATAGCCATTTGGCTACAGTGGCGTAGCACGCCCTGGATCATAGCCGCAACCTCAGAGGAGGAACAGCGCTTGAGTTGGGAATAGACGCAAACCGACTTCTTCTCCACATGCCAGTAAATCATCACACCCCGTCGTTGATAGCGTGGGTGCCACTCGGTCATGAGGTTCTGGTCCCAGGTGCCAAACTGCTTGGAGTCTGAGGCACAAGCTGTGGTGCCATCCCCCCAAATGTGAGGCAAGCGAACGCGGAACACGGCATCCGCCACATCGGTGATAGCTTGCCGGAGTGCCGCCTTACTCAAAAACTTGCGGCGGACATAGTGCAAATCAAAGTAGCCGACGCCATGATCTGACGGTGCAATTCGTTTGATGCCAAGATTCGTTCCTAAGGCGTACAGGCACAACAGCAGACGTTTCTGTAGCTCAACGGAGTCAAGGATTTCCCGGCTACCAGTGCTACGAAAATGGGTCGTGAACTGGAGCCGAAATTCGGTTTCTTTGAGGATGTCCAGTAAAGGAACCGTGGACCAGCGCCGATTGAGTTCTTTCTTCAACTTTCTCAACTGTTCTGGTTCCGGTTGCGCCTCCAGAGGCGTCAAGCGAATCCACCCGTCACGAGTCGAGGAAATGTCCACTTTAGAATTGGTGGGTAGCCCCGCATTAAATTGCTCTAGGGCTTGAGCCATGTCCTGCTGAATTTTGGAGATAAAGGATTCAACCTCCAGGGGTTGCTGCAAGTCCTGATAATAGGTCGCTCGCTTGGTCTCAAAGTCTTGCGGCAAATCTTCATCCGGATTCCGGTAGCGCTTGGCTCCATCTACCCAGATCTCCTTGCAGCGCAATTTGTCCCGGACGGTTTGGAGCACACCCAATTCATACGCGACCCAGTCAACCTGAGGTTCGCCGTTCTCTCCGGTACTGACCGCGACGGATTGCCATGTGGAACTGAGAACTCCTTCAATAGGTACGGTTCTATCGGCTGGGTAAGGCGTGCGAGAGGGGGTGTCCGCGTAATCCTTCAAAAGTTGCAGTGCTGCCATGACCGGTTGCGTTTGTGGGCTATCACATCGGAACTCCAATGCTTTGAGAATCAAGGGCAGCATCCGACGGTAATGGTGGTTATAGGCAGAGCGCAGGCGAGCATGAAGCCGTTCTCGAAAGCTCTCTCCCCCACTCAAACTGTCTACCAGCTTTTCCAGCGTCTCCTCTCCCGCAATGGGGTAAATCACGTCCTTGACCAAGCCCTCCGGTTCGGCCAGAGCAGCCAGAGCGATCTGATACAGGATTTTGTCGTGGTCAGTGCTACTTTGCGCTTTGGCGACCACTTCTTCAGTGACTCGCTTACGACTCCGTCGTTCCAGGCGATTCACCAGTTGCAGCAGAAGCTCAACGATGTTGTCGATGACCTCTTGCAAGCGTAAGGAGCAAAATGCCGCCAGTAGGGTGTATCGAATCGGCTCAGGGTGTTGTCTTAATTCGGTCAGCGTCTCCGTCTCAACCCGCAATCGGTATCGCTCCACAATACTGTCGCACAAGTTCGTGAACAGATCGCTAGGAAGTCCGACTGTTTGAAGAATTTCGAGTTTCGACAACTCCGCTTCCAAGCTCTTCACCGTAGCAGATCCAACCTCCTCTTTCAGTTGATTGAGCCGGATCTCGTGGGGGTCCAGGAGGTAGGAATCTTCTTGAGGTCCCGTTAAATCATCCAACGCCTTTCGGCAAGACTCGGCAATGCGCTCGCTGATAGCCGCACAAAGCTGTATCTCAAACTGGCGCTTGGCTGAGTTGAGTAGACGCGCCATGCGTCCAGAGGTCGGAGGTTCAATCTTACGCGTCTTTAGCTCCTCATAGAGTGACTGTTGGATGCGACGAGCATCGACTTCCTTGGGTAAGACAACATCGATAAGCCACTGACGCAACTCGTCAAAATCTGGCGCCTGAACAGGACGGAACTGAAGCAATTGCCGGATTTCGGCTCGACGATAGTGGCTGGCTCGTCCTTGCCAATCGTACTCCTGGTAAAGGCTGGCAGAAATGCCCAATTGTTGGGCGACAAATTCTTGCACAACGCGAGGAATCTCATTCTTCTTTTCTGGAAACCGCCCCTGCCATTGAAAGAACTTCAGCAGCAGCGCGAACCCTAAACGGTTAGCTCCCTTCTTTTGAGCAACCAGTTCCCTCTCCTAGCTATCAAGACTCCAATGCTCAGTTAGCTCCTCGTTCTCCCATTTTCGCTTCATGCTACGCCTCTAAATGACTGCTTTAGAGAGCGTAAAACCTCAGCAGAGTAGATAACCTAAACTTATCAATCAGAGTGTGTAGAAGGTCGGCACCTTGGAAAAATCAGCCGCTAGGCCCCAATCACAGCAAGGGTTTTGGGCTAATTGCATCTCATGACAGCAACCCTTCAAGGACCCCACCCCATGTCATCAATCAAGAACGGATTTCCCAGCATTGGGATGACATGCTACGGTTAGCGGGTTCACTCAAACAAGGGTGGGTCACAGCTTCGCTGCTGCTGCAAAAGTTGCAGGCTTTTCCACGCAAACATCCGCTCACACAGGCGCTTCAGGAGTATGGCAGGTTAATCAAAACGATTCACATTCTGCGTTGGTATGCCGATGAAAACAATCGCCGTCGGCTAAATCGACAGCTCAACAAAGGAGAAGCTTTGCATAGCCTCCGCTCGCATCTGTGTTACGCCAATCAGGGAGAAATTCGAGCGCAGCAGGATGAACAACTCCACAATCAGGTGGGCTGTCTAAATTTAGTCACGAACGCGGTGATTGTTTGGAACTCGGTTTATATCGAACAGGTGGTTCAACAATTGAAGCAGGAGGGGCAGTTTCCAGGTGACGAAGCGTTGAAACAGATCTGGCCCACTCGTCATGCTCACATCAATGTCTATGGGCGGTACTACTTCAACCGAGAACAGGTTGGTAAGAAACAGCAACTCCGAGCGCTACGCCAATCTGGGTTTCAGCCTTAACGACCAAAATTTTTCCGTTGCTATAACTCAACGTGAGTTCGACGGGGTTAGAAGACAACCGGAGGCAGTGCAGGCAAGCCTTTGCACTCCAAGTTCAAGGAGGGTTTTTTCTCCTGATAGGTATACGCAATTAAGCCTGCCAG